>DASTGH010000064.1:0-2518 GCA_035719345.1 Anaeromyxobacteraceae bacterium
CGCCGACGCACGGATCGTCGGCCCCGCCGCGTCGCCGTCGCTCGAGAGCAGCGTGACGAGCGCCTCGGCAGCGCGCCCACGCCGCGCCCAGCGCGGTCCGCCGGCCGCGATCGCCTCGCGATAGGCGGCGGCCGCCTCCGCGAACCGGCCCCTGGCCAGCGCGGCGTCGCCGTGCGCCAGCGTCGCCTCGGGCCCGCGCACGCCGGCGAGCGCGGCGCGGCCCTCGTCGAGCAGCCTCGCCACCTGCTCGGCGGTGGCCGAGCCGGCCCACTTCACCAGGGCGCGCCGCCCCGAGGGATCGAGCACGAACAGCGTCGGGTAGACCTCGACCGGGAACCGCTCCAGGAACGGCGCGCCGGCGTCCGCCTCCGCGTTCACCTCGAGCCAGACGAACCGCCCGGCCTGCCGCGCGAGCCTCGCGTCCGAGAGGACGTAGGCGCGCATGAAGCGGCAGGAGGGTCACCAGGGGACCCACACCTCGACGAAGATGGGGACGTCCTTGCGGCTCGCCTCGGCCACCGCGCCGGCGAGGTCGTCGCTGCGGAAGCGATCGGCCGCCGCCGCGGGGCAGGGCGCGGCGGCGAGGAGCAGCAGGGCGGCGGCGAGCGGGCGCACCGCCGGATCCTAACCCCGATCGGCGGCGCCCGCCCGCGCGGCCCCTCGCGCCCTGCCGCGCGGCGTCAGCCCGCCCGCAGCGCCGAGGCGGACCGGGGCGGGATGACGCCGAAGCGCGCGCCGACCGACTCGAGCGCGCCGAGCACCCGGTCGACGTGCTCGTCGGTGTGCGTGGCCATGAACGTCATGCGGATGATGCAGCTCCCGGCGGTGCCCGCCGGAGGCAGCACCGCGTTCACGAACAGCCCCTCCTCGGTGAGCGCCTTCCACACCTGGAACGTCCGCTCCACCGTGCCGATGGTGACCGGGACGATGGGCGTCTGCGAGGCGCCGGTGTCGAAGCCCATCGCCCGGAGCGCGCGGTGCACCCGGCGGGTCGTCGCCCAGAGCCGGTTGCGGAGCGCAGCGTCCTCCTCCACCACCTGGAGCGCCTCGCGCACCGCCGCCACCGCCGCCGGCGCGGGGCTGGTCGCGAAGATGAACGGACGGCTCGTGTAGCGGAGGTAGTGCACCACCTCGCGCCGGGCGACCGCGAAGCCGCCCAGGCCGGGGAGCGATTTGGAGGCGGTGCCGACCAGGACGTCGACCCCGTCCTCCACGCCGAAGTGCTCGGGGGTGCCGCGGCCCGTCCGGCCCAGCACGCCCAGGCCGTGCGCGTCGTCCACCACCAGCCGCGCCCCGTGCGCGCGGCACGCCTCGGCGATCCGGGGCAGCGGCGCGATGTCGCCGTCCATGGAGTACACGCCGTCGACCACCACGAGCTTGCCGGCATCGCCGCAGCCGGCGAGGACGCGCTCGAGGTCGCGCACGTCGTTGTGGCGGAAGCGCTTCACCTCCGCCTCCGACATGCGGGCCGCGTCCTGGATGCTGGCGTGCGCGCGCCGGTCGACGACCACCACGTCGCCGCGTCCGGCGAGGCCCGCCACCACGCCCAGGTTCGTCATGTAACCGGACGTGTAGTAGATGGCGTCCTCGCGGCGGAAGAAGCGGGCCAGGCGCCGCTCCAGATCGGCGTGCAGGTCGAGCGTTCCGTTGAGGCAGCGCGCGCCGCCGGTGCCGGTGCCGTAGGTCTCCACCGCCCGCACCGCGGCGGCCTTGACGCGCGGGTGGCTGGCGAGGCCCAGGTAGTTGTTCGAGCCGAGCATGACCATGCGCCGGCCATCGACGGTCACCTCGGCGTCCACCCCCGACCCGATCTCGCGGTAGTAGGCGTGGAACCCCGAGTCGATGAGGTCCTGCACCGGACCGACGTGGGCGCACTTCGCGAAGACGTCCATCGCTCCTCCCCGGCGCGCGACCCCCGCGGATCGGCGCGACACCGACGGTACGGGGCGGGTCTGACGGCCGTGCGAGCGGCGGCGGGGTCGGACTTGACCCAGGGGAAACGTGGCCGGGGTCAGCGCCGCGGCGCCGGTGCGCCTCAGGGGACCGGGTGGAGCCGCGCGGGCGAGGCGCCCTCGCTGCACAGGCGCTCCACCGCCCGCGCCAGGGTGGAGAGGTCGAGCGGCTTCTCCAGCACCGGCTGCGGCTGCTCGTCGAGGAAGCGCCGCGCCGAGGCGGTGGTGGTGCCGCCGGTCACGAAGACGACCCGGCCCGCCATGGCCGGCGCGCTCGCCTGCAGCGTGCGGTAGACGCGCTCGCCGCCGCCGTCCGGCATCATGACGTCGCAGAGGACGGCGTCGAACGGCTCCGCGGCCAGGCGCGCCAGCGCCGGCTCGACGCCGTCGGCGACGGCCACCTCGAAGCGGCGCTCGAGGGCGCGCGAGAAGGAGCTGAGCAGGGCGCGGTCGTCGTCGACGAGCAGGATGCGCCGGCGCTGCGCCTGCGCCTCGGGCGCGGCGGCGCGTGGCTCCGCGCGGGCCGGCGCCTCGCCCGGCGCCAGCTCGACGTGGGCGCGCGTCCC
>DASTGH010000065.1:0-2884 GCA_035719345.1 Anaeromyxobacteraceae bacterium
AGGTCGAGCTGCTCGACTCCTTCCTCGACACGGTCGGGGAGCTCATCCTCGCCACCGCGCAGCTGCGCGAGCTGTCTCGCGCCGTGCCCGAGGACCACCGCGCGCCGCTGGGCGAGGGCGTGGACCGGCTCTCCTCCAGGGTGAAGGACCTCCACGACCAGGTCATGGCGGCGCGCATGACCCCGCTCGCCTCCATCGCCGAGCGCCTGCCGCGCGCGGCGCGGGACCTCGCCCGGCGCACCGGCAAGCAGGTCGAGGTGGAGCTGCGCGGCGCCGAGATCGAGGTCGACCGCGCCATCCTCGACGACCTGGCCGAGCCGCTCACCCACCTCGTCCGCAACGCCGTCGATCACGGGATCGAGGCGCCCCACCTCCGCCTCCTCGCCGGCAAGGGCGCCACCGGGCACCTCACCGTCACCGCCCGCCGCGAGCGCGACCGCGTCCTGGTCGAGGTCGCCGACGACGGCAAGGGGATGGACCCGGCCGCGCTGCGGCGCGCGGCCGTGGCCCGCGGCGCGCTCGACGAGGCCGCCGCCGCCGCGCTCGACGACCGCGCGGCGCTCCTCCTCGCCTGCCTCCCCGGCGTCTCCACCGCGGAGGAGGTGACCGAGGTCTCGGGCCGGGGCGTCGGCATGGACGCGGTGAAGCGCGCGGTCGAGGCGCTGGGGGGCGCGCTCGACGTGGAGAGCGCGCCCGGCGCCGGCACGCGCTGGACCTTGCGCCTCCCGCTCACGCTCGCGGTGCAGCCGGTGCTGCTCGTGCGCGTGGCCGACGAGGTGCTCGGCCTCCCCATCGCCAAGGTGCACGGCGCGGCGCAGGTGGACGTCGCCGCCCTCGCCACCAGCCAGGGCGCGCCGGTGCTCGCCTACGACGGGCGGCTCGTGCCGGTGCGCGAGCTCGCCGGGCTGCTCGGGTTCGCGCCGCCGGCGCGGGGCGGCGTGCGCTCGGTGGTGGTGGCCGAGGGCGACGGCGGCCGCGTCGGGCTGGCGGTGGACGCGCTGCTCGGGCAGCAGGAGGCGGTGCTGAAGCCGCTGTCGCGGCCGCTCGACCTCGTCGCCGGCCTCTCGGCCGTGACCGTCCTCGGCAGCGGCCGGCCGGTCTTCATCCTCGACGTCCAGCGCCTGGTGGCGGCATGACGCTCGCGCCCCGGGAGGTGGACGCGCTGCAGGAGCTGGCCAGCATCGGCTGCGGCCAGGCGCTCACCGCGCTCGGGAAGCTCGTCGGCCGCCGGCTGGAGATGGACGTCCCGGAGGCGTGGGTGGGGCGAGCCGCCGGCGCCATCGCCGACTTCGTGGGGGCGCTCGGGCAGGACCTGGTGGCGGTGGGCGTGCGGCTCGAGGGGTTGCTCTCGGGCCACCTCGTCCTGCTCCTGCCGGAGCCGGACGCCGAGCGGCTCGCCGCCGCGCTCGGCCATGCGGTGGCGCCCGGAGCGTGGAGCGCGCTCGCCGAGAGCGCGGTGCTGGAGTCCGGCAACATCGTGGGGAGCGCCTTCGTCTCGGCCATCGCGCGGCTCATCGACGGCCGCCTGCTCCTCAGCGTGCCCACGCTGGCGCGGGGCGGCGGCCGCGACTGCCTCGATCGGCTCGTGGACCGCGAGGCCGGGCGCGTCGCGCTCGCCACCCGGTTCTCCGCGGGCGGGCCCGACGCGCTGGAGGGGCTCATCCTCGTGATCCCCGAGCCCCGGCGCCTCGGCGACCTCCTGGCGCAGCTCCACGAGCCCGGCTAGCCGCGCGCCCGCGTCAGCGGGTGGGCCGGCCGGCGGCGGTCGCCTCGGGGACCTCGACGAGGCGGCCGCTCTTCACGTCGAAGACGTAGCCGTAGATGGCGACGTCGCCGGGGACGAGCGGGTGGGCGCGGAGCCGCTTCACGTCGCGCGTCACGCTCCGCTCCTGCGAGTCGATGGTGAGCCAGTCGATGAACTCGCCGTCGCCGGAGCCCGGGCCCTTGCCCACGTCGTGCCAGCCGCGGTCGTCGAGGACCGCGGTGTCGAGGCTCTGGGCGAGGAGCCCGCGCATGATCTCGTCGGTGAACAGCTCCATGCCGCAGTTCGTGTGGTGGATGACGAACCACTCGCGCGTGCCGAGGAGCTTGTGCGAGATGACGAGCGAGCGGATGGCGTCGTCGCTGGCGCGGCCGCCGGCGTTGCGGACGACGTGGGCGTCGCCCTCGCGCAGGCCGGCGTACTTGGCCGGGTCGAGCCGCGCGTCCATGCAGGTGAGGATGGCGAACTGCCGCGCCGGCGGCAGGGCGAGGCGGGCCTTCTCGCCGAACGACCGGGCGTAGGCGGCGTTGGCCTGCAGGACCTCTTCGCGAACGGTGGCCATGAGCGGCTCCTGTCGTGGGGAGTGCAGCGGGTCACATCTCGTGGCCCATCATCGGCATCATCATCGGCGCGTCGACCTGGACGACGCCGGCGAAGGCCGAGCCCGCCGCGGCGCCGTCGGCGCCCGGCGACGCGTCGTGGAACGCGCAGGTCCGCGGGCCCATCGGCATGCACGCGGTCCAGGTCGCTCCCGGCGCGAGCGGCTGCGGCTGCACCAGCTCGGAGCAGGCCCTGGGATCGTCCGCCTCCATCTGGTGCGCGACGGCGTCGGAGTTCTGGAAGGAGACGCACCCCTCGCTCATCACCTCGGCCGAGCGCGGCGCGAGGCCCGAGGCGGAAAGCGTGAACGTCGGGGAGGCGGGGCCGCTACTGCCCATCCCCCCACAGCCGGCGAGGGCGGCTGCTGCGACGGCGAGGGCGACGCGCGAGCGTGCCATGGCGGACCTCCGGAAGCCGGGATCTTCCGCGCCCGGCGCGCCCGCGAACCGCCCGTGTGGGGCGCGCGCGGCGTGAAAAAGTCACTTCTGGTCGCGCACCGGGGGCTCGCGCGGCGGCTCGACC
>DASTGH010000066.1:0-2533 GCA_035719345.1 Anaeromyxobacteraceae bacterium
GCGCCCGTTGCTGCGGCTTCCTTCATGTGGACATCCCGCGCTTCGGCCGACTCCCAGTCGGCGATCTCGGCGCGGAGGCGCGGCTCGGTGAGGCGCACCACCTTCACCGCGGCGCGCGCATCGGAGCCGACGTCGACGCCCTCGAGCTCGAGCGAGCGCCAGCGGAGGACCTCCTCGGCGCGGGTCGGGTGCCGCAGCGAGAGCCCGTCGAGCCGCACGTCGCCGGAGAAGGTCCAGGCGGGCGTCGCGGTGCGCGCGTCGACGGTGGCCCGCGCCGCGAGCCCGAGCTGCGCCGCCGCCAGCCGCAGCGGCGCAGCGTCGTCGAGGTACGGCCCGAGCGGCGCGAGGTCGAGCGCCTCGGCGCGGATCTGGAGGTCGGCGCGCGCGGCCAGCGGCCACACCGTGCCGTTCACGGCCACGCGGCCCTGCTCGCCCCAGCGGATCGAGGCGGTGAGGGGACAGGCCACGTCGGGGCGGCCGGTGAGGCCGGTGAGCCGCGCGCTCACCTCCGGCAGCACCAGGCGCACCGGCCGGGGAGGCACCGCATCCTCCGCCTCCACGCTCATCCCCTCGATCGACACCGCCTGGACGGACCACGTCCAGGGCGGCGCCTCCGGAGCGGGCTTCGCAGGTGCCGGCCGGGGCGGCGGCCGCTCCAGCATCTCCGCGAGCGCCATGGTGCCGTCCGCGGCGCGCCGCGGCAGCACGCGCGCGCCGGTGACCTTGACCTCGGCCACGGAGGCGACCCGCCCGACGAGATCCAGGGCGCCGCCGGAGAGCTCGATGCGCGGCACGCGCAGCGCCTCCGAGCGGTCGCGGCGCCGGGCCAGGCCGAGGTCCTCCACCACCACTCTCAGGTCGGTGACCGCGAGCCGCCGCGCGGCGGTGCCCCACTCCAGCGCGTAGCGCGCGTCGACGGAGACCTTGCCGGAGTCGACGAGGAGCGCCGGCGCGTCCTCGCGGGAGTACGGGTCGTACTTCGGCAACGTCACGCCGGAGAAGGAGAGGGCGCCGCTCGAGCGCAGCGGCCCGGTGAGCACGGTGCCGGACCAGGAGAAGCTCTCGCCCGCCTCGGTCGTGCCGGTGAACGCATAGCGGCTGTCCGCGCCGCCGCGCGTGCGGAAGTCGGAGAGCCGGATGGTGAGCGGGCCGACGGTGGTCTCGAAGCGCGGCGAGCGGGTCGCGTCCTCGAAGACGACGCGCGCGTCCTCGATCTCGAGGCGGTCGAGCGCGACGCCGAGCGCGGGCTCCTTCTCCTCCGCCTTGGCGGGCGGGGCGGCGCCGTCGCCCTCGAGGAGGTCCTGCACGTTGAGGCGGCCGCCGGCGTCGAGCGCCACCCGCCCGAACGGTCGGACGAGGCGGATCTCCGCGACCCCGACGTCTCCGTGCAGCACCTTCCACGGCGCGAGCCGCACGTGGAGCGCGTCCCAGCCGGCCAGCCGCGGCGAGCCCCGGTCCGCCACCTCGAGGCCGAGGACGGCGACGGAGAGCGTGAAGGGGTTCACCTTCACCTCCGCCACGGAGACGGTCCGGTGGAGCGCCGCCGAGCCGCGCGTCCGGAGCGCATCGCGCAGCAGGCGCGGCGCGAGCAGGAACCCGAACAGCGCGTAAGCGGCGACGATCAGCGCGCCGGCGGCGAGCCAGCGCCGCCAGCGGCGCCGCCGCGTCGGCGGCGGCTCGGACGCGTCCGGCGCGCGCTCGCGCGCGTCCGGGCCGTCCCGGGGGGTGGGGGTCATCGGCCTCCTCGTACCGGATCGCTCGCGTTCCGGGGCAGCCCTCTTGGGCGGTGGCCTCGGAGTGGACCGGCGGCGCCTCCCGGCGCGCGATCTCAGGCGCGGAGCGCGCCCGCGTCGGCGGGGGGCGCGCGGTTCGTCGCCCCGCAGGCGCAGCGCCACAGGAATCCCGCGAAGACCCCGCGCCGGACGCCGATGGCGAGGAGGCGTGCGCACCGGCCGCAGGCGTAGTCCAGCGCGCCCGGGCCGCGGAACGCGGGCGAGCCGTCCCCGCGCGGCGGGACCTCGAAGGCGGCCGCGGGCTCGTGGTCGACGACGTCGAGGACGAGGCGCTGGTGGAGGTCGCGTGCGGGGCTGGCCATCGGAGGCAGCGAGCGTAGGCGATCGGTCCGACGCCGTCGGTCGGGTGGGCGGGTGTCGGTGCAGCGCGGTGCGGCGGGCGCGCGCACCGCGGCGCGGCGCCGCATTCCGCCCCCCGAGGTCGCTCGACACTCCGGCGCGCGACCGACAGGCGGCTGCTCGCGGCCTACGGTCCTCGACCATGGCGAGGCGGGAGGATGCCGCGATCACGATCCGGTGCCCCGGGTGCGGGTGCACGGTCTTCAGCTGGACCGTGGCCGGCGCCACGCCGGAGGGCCGCGTCTGCCTCCACGTGCGGCACCGCTCGCGCGTCTGCGCGCTCGAGCTCACCGGGGCGCGGGCGGGCGCGTTCCGGCGCCACGCCCGCGAGACGATGGCGCGTTTCGCCGCCCGGCTCCGCTGCGACGCCGCGCCCGCCGACGGGAGCTGAGGGCGCGGGC
>DASTGH010000067.1:0-11834 GCA_035719345.1 Anaeromyxobacteraceae bacterium
CCCCCGGGCGCGACGCTGCTGGCGACGAACGCGATGTCGCCGATCCAGGCTTTCGCCGTCGGCGACGCGGTGCGTTGCGTACAGTTTCACCCGGAGATGGACGCGGAGCGTTCCCGCGCGCTCGCGGAGGCGCGCCGCGAGCGGCTGGACAGGCAGGCCCCAGGAGGGTCGCGCGCAGTCCTGGCGTCCATACGTATCACTCCCGATGGGGAGCGGATCCTCGCGAACTGGCTCATCCGTTTCGTCCGGGTGTCGGGGTGAGAGAGATGACCCACCTCATCGGCCAGCTGCGAAAGGTCCGCAACCGCCTCCGGTACCTCGCCGGCTACATCGACTGGTCCGACGAGGTGGGCGCCCCCATCGCCCGCGTGACGGACTTCACGCGCTGTCAGCGGCCGGTGCTCCTGCTCCACGGCTTCTTCGCGACGCGCCGCAGCTTCGAGGTCCTGGAGCGGCGGCTGCGCCGCGACGGGTACTGCGTCTTCTCGCTCGATCTCGGAGGGCTGCGCCGCACGTTCAACACGCGCGGCATCGACGACCTCGCCGACTTCGTGCGCGCCAAGGTGGAGCGCATCTACGGCCGCAACCCCGGGCTCGGGCCGCTCACGATCATCGGCCACTCGAAGGGCGGCCTCATCGGCGCCTACTACGTGAAGAAGCTGGGTGGCTGGCGCCGGACGCGGGCGCTGGTGACGCTCGGCACGCCGCACCACGGCACGGCCGCGGCCTACGCCGCCCTGCCGCTCGGCATCTTCGCCCACTCGGTGTGGCAGATGACGCCGATGAGCCCGTTCATCCGCCGGCTGCAGCGCGGCGCGTGGCCGCCGGGCGTGCGCTTCACGTCGATGTACTCGAAGGACGACCGGGTCGCGCCCTTCCCCTCCACGCTCATCGAGACGCACGGGCTGCCGTACCTGCGCAACGTCGAGGTCGAGGCGCACGGCCACCGCGAGTTCGTCTACAAGAAGCGCATCTACGACCGGCTCCTGGCCGAGCTGCGCGAGGGCGAGGCGGCGGCGCCGGTGAAGCTCGGGAAGCTGACGCTCGTGGCCGGTGCGGCGCAGGCGAGCGGCGCCGCCGTGCGCTGAGCGTTAACGCTCCGCCCGTGCCGCGCGACCGCCGCTGGGACTTCCTCCACGATCTCCGCAAGCAGCCGGTGAAGGAGTGGATCCTCGAGCGCCTCGCCGAGGAGCTGGCGCGCGATCTGCGGGCGTGGCCGCCGCACGGCGACTGGCTGGACGAGGCCGAGCGCGCCCGCCATCCGGCCGCCGCGGCATCGCCGCTCGGCGAGCGGGCGCTCCGCTGCGCGCTGGCGGTGGCACGGCTCGATCTCGCCCGCGACGACGAGGGCGCCGAGCGGGCGGCGGCAGAGGGTTCGGAGGGGCTCTCCGCCGACGAGGCGTGGGGGCTGCGGCTGGCCGCGCGCTGGATCGCGGAGCGCTGCCTCTCGGTGAAGGAGGAGGCGGAGGGCGCGCGCCTCAGCCGAGCCGATCTGGTGGGCGCCGTGCGCCGGGCGGCCCGGCTCCTCTCCGGCGGGCCGGGCTGACGAGCCGCGGCGCCCGGAGGAGCTGCGCCAGGACGGCGGCCACGATGACCAGGAAGACGGCGACCCACAGCCAGTAGAGCGGGAGGGAGCTCACGGCGTTCACGCCTCCAGGATCGCCATCCGCGGCCCGGGGTGGAACCCCGCTACTTCACCGGCTCCTTCGGAACCTTCTCCCAGTCGGCCAGGAACTTCTTCAGCCCGGCGTCCGTCAGCGGGTGCTTCGCCAGCTGCTCGATGACCGAGTACGGCAGCGTCGCGACGTCGGCGCCGAGGCGCGCCGCCTCCAGCACGTGGATGGGGTGGCGCACGCTCGCCACCAGCACCTTCGTGGCGAAGTCGTAGTTCCGGTAGATCTCGATGATCTGCGAGATGACGGCCATGCCGTCCTCGGAGATGTCGTCGAGCCGGCCGACGAACGGCGAGATGTAGGTCGCGCCCGCCTTCGCCGCGAGGAGCGCCTGGACCGGCGAGAAGCACAGCGTCACGTTGGTGCGGATGCCCTCGCTCGTCAGGTCGCGCACGGCGCGGAGACCCTCGACGAGGAGCGGCACCTTCACGACGATGTTGTCCGCCACCTTCGCGTAGTGGCGGCCCTCGCGCATCATGCCCTCGTAGTCGACGGCCGTGACCTCGGCCGACACGGGGCCGGGGACGAGGCCCGTGATCTCCTTCAGGACCTCGGAGAACTTCCGGCCGGTCTTGGCGACGAGCGACGGGTTCGTCGTCACGCCGTCGCACAGGTTCATGGCGAGGGCCTTCTTGATGTCGCCGACATCGGCCGAGTCGATGAAGAACTGCATGACGTCCTCCGGAACGGGTCCCCCTGGTTCTAGCCGGACGGTCCGGCAGGCGCAGCGTGCGCCCCCGGGCGGAGCGTGGTATTGGGCCGCCATGGCGACCCGGAGAGGCGCGCGCGTGGTGCGGCTACCCGCCAAGCAGGCGAAGGGGCGGCGGCGCGAGCGCGATCTCGTCGACTGCGGGCGGGCGGTGATCGCGGCGGAGGCCGCGGCGCTCGGCCAGCTCGCGCTCGACGGCCGGTTCGCCCATGCCGTCGAGTGGATCCTGGCGTGCCGCGGCCGGGTCGTGGTCACGGGCATGGGCAAGCCGGGGTTCATCGCACAGAAGATCTCGGCCACCCTCGCCTCGACCGGCACCCCATCGTACTACCTCCATCCGGCGGAGGCGGCGCATGGCGACCTCGGGCGCCTGGCGCGCGAGGATGTGGTCCTCGCGCTCTCCAACTCGGGCGAGACCGAGGAGATCCTGCGGCTGCTCCCCGCCCTGCGGCGGATCGGCGCGCGGGTGATCGCGCTCACGCGCGACGCGGCGAGCCCGCTCGGGCGCGGCGCCGACCTGGTCGTGCCGCTCGGCGCCATCGAGGAGGCCTGCCCCATGGGGCTCGCCCCCACCGCCTCCACCGCCGCGCTCCTCGCGCTCGGCGACGCGCTGGCGATGACGCTCCTCAAGAACCGGCCGTTCGACCGCGAGGAGTACGCGCTCTACCACCCCGGCGGGAAGCTCGGGCGCGGCCTCATGAAGGTGCGGGACGTGATGCGCGCCGGCGAGGCGAACCCCCTCGTGCGCGACGACGCCACGCTGGCGCAGGCGGTGTCGGTCATGACGCGGACGCCGGGGCGCCCGGGCGCGTGCACGGTCGTGAACGCGGCCGGGGCGCTCGTCGGTGTCTTCACCGACGGTGACCTTCGGCGGCTCATGGAGGCGGGGCGGATCGAGCTCGGCGCCGCCGTCGCGACGGCCATGTCCAGGAACCCGCGCACGGTCAGGCCCGAGGCGCTGGTGGCCGACGCGGCGCGCGTGCTGCGGCAGGCGCGCATCGACCAGGTGCCGGTGGTCGACGAGGCGAGCCGGCCGGTCGGCCTGCTCGACGTGCAGGACCTCCTCGCCGCCCGCGTGCTGTAGGCGCGGCGGCCGGATCAGAGGGGGTAGGCGCCGACGCGGACCACGTCGTGCGGCGGGGCCAGGGCGAGCAGCTCGCTCACCGTCCGACCCGAGCCCGGCACCGCGAGATCGGGGACCAGCTCCGCCAGCGGCGCCAGGACGAACCGGCGCGCCGCGAGCCCCGGGTGCGGGAGCGTCAGGCGCGGCGACGAGCGGATCGCATCCCCGTGCAGGAGCAGATCGAGATCCAGCGTGCGCGGCCCCCAGTGCACCTCGCGACGGCGGAGCGCGGCCTCCTCGACGGCGAGGAGCCCGTCGAGGAGCCGTTCGGGGGTCAGCGCCGTCTCCAGCTCCAGCACGGCGTTGAGGAACCGCGGCTGGACCGGGCCCATCGGCGCCGTGTCGTGGACGGACGAGGCCCGGACCACGGCCGTCCGGGGAAGGGCCCTCAGGCCGCGCGCCGCGGACGCGAGATGGGCCCAGCGGTCCCCGAGGTTCGATCCGACGGCGACGTGGGCGCGCACGGGGTCAATCCACGAGGCCCTGGTCCTTCGCCATGCGGGCGAGGCGGTCCTTGAGCCGCTCGAACCGCTTCATGAGCGCCGCCGGCTCGGCGGGCTTCCCCTCGGCCGCGAGGATCTCGGCGATGTCGTTCCAGGGCAGCGCCTGGTCCACGCGGAGGACGAGCAGCGAGCGGTCCTCGACCGAGAGCGACTCCCGCAGCGCGTCGAGCGCCCTCCGCTGACGCTCCACCCGGACGGCGGTGCGCGTCCGGATCTCGTCCGCCAGGCGGGACGCCTCCGAGGTGGCCAGCCGCTCCCGGTGCCGGTGCCAGGCCTCGTCGCGGACGTTCTGCGCCGCATGCCAGGCGAGGCGGAAGGCCCAGGTTCGGACCGAGGACTCGCGCCGGAACCCGGGGAGCCCCTTCCACAGGTTCTCGGCGAAGTGCGAGAACGCGTCGCGCGCGTCCGCCTCGTCGCGGAGGAGCGACCGCAGGTAGCGCAGGATCGTCGGCCCGAGCTCCCGGAGCGCCGCCGTGGCGGCGCCCTCGGCGTCTCCGGCGGCGAGGAGGTCGGCCACCTGCGCGTCGAGGCTCAACCGCCCCTCCCCTAGACGACGGGGTTCTTGAGCACGCCGATGCCGCTCACCTCGACCTCCACCCAGTCGCCGCGGCGGATCGGGCCGACGCCCTCGGGCGTCCCGGTCGAGACGACGTCGCCGGGGAGGAGCGTCATCACCTGCGAGATGAACGCCACGAGCAGGTACGGGTCCACCACCATGTCCTTCGTGAACCCGCGCTGGCGCTGCTCCCCGTTCACCCGGCACGCGACCACGGCCTCGAGCGGGTCGAGCTCGGTCTCGACCACCGGGCCGATGGGGCAGAAGGTGTCGAACGACTTCGAGCGCGTGAAGTGCGCCTCGGCCCGCTGGATGTCGCGGGCCGTCACGTCGTCGAGGCACGTCCAGCCGAAGATGGCCTCGCGCGCCTGCACCGCCGTCATCGCGCCGGTGAGGACCCGCCCCATGACCAGCGCCAGCTCGGCCTCGTGGTGGACCTCCTTCGAGGCCTCGGGGAGCCGGATCTCCGCGCCCGGGCCGATCACGGCGGTCGAGGGCTTGATGAAGATGAGCGGGACGGGGGGCACCTCCGAGCCGAGCTCGCGCGCGTGGGCGCGGTAGTTCTTGCCCACGCACACCACCTTCGACGGCTGCACCGGCGCGAGGAGCGTCACCTCGGACAGGCTCATGGCGGGGCCTTCCGGGAGGCCGCCGTCCCACGGCGCGGCGGTGAGCGCCCGGACCTGCACCCCCTCGACCACGCCGTACGCCTCGCGACCGCCCTTCCGGAACCGGCAGGTCCGCATCAGCTCCTCCGCAGCCCGAGCACGTCGAACATGTCGTACAGCCCCGCGGGCCGGCCGACCACCCAGCGCGCCGCGCGGACGGCGCCGCGCGCGAACTGATCGCGCGAGGTGGCCCGGTGCGTGAGCTCGAGCCGCTCGCCGTCGCCGACGAGGTACACGGTGTGCTCGCCCACCACGTCGCCACCGCGCAGCGTCTGCACGCCGATCTCGCGCGCCGGCCGCTCGCCGACCATGCCCTCGCGCGCGAAGCGGAAGACCTGGGCGGGGTCCCGGCCGAGCGCCTCGGCGGCCACCTCGGCCAGCCGCACCGCCGTGCCGGAGGGCGCGTCCTTCTTGCGCTTGTGGTGCATCTCGACGATCTCGACGTCGTAGGCGTCGCCCAGCGTGCGCGCCGCCTGGGCCACGAGCGCGAAGAGCGCGTTCACGCCCACGCTCATGTTCGGCGAGAGCACGACGGGGATCCGGCGCGCCGCCGCCTCGACGCGCGCGCGCGCCTCGCGCGTGAACCCGGTCGAGCCGATGACGAGCGCGACGCCCCGCTGGGCGCAGATCTCGGCGTGAGCGGCCGACGCCTCGAACGCGGTGAAGTCCACGACCACGTCCGCACCGCGCTCCAGCGGCGCGGCGAGCTCGGCCTGCACCGGGACGCCGAGCGGCGAGCCGCCGGCCGCGGCGCCGGCGTCGAGCCCGGCCGCGAAGCCGGCCCGCTCGGTCGCGCCGACGACGGCCATGCCCTCCTCGGCCCGGATCATCCGGGTCACGTGGCCGCCCATGCGGCCGCAGACCCCCGTCACGACCACGCGGATCATGCGCGCCTCAAGCCCCGGCCAGCGAGAGACCGAAGCGGGTCATCGCCTCGCGGACCTTGGCCAGGTTCGCGTCCGAGACCGGGGCCAGCGGGAGCCGCAGCTCGGGGCCGGCCCGTCCCAGGAGCGCCACCGCGGCCTTCACCGGCCCCGGGTTCGTCTCGATGAACATGGCGCGGTTGAGCTCGGCCATGGCCACCTGCTTCTCGAGCGCCTTCGCCATCGCCCCGGAGCGCGCGGCCTCCACCAGCTCCTTCATGGCGCGCGGCGCGATGTTGGAGATGACGGAGATGACGCCGTGCCCGCCGCAGGCGACGTAGGGGAGGACCGTGAAGTCGTCGCCGGAGAGATAGCTGATGGCGTCCTTGCCCACGCGCTCCACGAGCTGGACCTGGCGGTCCATGTTCGCGGTCGCCTCCTTGATGCCGACGATGGCGCCCGCCTTGGCGAGCCGGGCCACGGTCTCGGGGAGGATGTCGCCGGAGGTGCGGGAGGGCACGTTGTAGGCCACCACCGGGAAGCGCGTCGCCTCGTGGATGGCGAGGTAGTGCCGGTAGAGGCCCTCCTGCGTGGGCTTGTTGTAGTAGGGCGTGACGACGAGGGCAGCGTCGGCGCGCAGCTCCTTCGCGCGCTTCACCGCGTCGATGCACTCGTGCGTCGCGTTCGACCCGGCGCCGGCGATGACGGCGGCGCGGCCCCGCACCGCCTCGACCACGGTGCGGATCACGTCGGCGCGCTCTTGCGCGGTGAGCGTCACGCCCTCGCCGGTCGTGCCGCAGGGGACGATACCGTCGGTGCCCTCGGCCAGCTGCCATTCGACGAGCTCGCGCAACGCGCGCAGATCGACCGCGCCGTCCCGCATCGGGGTGACGATCGCGACGAGCGAACCCTGGAAGCGCATGCGACCTCCGCGGTGGCGGTGCCCGGTGCCGGGCGTGGGGGAGTCGGTCCGGTCAATCTAACCGAAACGGGCCCTCCTGCCGAAGCGTCGCGCGGGCGGCGCCGCCGCCTCCCCCCGGACGAGGTCGGCCCAGGTCTCCCGCTTCCGAGCGAGGTGGGCCCGGTCGCCGTCCACCAGCACCTCGGCGGCGCGCGCCCGGCTGTTGTAGTTCGAGGACATGGCGAACCCGTACGCGCCCGCCGAGCGCACGCACAGGAGGTCGCCGGCTGCGACGTCGGGCAGCCGCCTGCGCTTCGCCAGGAAGTCGCTCGACTCGCAGACGGGGCCGACCACGTCCACGACGGTCGCCCGCCGCGACGGGCGTCCGACCGGCTCCACCTCGTGGTGGGCCTCGTACAGGGCCGGGCGGACGAGGTCGTTCATGGCGGCGTCGACCACCACGAACTCGCGCCGCCCGTTGCGCTTGCGGTAGAGGACGCGCGTGAGCAGCACCCCCGCGTTGCCGACGAGCACGCGGCCGGGTTCGAGCAGGATCTCGCCCTCGAAGCCGCGGAGCGCGGACTTCACCGCCGCGCCGTAGGCGTCGGGGTGCGGCGGGCGCTCGTCGCGGTACGGGATGCCGAGCCCGCCGCCGACGTCGAGGTGGTGGAGGGCGATGCCCCTCGCCTTCAGCTCTGCGACGAGCGCGAGGACCCGCTCGATGGCGTCGAGGAACGGCTGCACGTCCGTGATCTGCGACCCGATGTGCATGGCCACGCCCCGCACGGCCAGCGCCGGATCGGCCGCGGCGCGCGCATAGAGCTGGCGCGCCTCGGCCACGCTCACGCCGAACTTCGACTCGCGCAGCGCGGTGGTGATGTAGGGATGGGTCCGGGCGTCGACGTCGGGATTCACCCTGAAGGCGACGGGCGCGCGCCGCCTGAGCCGCCGCGCCACCTGCGAGACCCGCGCCAGCTCCGCCGCGCTCTCGACGTCGATCACCTTGATGCCGGATCGGAGCGCGTAGGCGATGTCGTCGTCGGTCTTTCCGACGCCGCTGAAGACCACCTTGGACGGGTCGCCGCCCGCCTCCAGCACGCGGTAGAGCTCGCCGCCGGAGACGATGTCGAACCCGGCGCCGAGGCGGGCGAAGAGCGCCAGCACCGCCAGGTTCGAGTTCGCCTTGACCGCGTAGCAGGAGAGGTGCGGGAGGCCGCGGAGCGATCGCTCGAGCACGCGCCAGTGCCGGGTCAGCGTGGCGCTCGAGTAGACGTAGAGCGGCGTGCCGTACGCCTCGGCGAGGTCGGCGAGCGGGATGTCCTCGGCCCACAGCTCGCCGCGGCGTCGCCGGAAGTGGTTCACGGGATGCCCCCGTCGCGGGGGGGCGGAGCGACCTCGCCGGCCGGCGCCGGCTGGGCGCCCGGTGCCGGCCTCGTCCCCGGAGGCGGCGCGCTCGCTCCCGAGGCCGGTGCCGGGCTCCCGGGCGCGGGCGGCCGGGGCGGTGCCTTCACCCCACACCCCGCCGCGGCGAGCACCGCAGCCGCCACGATGCGGGTCCTCATCGACCCAGCTCCTTCTCCCATCGCGCCAGCTGCCGTCGCACCTGCCTCGGCCCGGGGCCGCCCGGGAGCTCGCGCCGGGCGAGGCTCGCCTCCACGTCGAAGCGCCGCAGGACGTCGGGACCGAACGCGGCGTGGAACCCGCGCCACTCGCCGGCCGTGAGCGCCGCGAGCGCCTTGCCGGCGCGCGACGCGTGGGCGGCGGCGGCACCGACCGCCTCGTGCGCCTCGCGGAACGGCACGCCCTTCTCGACCAGGTACTCGGCGGCATCGGTGGCCAGCGTCTCGCCGGAGCCGAGCGCCTCGCGCATGCGGTCGGGGTGGAAGGTCGCGGTCGCGATCGCGCCCGCCAGCGCGGCCAGGGTCTCGGCGAGCGCCCTGGGGGCGCCGAGCAGCGCGCGCTTGTCCTCCTGGAGATCGCGGTTGTACGAGAGCGGCAGGTTCTTCGTGATGGTGAGCAGCGTCACCAGATCGCCGATGGCGCGCCCGGCACGGCCGCGCGCCAGCTCGCCGACGTCGGGGTTCTTCTTCTGCGGCATGAGGGAGCTGCCGGTGGCGAAGCTGTCGTCGAGCGTCATGAACCCGAACTCGCGCGTGGTCCAGAGGACGATCTCCTCGCCCATGCGCGAGAGGTGGACGGCGGCGAGCGCGCAGGCGAAGGCGAGCTCGGTGGCGCTGTCGCGATCGGCGACCGCGTCGAGCGAGTTCTGGGTCACGCCGGCCAGGCCGAGCGCCCGGGCGGTGGCGGCGCGGTCGAGCGGGAGCGTCGTCGCGGCGAGCGCGCCGGAGCCGAGCGGCGACACCGCCGCGCGCGCGCGGACCTCGCCGAGGCGAGCGCGGTCGCGCGCCAGCGCCTCCACGTGCGCGAGCAGGTGGTGGGCCAGCGACACCGGCTGCGCGCGCTGGAGGTGCGTGTACCCGGGGAGCAGCGTGGACGCGTGGCGCCGCGCCTGGCGCACCAGCGCGCGCATGAGCTCCTCGAGCGCGCCGGTGCAGCGATCGCAGGCGGCGACGATGAAGAGCCGCTCGTCGAGGGCCACCTGGTCGTTGCGGCTGCGGCCCGCGTGCAGGTAGCCCGCGTCCTTGCCCACGATCTCGCCGAGCCGCCGCTCGACGTGCGTGTGGACGTCCTCCAGCGCCGGGTCGAAGGTGATGCGGCCCTCGCCGAACTCGCGGCGGACCCGCTCCAGGCCGGCGTCGATGCGCCGGGCGGCCGCCTTCGGGACGAGCCCCTGCGCGGCGAGCATGGCGACGTGCGCGCGCGAGCCGCGGATGTCCTCGTCGAAGAGCGCGGCGTCGTCGTGGATCGAGACGGAGAGCGCGACCAGCCGCGGATCCGCCTCGCCCGCCAGGGCGGCGCGGGAAATGGGTTTGCCTCGCCGGTTCCGGGCCATGGGAGCGGTCAGAACTTGACGGCGACGCCGGCGCGCAGCGCGTGGCCGCGCGACAGCGAGCGGCCATTCGCCACGTCGTACTCGAGGCCGGCGAGCGGCTGGAGCAGCCCGTACGCGAGCCACGCGGCGAACCCGTCGTCCGTGCGGTAGTTGAGGCCGAGGTCCGCCTCGATCCCGAGCGGCGCGTGCACGCCGGAGGGCGTGGAGCTCGCGTACATCGCCTGCGAGTAGATGACGGCCAGCTGCGCCGAGAGGCCCTCGAAGATCTCGTACTTGATGCTCGGCTTCACGTACCAGGCGTCCGTGACGCCGCCGAGGATCTCGCGCCACAGCACGAGGTCGACCCGGTACGCCTGGTTGAAGCGGAAGTTCCGGATGTCGAGGACGCGGTCGCCCTGGCGGTACTGCTGGCCGTCGACGCTGCAGGTCTGCCCGCCGTTCACCTGATCCGTGATGCAGGTCGCGACGCCGCGCCCGGGCCGGTTGCCCATCCCCGGGTTCGAGTCGCCGCTGGCCACGCCCGCCTCACCGCCCACCGTCAGCTTGCCGTCGAGGAGCTGCCAGGCGCTCTGCAACACCCCACCGAACTGGCGGATGATCACCGGGCCGAGCGGGTTGGCGGGGTCGAAGGACACGTTTCCGATCTGTCCGACGATCCCGGTGAGCTCGCCCTCCAGCCGGAAGCGCCGCGTCTGCCACCGCGACCAGAAGTCGAGCACGTGCGCGTAGGCGTCGCGGCGGATCACGGTGACCGGCGTGTTCACGCCGGCGGTGGGGCTCCCGGTGCTGGGATCGGTCGGCCGGCCCTCGGACGGGAAGGTGGTCCCGCCCTGCACGTCGGTGTCGTAGCTCTGCGAGCGATACGTGTACCAGGCGCCGAACGAGAGGCTGCCCTCGCCGCGCTCGTGCTTGCGCCGCATCTCCTCGTCGGTGTCGCTCCTGACGATCTTGATCCCGACGGCCTTGGCGTCGTCCGCCTGATCGCGATCGAAGGGCTGCCCGAGCCCGCGGCCGCTGTGGAGGTCCGCCGACGTGATCCCCGTCGCGACGATCTCGTACATCGGCACGAGGACGAGCGGGCCGACGGGCGTCTTGAGCGGCGTCAGCGCGAACTGGATCCGGTCGACCGTGTCGCCGAAGTCGTCGTCGAGCCCGGCGCCGGCGTGCGACAGGATGCCGAGGCCCCAGGACGACGGCATCCGCCCGAAGGAGAGCAGTCCGACGGGGGTCTGCACCTCGCCCCAGGCGCGCTTCACCGCGATGCTCGGCCGGTCCGCGTTCACGCCGTCGATGGGCGGGACCTGGGTGGTCGCGCCGAAGGGCAGCGGGACCCGATCGCTCCGCGCGTAGAGCCCCTCGGGCGTCGACCCGAGGACGATGTTGTCGAGCATGTCGACCTGGGCGAGCACGCGGACCTGCTCCGAGACGTTCAGCGTCGGCTCGAGCCGGAACCGCATGTTGGCCGTGGTGATCGTCCCCCGCTGCGTCGGGTCGAGGATGGGGCGCGGGAACAGGAAGTAGCCGTCCCGGTCGGCCTCCCGGCGCAGGTCGAGGTTGTCGAAGAGGTCGCCGCGGACGCGCAGGTATCCGTTCAGCTGGAGGAAGTCGAGCTTCGGCCGCTCTCCCGCGTTGGCGGTCTCCAGGAACTCGCGGGCGGACTGGGCGCCCTGGATCTCGGCGCGGATCTCGTCCCGCATCTCCTCCTTCGCCTTCTCGACCTCGCGCTTCACGATCTCGCGGACGGCCGGGTCGAGCTCCGCGGATCCCGAGGTCCCCCCCGGAGCCCGGGGCGTAACCGCGCTGGCGCCCGGCTGTGACGTGGAGCCGGCGGACCCTGCCGGAGCGGCGCCCGCGCTGCCAGGTGCGGCGTTCGGCGCCGCAGCGC
>DASTGH010000068.1:0-4612 GCA_035719345.1 Anaeromyxobacteraceae bacterium
GGTGCCAGCGGGAGCCGGACCACCGGCCGCGTCGGCGAGCGGCGCGCCACCTCGGCGAAGCCGGCCGCCTGGAACGTGCTCGCCAGGCCGGTGTAGACGAAGGCATCCGCGGTCCGTCCACGCGGCGCCACCGGGTAGGCCTCCAGCGCGGGCGCGCCCGCCGCGCGCGCGTGTGCGGCCGCGGCGTCGATGAGCGCCCGCGTGACACCCTGGCCGCGCCAGGCGCGCGCCACGAAGAAGCAGGTGATCGACCACACCGGCAGGTCGTCGACGGCCGCCAGCGTGCGGGCGCGGGCGAGCCGGGGATAGCTGGCGCGCGGCTCGAGCGCGACCCAGCCGACCGGCTCGCCGCCGGCATAGGCGAGGAGGCCCGGGATCTCGCCGGACCGCACGCGCCGCTCCAGCGCGCGCCGGTGGCCATCCCCCTTGCCCGCGTCGAACGCCGGCCGGGAGAGCTTCCACCACATGCACCAGCACCCGCCGCACGCGCCGCGCGCCCCGAAGAGACGGACGAGGTCGGGGAAGCGATCCCGCGTGAGCGGGTGCACGGCGAGCGGAGGCGGCCGGGACAGCCGCCTACCCTCCCGCCTTGCGGAACAGGTCCACCACCGCGGCCTGCCGCCCCGCGGTCCGAGCGCGGCCCCGCGCCCACTCCCGCAGCGCCTTGATCTGCTCCTCGTACGTCCGGTACAGCGGGACGAGCTCCTGCGCCAGCCTCCGCAGGTCCTGCGTCTCGACCTCCCGCTTCAGCGAGAAGGCGCGGTGCAGCGCGCCCACCACCACCTGCTCCAGCTCCGCGCCCGAGTAGTCGCCGCACTGCTCGGCGAGCGCGGCGAGGTCGAAGCGCGCGGGGTCGCGGCCGCGCTTGCGCAGGTGCAGCGCCAGGATGGCGCGCCGCGCCTCCGGGTCGGGCAGGTCGACGAAGAACAGCTCGTCGAAGCGCCCGCGGCGCAGCAGCTCCGGCGGCAGCCGCGTCACGTCGTTCGCGGTCGCCACCACGAACACCGCGCCGCGCCGCTCCTGCAGCCACGTCGAGAACGCTCCCAGGAGCCGCGCGGCGCGGGCGTCGCCGCCCTGCCCCGGCGCGCTGCCGGCGAACCCCTTCTCGATCTCGTCCACCCACAGCGCCACCGGCGCGATGGCCTCGGCCGCCTCCAGCGCGCGCGCCAGGCCCTCCTCCGCCGCCTCGCCCGCCCCGAGGACGCGGGGCAGGTCGAGGCGCAGGAGCGGCACGCGCAGGAGCCCGGCCACCGCCTTCGCCGCCAGCGACTTGCCGCAGCCCTGCACCCCGAGCAGCATCACCCCGCGCGGCGCGTGCAGGCCGAACTGGCGCGCCTCCGGCGCGAACGCCAGCGCGCGCTCGCCGATCCAGCCCTTGAAGCCGTCCAGACCGCCGAGGTCGTCGGGCGTCTCCGCCACCTCGACGAGCTCGAGCCCGCGGTCGTTCGCCAGCAGCCGCTGCTTCTCCTCCAGCACCGCCGACTGCGCCGCCGGACCGAGCGCGGGGTCGAGCCACAGGGCGCGGTTGAAGGCGCGCTGCGCCTGGGTGTAGGTGAGCCCCGCGGCGGCGGTGAGCGCGGCGTGGCGCGCCTCGGCCGAGGGCGACGCGCCGGCCGGGATCATGCCGGCGAGGACCCCGGCCAGCTCCTCCCGATCCGGGAGCGGCAGGCGCAGCACCGTCGCCTCCCCGGCGAGGCCTTCCGGCAGCCGCAGCCGGGGCGCGATGACGACGAGGGCGCGGCGCCGCGGGTAGAACTCGGGGAGCAGATCGCGCAGCCGCCGCGCCACCGCGCGCTCCTCCAGCTCGAGGTGGAAGTCGAGGAGGACGCCGACGGTCGGCCGGTCGCCCTCCTTGAACAGCGCGTCGAGCGCGGAGCGGCCGTCGCGGGCGGCGGGGGCGAGCCCATCGAGGCCGCGCGTCCTCGACCACACGGCGAGCTGCGGGCCGCCCGGACCTTCCAGCGCCGCCCGGCAGAGCGCGACCGCGCGCTCCTCCTCCTCGGTGACGACGTAGACGATGCGCGCGCCCGTCCGGTACAGCTCGGAGAGCGCCTCGACGAACCCCATCGCTAGCGCCCCTCCGCGTCGGCGGTGGCGCGCATCGCCTCCTCGAAGGAGGTGACGCCCGCCGCCACCTTGCGCACGGCGTGCTCGCGCAGGGGGCGCAGCCCGTCCTGGCGCGCCGTGCGCAGGAGCGCGTCGGGCGTGGCGCCGTCGGCGACGAGGTGGCGCAGCCGCGCGTTGAGCGGCAGCACCTCGAAGATGCCCGAGCGGCCGTAGTAGCCGGTGGCGCGGCACTTCACGCAGCCGCCGCCCCGCCGCGCCACGAGCTGACCCGCCCAGTCCTCGGGGTGCGTGACCCCGAGTGCCGCCACCTCGTCGGCGGTGAGCGGGACGTCCTCGGCGCACGACGGGCACACCTGCCGCACCAGCCGCTGCGCCACCACCCCGGTGAGCGTCGCGCCGATGAGGAACGACGGCACGCCCAGGTCGCGGAGCCGGGCCACCGCGCCGACCGTGTCGCTCGTGTGCAGCGTGGTGAGGACCATGTGGCCTGTGAGGGCGGCCTGCACCGCCTGGCTGGCCGTCTCCGCGTCCCGGACCTCGCCCACCATGATGACGTCCGGGTCCTGGCGCAGCACGTGGCGGAGCGCCTCGGCGAAGCCGGTCCCGGTCTTGGGGTTGGCGGCGATCTGGTTGAACTCCTCGTGGACCATCTCGATGGGATCCTCGATGGTCACGACGTTCACCTCGGGCGAGGCGAGCGCCTGCAGCGCCGAGTAGAGCGTGGTCGTCTTGCCGCTCCCGGTCGGCCCGGTCACCACCACCAGCCCGTGCGGCCGCTCCAGCCAGCCCTCGAACGTCTCCCGCTCGTCGGGGAGGAACCCCAGCTCCGAGAGGTCGCGCACCAGCACCGTCGGATCGAGGATGCGGATGACGATCTTGTCGCCGAACGCCGTCGGCACGGTGGAGACGCGCAGCTCCATCTCGGCGTCGCCGCGGGCGGTGCGGATGCGGCCGTCCTGCGGACGGCGGCCGGCGATGTCGAGCCGGCTCATGATCTTGAAGCGGTTGGCGATGGCGCCGTGCACGGCCTTGGGCACGCGGTAGACGGCGTGCAGCACGCCGTCGATGCGCATGCGCACGATCGACTCCTCGCGCCGCGGCTCGACGTGGATGTCGCTGGCGCGCTGCTCGAAGGCGTAGTGCAGGAGGTACTCGACCGCGGCCACCACCGGCTCGCTGGAGGCCTCGAGCGCCTCCAGCCCGGCCAGGTTCACGAACTGCTCCAGGTTCCCGACATCGACGCCGCCCGACTGGAGCTGGACCTGCGCGTCGCGGATCTGCTGCCGGAACCCGTAGACCTCGGCGATGGCCCGGTGGATGTCGGAGGGCGCCGCCAGCACCGGCTCCACCTCGGCGCCGGTGAGGCCGCGCAGGTTCTCGAACAGCTCGCGGTCGAACGGGTTCGCCGCCGCCACCACCAGCGCGCCGTTCCGCCGCTCCAGCGGGAGCACGCCGTGGCGACGCGCGAACGGGCGGGAGAGCGTGCGGGTGATGAGCTGGGCGTCGAGCTTGAGCGGGTCGATCTTGCGGTAGGGGATGCCCGACGCCTCCGCCACCGCGCGCGCCGCCTTGTCCTCGTCGATCGCCTCGCCCTCGCGCCGCGCGTCGGGGAACTCGAACGAGGCGATGAGCTCGATGGGCGAGAGATCGGCGCGGCGCAGGGCGCGCCCGCCGTTGCGGGTGGCCTGATCGCGAAGGAGCCGCGCCCGCTGGGCCTGCTCGCGGGCCGCGGCCGTCCGCCGGGCGTCGTCGCTCAGCACGCCCCGGCGCACGAGCGCCTCGGCGACCCAGTCGAGCGTGAAATCCACGGCGCGCCGCGGGCCTGGCACGGCGCGGAGTCTACCGCCGGTGCCAGGCCCTCCCAAGCGGGAGGCCCGGGCATCCGTGCCTCCGCGCGGCGCCGGACGAGCGACCTGGCGTGCGCCTGCTCCGCCGCGCCCGGGCGCCCTGCGAAGGATGGGGGTACCCATCAGGGAATATGCCGCAAAAATCATCGTCGGCACTGCCGAAACGGCCGGTGCCGCCGCGTCGGCGCCGGGCCGGGGGCTTCTCCCGCGAGTGTGGGACGTGGGACTCTAAGCGATCCGAGGTGCGCACATGGATCTTCAACCCGCCGAGACTCGGCAGGCCGAGGTCGTTTCCGCGTGGTCCCGCACGGCCGCGCTGCCCGAGCCCCATCACGCCGGACTGCTCCAGGGGGCGACGCTGACGGGCGAGGCCGCCCGGCGCCACCTGTCGGTCCGCATCGGCCTGTGGCTCGACGAGGCCGGCTGGGTGCGTCAGGCGCGCTGGCGCGCGGTCGACGACTCCTCGCTGCGGGAGTACGCGGAGGCGGCCTGCTCGCTGCTCGAGTCGGGCGCCGATCCGGTGGCGCTCGACGCGGAGGCGCTGCGCAGCGCCGTCGAGGGCGGGCACGCCGACCGGGCGGAGCTCGTCGCCTCGGCCCTCCACGCCGCCCTCGTGGTCGGCGGCCCTCGCGAGATGTGAGAGGTGCGCGCGCGGCGGGCCGCCCCCGCCGCGCCGTCACCGCGCCGCCCGGCGCCCC
>DASTGH010000069.1:0-2501 GCA_035719345.1 Anaeromyxobacteraceae bacterium
CCTCGCTCGCCCGCAGCCAGGCGTCGGCGGCCGACTCCAGCGCACGCCGCGCGCCGGCGTCCTCGCTCGCCCGCAGCCAGGCGTCGACGGCCCTCCCCGCGCCGTCCCCGCCGGCGGGGCGGACCGGCGCGCAGGCGGCGAGGAGCGCCGCCGCGGCGGCGAGGGCGAGGCGCGCCGCCCTCATCGAGCCGCCGTGGGCGCGTGGCGCGGCGGGACCGCGCGGATGGGATTCCCGAGCGCCCGGTCCACGCCCGCCAGGAAGGCGCGGAACGCGGGGTAGTCCCCGGCCGTGACGCGCGCGCGGCGCAGCGCGAGGCGCGCCTCCGCCACGAGCGCGCCGCCCTCCTCGCGGTACTCGACCTGGCACAGGCCGAAGGGTGCATCGAGCAGGACCGGCGCAGGGAGCGCCTCCGCGCGCCACCCCGCGGGCAGCGCCCAGCGGAAGGCGAGGCGCGTCTCCCAGGGATCGCCGGTGACGAGGTCGAAGCGGCGCGACGAGAGCGGCGCCAGCCGCTCGGCGAAGCGGTGGCTCCCGCCGAAGGCCAGGAAGCGGAGGCCGTCCCCGTCCCGGTCGGCCAGGCGCGGGGCCGCCAGCGCGAAGCGGAGGCTCACGTCGTCCTCCAGCCGCGCCAGGTCGGAGACGGCCACCTCGTCCACCCGCAGGCCGGGGAAGGTGGTGCTCATCGCCCGCTCCAGCTGGACGCGGCGCTCGCCCTCGGCGGCGTAGGCCCGGCGCCAGGCCGGGGCCAGCGCGCCCCCGACGCGCGACTCGCCGCGGACGGTGGCGCTGCCGTCCGCCGCCAGCGCCACCTGGTAGCTCGCGGTCGAGGCGTTGTCCTCGGGGCGCGCCTCGGGCACGGTCCCGAAGCGGCCGCCGGCGCCGGGCTCGACCACGAGCACCGTCGCGCCGCGGTCCTCGCCGGGGAGGTCGCGCGAGCCCGAGTACGCGGCGGTGCCGTCGAGCCAGAGATCGAAGCGCGGAACCCAGAGGATGGCGTGGTTGAAGATGGCGAGCGAGGCGGGGCGCTCGGGCATCCGCCCCAGCTTGCGCATGCGCAGGAGCACGAGCCGCGCGTCGATGCCGAGCGCCTCGAGCAGCGCGCGGGTGAGGCTCGCCTTGTCCTTGCAGTCGCCGAAGCGGCGCTCCAGCACCTCCTCCACCCGGTAGGGCTTGTAGCCGTGGATCCCGATCTCGAGGCCGACGTAGCGCGTCTGGGTGACGACGAAGCGGTGCACCGCCTGGACCAGCGCCAGCGCGTCGCCCGCCTCCGGCTCGCCGCGCGCGCGCCGGTCGGCGCGCACGTCGGCCGCGATGCGCAGCGCCGTCTCGCGCACCTCCGCCGTGGGCGCAACCTGCTCCTTCACCAGCCGCCAGTAGAAGCGCGCCACGTCGTCCCAGGTCTCGTAGGTGGAGACGTGGACGAACGGCGCCACCTCGCTCCAGCCCGGCATCCCCGGCTCCGCCTCGATGCGCGGGACGTCGCGCGCCACCCAGCGCCGCTCCACCACGCCGCCGGGCAGCGTCCGCTCGCCGGGCTCGGCGCGGGAGAGCGAAGGATCGGAGGTGAAGATGCGCCGCCCCTCGGGCACGAGCAGGACGTACTCGCTCCGCAGCCGCCGCTCGGAGCCGCCCAGGAACACCACCTCGCCGAACCCGTCGGAGAGGAGGTTCTCCGCGGCGACGTCGTCGAGGCGGACCTGGATCTCGAGGAGGTCGCCGGGCGCCAGCGCCGGGAAGCCGAGCTGGCGCGAGCGGGTGTCGTAGTAGAGGCGGTACCAGGGCTCGCTCGCGCTCCGGTCAGACTCCTGGTGCGTCTCGACGGAGCCGCCGTCGGGCTTCAGCACGCGCGCCCGCTCGACCTTCACGTCCTGCCGCTCCGGCGCGTAGCCGACGGCCCAGCTCCGCCACGCGTCGACCCCGCGCTGCGTGAGCACCTTCACCACGAGCTGGGTGAAGCTCGAGGAGAGGCCCGAGGGGTGCACCTTCGTCACCCGCAGCTCGCCCAGCACCACCGCGTCCTCGTCCGGGCGCGGCGCCGGCGCGGCCTTCGCCAGCGCGGCCGCGTCGAGGAGGTACGGCCGCTCGAAGCGCTCCCGCACCGGCTCGAT
This sequence comes from Anaeromyxobacteraceae bacterium, assembly GCA_035719345.1. Lineage (GTDB taxonomy): Bacteria > Myxococcota > Myxococcia > Myxococcales > Anaeromyxobacteraceae > Anaeromyxobacter_A. The sequence continues at coordinate 2,110 of DASTGH010000069.1, forward strand.
GGCGCGCACCAGCTCCTTGAGCTGGGCGTTCTGGGGGCGCAGCTCGAGCGCGGCCTGGAAGTCGGCGAGCGCGTCGGCCGTGCGCCCCCCGCGCAGCCGCGCCTGTCCCCGGCGCTCGAGCACGTCCGTGTCCTCGGGCGCGATGGCGAGCGCGGCGGCGAAGGCCGCCTCGGCCGCGTCCGGGCGCCCGTTGGAGGCGAGCAGGTCGCCGAGGCGCGCCCGCTGCGTCACGTCGCCGGGGTCGAGCGCGATCCCCTCCTCGAGCAGGCGCACCGCCGCGTCGAGGTCGCCGCCGTCGAGCAGCGCCTGCGCCAGCCCGGCGCGCGCGGCGCCGTCGTCGTGGCGGAGCGCCAGCGCCTTGCGCAGGAGCGCGCGGGCGGCGTCGAGCCGGT
>DASTGH010000070.1:0-7879 GCA_035719345.1 Anaeromyxobacteraceae bacterium
GGGGTGCAGGTAAGCACGCGAGGGGAGGTGTCGCAAGGCGGACGGAGACAGCCGCGATCCGCGCGGGAAAAACGAAGCGGGCGACCCTTTTCGGGGCCGCCCGCATTCTTGTTCCAGCTGCCAGCTCTTGCGCGGGCTGAAGCCAGCGCTGTCAACGATCCTTGCGCCGGTTGAACTTCTCCATCAGGTCGCCGAGCCGCGCGCGGCCGTCGCCCTGGTTGCGCAGGTACTCGCGGTAGTCGTCGTCGCCGCGGTGGAGGGCCTTCACGGACAGCGCGACCTTGCGCTCGTGCTGATCCATGTCGATGACCTTCACCTCGATCTCGTCGCCTTCCTTCACCACGTCGCGCGGGTGCTCGGTGCGCTCCTCGCGCAGCTCGGAGACGTGGACGAGACCCTCGATGCCGGGCTCGATCTCGACGAAGGCGCCGAAGTCGGTGACCTTGGTCACCTTGCCGCGCAGGCGGGCGCCGATGGGGTGGCGCTCGGGGAGCGTCGTCCACGGATCGGGCTGAGCCTGCTTGATGCCGAGGCTGAAGCGCTCGTTCTCGACGTCGATGTTGAGCACCACCGCCTCGACCACGTCGCCCTTCTTGAACTTCTCGCCCGGGTGCTTGATGCGCTCGTTCCAGGAGATGTCGGAGACGTGCACCAGGCCGTCGATGCCCTCCTCGACGCCGACGAAGACGCCGAAGTCGGTGACGTTCCGGATCTCGCCCCGGATGATCGAGCCGATGGGGTACTTGTCCTCGAGCAGGGTCCAGGGGTTCGCCTCGATCTGCTTCATGCCGAGGCTGATCCGCTTGGCCTTGGGGTCGATGTCGAGCACGACCGCCTCGACCTTGTCACCCACGTTGACGAGCTTCGAGGGGTGCTTCACCCGCTTCGTCCAACTCATCTCGGAGACGTGGACGAGGCCCTCGACGCCCTGCTCCAGCTCGATGAACGCGCCGTAGTCGGTGAGCGACACCACCTTGCCGCCGACGCGCGTGCCGACCGGGTACTTCTCGTCGGCGCGGTGCCACGGGTCCTCCTGGATCTGCTTCAGGCCCAGGGAGACGCGCTCGGAGGCGGGGTCGAACTTGAGGACGACGACCCGGACCTCCTGCCCGACCTCGAACATCTCCGACGGGTGGCCGATGCGGCCCCAGCTCATGTCGGTGACGTGGAGCAGGCCGTCGATGCCGCCGAGGTCGATGAAGGCGCCGTAGTCCGTCAGGTTCTTCACGACGCCCTTGAGGATGGCGCCTTCCTTCAGGTTCTTCAGCGTTTCCTTCTTCAGCTCCTCGCGCTCCTTCTCCAGGAGCACGCGGCGCGAGAGGACGATGTTGCCCCGCTTCTTGTTGAACTTGATGACCTTGAACTTGAACTTCTCGCCGATGAGCTTGTCGAGGTTGCGCACCGGGCGGATGTCGACCTGGGAGCCGGGGAGGAACGCCTTCACGCCGATGTCGACGGAGAGGCCACCCTTCACCCGGCCGACGATCACGCCCTCGACGAGCTCGTCGCGCTCGCACGCGGCCGAGATCTCGTCCCAGATGCGCATCTTGTCGGCCTTCTCCTTGGAGAGGACGACCATCCCGGTATCGTTCTCGCGGGACTCGACCAGCACCTCCACCTTGTCGCCCACCTTCACCGCCGGCTCCTGGCCGGGCGCGGGGACGAACTCGTGGATGGGCACCTGGCCCTCGGACTTGTAGCCGATGTCGATGACGGCGTAGTCCTTGGTCAGCTGGATCACCGTCCCGCTGACGACCTTGCCTTCCTCGACCTGGCCGCTCTGCTTCTCGCTGGCCGCGAACATGGCCGCGAAGTCTTCACTGTCAGTTTCAGGCGTGGGGGTGGTCTGATTCTCCATTCGATCCTTGGTCCAAAGCTGGCGGGCTCGAAGCCGGCGCGAGGCGGGTGAGCTCAACAACGGCGACGCGCGGCCCTGAAGTCTGCTCCCCCTGGTGGTCGCCGACGGCCCCCCGGGGATCGAGGAGGTCGCGGTGGGCAGGTCGGGCACACCCCGACCTGCAAAAAGAGACGCGGGAACCTACACGCCCGGACAGGGGGCGTCAAGGGACGTTGGACGGGGGCTGCGCCCCCGCCCCGCCGGCCGAGCCGGCAGGGCCCCACCCCTGCTCGGCGGGTCCCATCGCACGCTCGCGGGCCGCTGCGCGGCGTTTCGCTCGCATGCCCCGCCAGGAGGGGCTCCGCCCCTCCCCGCCATGCGGGGCCCCTCCCCGACACTCACGGCAGGGCGCGCAGGCGCCCGGCCACCTCCTCGACGACCCAGTCGGGGGTGGACGCGCCGGCGCTGATGCCGATGCGGCGGCAGCCCTGGAACCAGGCCGGGTCGAGCTCCGCGCCGGTCTCCACGTGCCAGGTCCGCGGCTGGATCTCGCGGCAGATCTCGGCCAGGTGCCGCGTGTTGGCGCTGTTCTTCCCGCCGACCACGACCACCGCATCCACCTCGTGCGCCAGCGCGCGGGCGTCGGCCTGCCGCTCGTCGGTGTCCGAGCAGATGGTGTTCACCGCCCGGACCTCCTTGTGGCGGAGCGCGAGGGCCCCCACCACGCGCTCGAACTCGGCCCCGACGAGCGTGGTCTGGGCGATGACCGCCACCTTGCGCGCCGGGATCTCGGGGACGGCGCCGCCGGCGGGCACGACCGTGACCGGCCCCTCCGCGTAGGAGACGACGCCCTTCACCTCGGCATGGCCAGCGTCGCCGACGACGACGAGGTGGTAGCCGTCCCTCGACAGCCGCTGCGCCATGGCCTGCGGGAACTTCACGTAGGGGCAGGTGCCGTCGACGAGCTCGAGGCCGCGCTCCCGCGCCGCGGCCACCTCGGCCCTCGGCGCACCGTGGGTGCGGACCACCACCGTGGTGCCGTCCGGCACCTCGGCGACGGCGTCCACCTTGCCGACGCCCTTCGCCCGCATCCGCTCCACCGCCTGCGGGTTGTGGATGACAGGGCCGAGCGTCACGACCGGCGCCGCCGCCTCCGCCACCTCCATGACCTTCTCCACGGTGCGGCGGACGCCCCAGCAGAAGCCGGCGGTGCGCGCGATGACGACGTCCATCCCTAGGCTCCCTTCTCGCCGACGAAGCGGTCGCGCTCCTCGCGGAAGAGCACGTTGAAGGTGGTGAGCGAGCCGTAGCACTTCGTCACGTAGCCCTGCATGTCCACCTTCTCGGCGTCGGTGAGCTTGTCGTGCGCGTTGATCTTCTGCTCCAGCACGCGCAGGCGGTCGCGGACCATGACCACCTTGTGGAAGAGCTGGTCGAGCGGGATCTCCTTCGGCTGCAGCGCCGGATCGCGGGGCTTCAGCAGGAGGGTGCCGCCCTCCCACTTGGGCGCGAGCGCGACGTGCGACGACTCCTCGCGCAGCACCTCGCGGATGGCCTGGGCGAACTCTTCGCGCGTCATGGAGAGGATCTCCTGCGGCAGGTCGAGATGGGCGGGGGCGGGGACGCCCTCGAGGCGCTCTCCGCCGCCGACGACGAACGGCGCCGCCGGGCCGGCGCGGCGGGCGGGTGCCGGCGCAGGCCGCAGCGGCACGGCCGCGTCGCGCGCCATGTGGCGCTCGCAGGCGGGGGCGGTGCCGGGGAAGTCGCCGGTGCGGACGGCGAGGCGGCACGGCCCGATGGGCCCGCGCGCATCCTCGAGGATGGGGCGCCACAGCCGGCAGCTCCCGCACTCGCGCGGGCCGTAGACGCGCTCCTCGGCCTCCATCGACGCGGCATCCTACCCGGACATCCCGCGGTCGAGAAGGCGGCTCCGGACGGTGTGCGCGAGCGCGCCCACCACCTCGTCGAGCGAGACGCCGCTCGTGTCGACGAGGATGGCGTCGGGGGCCGGGCGCAGGGGGGCGACCGGACGCTCGGTGTCGTCGCGGTCGCGGCGCGTCTGGTCGGCGAGCACCTCGGCGAGCGCCGGCGCGCCGCCCTTCGCCGCCAGCTCGGCGTGGCGGCGGCGGGCGCGCTCCTCCGGGGTGGCGGTGAGGAAGAACTTCACGTCGGCGTCGGGGAACACGACCGTCCCGATGTCGCGCCCCTCCAGCACCGCGCCCCGCTGCCGCGGGTCGGAGGCGAGCCGGCGCTGCAGGCCGAGGAGCGCGTCGCGCACCACCGGCCGCGCCGAGACCGCGCTCGCGCCGAGCGAGATGGCCGGGGTGCGGATCTCGGCCGAGACGTCCTGCCCGTCGAGGAGCACGCGCGGGCCGTCGCCCTCGCGCGCCGGCGGCTCGAAGGCGATGGTGAGCGACGGCAGGATCCCGGAGAGCCCGGCGTCGTCGTCGAAGGCGATGCCGCGCCGGCTCGCCGCCAGCGCCACCGCCCGGTAGATGGCGCCGGTGTCCACCATGGCGTAGCCGAGCCGCGCCGCCAGCCGGCGCGCCACGGTGCTCTTTCCGGCGCCGGCGGGGCCGTCGATGGCGACGATGACGGGGCGCGTGCCGCTCACCGGGTCAGGATCTCCTTCAGCGCCGCGAGCAGCTTCTCGTTCTCCGGGCGCAGGCCGCAGGTCACGCGCTGCGCGGTCGGGAAGCCGTAGCCGGCCACGGGCCGGACGACCACGGCGCGGCGCAGGAGCGCCTCGAACAGCTCCTTCCCCGGCCGGCCGGGGAAGTCGGCGAGCACGAAGTTCGTCTGCGACGGCCAGACCCTCGCCCCCACCGCGCGCAGGCCCGCCTCCAGGAACGGCCGCTCGCTGGCGACGAGCGCGCGGCTGCGCGCCACGTGCTCGTCGTCGGAGAGCGCCGCCGCGCCGGCGGCCTGGGCCACGAGGCTCGTGTTGAACGGCGCTCGCACCCGATCGAGGTAGCCGACCACCTCGGGCGAGGCGACGAGGTAGCCGAGCCGGAGCCCGGCCAGCCCGTAGATCTTGGAGAACGTGCGGCAGGTGACGACGTTGGGGAAGCGCCTGCGGATGCGCAGGCCGTCGGGGAAGTCGCTCGCCGTCACGAACTCGACGTACGCCTCGTCGAGCACCACCAGCACGTCGCGCGGCACCGCCTCCAGGAACGGCACCAGCTCGCGCTCGGTGAAGTACGTGCCGTTGGGATTGTCGGGGTTCGCCAGGAAGATCACCCGCGTGCGCGGCGAGAGCCGCGCGGCGATCGCGCGCAGGTCGTAGCGGTGGTCGTCCATGGGCGCCTCGACGCAGGTCCGCCCGTGCGCCTGGCTGGCGAGCTTGTAGACGATGAAGCTGTTCGCGCTGGTGAGGACCTCGCCGCCCTCGGGCACGAACGTCCGCACCACCAGCTCGAGCAGCTCGTTCGAGCCGTTGCCGACGGCGACCTCCTCCATGGTCACGCCCAGCTTCGCCGCCAGCGCCTGGCGCAGGTAGAACGCGCTGCCGTCGGGGTAGAGGTGCACGCCCGCGCAGGCCTCGCGCGCGGCGGCCAGCGCCCGGGGGGACGGGCCGAGGGCGTTCTCGTTCGAGGCGAGCTTCGCCACGTTCGAGACGCCGTACTCGCGCTCGACCTCCTCGATGGGCTTTCCCGGGACGTACGGCTGGAGCGACGCGACGTAGGGCGGCACCGAGGGCATGGGGCGTGTCATAGCCCGGCGCCCGGACGCTTGTCACCGCCGAGGCGCGCCGCTCAGATGGCGGCCGGGAAGTCGCACTCCACGACCGTGCCCTGGCCCGGAGTCGCCTACCTGCCCTAACCCTCCGACGAGAACACGCCCATGGCGCGGAACTTCTCGTATCGGTCGCGGACCAGCTCCTCGCCGGAGAGCTTCTTCAGCTCGACGAGGTGCCGCCGCAGCGCGGCCTGGACGTTCGCCGCCGTCTCTGCGGGATCGCGGTGCGCACCGCCGGGCGCCTCCTTCACGATCTCGTCGATGATGCCGAAGCCGGAGAGATCCTTGGCGGTGAGCTTCAGCGCCTCGGCGCTCTTCTGCGCCTTGCTCGCGTCGCGGTAGAGGATGGACGAGCAGCTCTCCGGGGAGATGACGTTGTACCAGGCGTACTCGAGCATGAGGATGCGGTTGGTCACGCCGATGCCGATGGCGCCGCCGGACGCGCCCTCCCCGATGACCACCGAGACGGTGGGGACGGTGAGCGACGACATGACCTCGAGGTTCACCGCGATCGCCTCGGCCTGCCCGCGCTCCTCGGCGCCGATGCCGGGGTAGGCGCCGGGCGTGTCGATGAAGGTGAGGACGGGCCGGCGGAAACGCTCCGCCAGGTCGAAGAGGCGGCGCGCCTTGCGGTACCCCTCGGGCCGCGCCATCCCGAAGTTCCGGAACATGTTGTCCTTCGTGCTGCGGCCCTTCTGCTGGCCCATGACGACGACGGGCTCGCCGTCGAACTTCGCCAGCCCGCCGACGATGGCGTGGTCGGCGGCGAAGCGGCGGTCGCCCTCGATCTCGAAGAACTCGGTGAAGAGCGTTTGGAGGTAGTCGAGGAAGTACGGCCGGTTCGGGTGGCGAGCGAGCTGGACGATCTGCCAGGGCGTGAGGTCGTTGAAGATCTCGGCCTGGAGCTTCTTCGCCTTCTTCTCCAGCTTGACGATCTCGTCGGTGAAGTCGACCGCGGCGCCGCCGGAGAGCTGCTTCAGCTCGGCGATCTTGGACTCGAGCGCGATGAGCGGGCGCTCGAACTCGATGACGTACGCAGGGCGGGACATGTGGCGCGCTTATAGCACGCGTCCCCCGGTACCGCAGGCAGCGCGCGGTCGGGGCCGCCTAACGCGCCGCGGCGGCGGCCCGCGTCAGCTCCATCGTCATCGTCTGCTCCTTCCCCTCGGGCCCGGCGTACGTCCACTCCTGGACCTGGTGCTGCGGGTCGGGCAGGACGAGCGCGAGGCGCTGCATGTGCCCGGGGTTCGTCTTGAGATTGGTCCCGTCCTGGAACTCGAAGACCAGACGGTCGCCGTCCGCCGCGGGCTTCGCCTTCATCCGCGGCTGGTTCATGGCCGCGCAGTAGTGCGTCGCGAGCAAGGCGCCGTCGTCCTCGTGGAAGAGCGTCACCATCTCGTGGTCCGTGCCGGGGTCGGTCACCAGCATGACCGCCGAGCCGGCGGAGACGACCTTGATGCTCGCCCGCGTCGGCATCGCGTCGCCGTGGCCCTTCGCCTTCCCCGACCACTCGCCGGCGAGGCCGCGCAGCCGCGCGAACGCGGCCGTCGAGGCGGAAGCCGAGGCGGGAGCAGACGCGGGGTTCGGGAGAGTGCCGCCGGCGGCGGTGGAGGCGGGCGCGAGCGCGGCGCAGGCGAGCGCGGCGAGGAGCGGGCGAGGCGTCATGGCGGACCTCCGTGCGTGGCCTCCGCTCATGCTCCCGGGCGACCGCGGCGCGCAAACCCCGCGCGGGGCGCAGGGGTTCACGCCTCGAGCCAGCGCCGCAGGTCGGCGGCGAGCGCGGCGGCATCGAGCGGGGGGCGGAGCCACTCCACCCCCGGCTCGCGCCGCAGCCACACCACCTGCCGCCGCGCGTACCGGCGGTGCGCCACGACCAGGCGCCGCAGCGCCTCGACCCGGTCGAGCTCGCCGCGCAGCACCGCGGCCGCCTCCGCGTAGCCGAGCGGCAGCTTCGGCGGGAGCGGCTCGCCGAGCCGCGCGCGGAGCCGCTCCGCCTCGGCGAGCAGGCCCTCGAAGAGCGCCGGCGCGCGCCGCTCGATGCGGGCGTGCAGCTCGGGGCGCGGCGGATCGAGCGCGAGGAGCCGCGCCGGGTAGCGCGCCTCGCGGTGCCCGTGGGCGGCGAACACCTCCGACTGCGTGCGGCCGCCCTCCGCCATCTCGAGCGCCCGCACGATGCGGACGAGGTCGTTCGGGCCGATGCGGGCGGCCGCCGCCGGGTCGACCGCGGCCAGGCGGGCGTGGAGCGCGGGCCGCCCCAGGCGCGCCGCCTCCTCCTCCAGCCGCGCCCGGAGCGCGGGGTCGCGC
>DASTGH010000071.1:0-17714 GCA_035719345.1 Anaeromyxobacteraceae bacterium
GCTGCCCAGGTTCACCATCACCACCCGCTCCGAGTCGAGCAGGCGCAGGTAGGCGAAGGCGCGCGTGAAGGCCACCTGGTACGGCTTCCCTCGCGCCGGGATGGTGTGCGCCAGCCGGTTCAGGGAGGTGTCGACGACGTACGCGGCGTTCTCCGCCGGATTGACGGCGATGGCCCAGCGGCCGTCCCGGCTCACCCGCAGCGGCCCGAGGCCGGGCCTGGTCGCGATGCGCGCCGTCACCTCGAGCCCCGTGCCGTCCACGACGGCGATGGTGCCCTCCCTGCCGTCGGCCACGTAGAGCGCGCCGGAGAGGGGCGAGAAGGCGAGCGCGATGGGCACCGGGCCGGTCCGGACGTCCCTCACCTTGCGCAGCGTCGCGACGTCGACGACGCTCACCGAGCCCTCGTCGCGGTTGCTCACGAAGGCGTGGCGGTCGTCGGCGGAGAAGGCGATCTCGTGGTGCCCGCGGCCGGTGACGATGCGGGCCACCGGCGCGAGCGTCTCGGTGTCGATGACGGTGACGCCGCTCTCGCCGGGCTCCCTGGAGTCGTTCCCCACCCACAGGTACCTTCCGTCGCCCTGCAGCGCCACCCGCACCGGGTCCGGGCCGGCCGGCACGCTGCCCTGGACCTTGAACGCCTCGCCATCCACCACCGCCACCTCACCGGCCCGTGGCATGGAGACGTAGATGCGCTTGGCGTCGCCGCTGCGAGCCCAGTCGGCCGGGGGGCGCTTCAGGAGCACGGTGGCGTAGAGGCTGGTCCGGCCGGTCATGCTCACCACCGGATCGATGACCGAGATGCTCGGGTCCTGGTTCAGGACCAGGAGGTAGTAGCTGTTGAGGTCGACCATCGGGCGGATGCCGACGATGCCCTTGAGGTAGAGGCCGACCTTGTCCTTGCACTCCCGCTGCTCGCCGCCTGGACCGACGCCGCCGATGTCCATCCAGGCGGCAGGCTTCACCCCGGTCATGGGACGCCCGGTGGTCGCGTCCACCATCCGGAACCTGACCTCGGCGTAGTCGCCCTCCATGAGCGGCTGGCCGGCCCCGGACGCCGCGCCGAGCCGGCGGATGGAGAAGTCCACCGCCACGCCGGATCGGACGAGGTGGTTCGGGTCGACGTCCGCGGCGGCGACGAGCGCGATGAGGGCGGCGAGCGCGTGCATGGCTCACTGCACCCGCAGGATGCCCCACAGGCCGTGCGTGTTGCCGAAGCTCGCCTGATCCCGGAACAGGTAGTCGCCCTTCACCTTGTTCACGCCGCCGGCGCTCGGCAGCACGAAGTCGAAGTGCCCGGCGGGCAGCAGGCTGTCCTGGCCTCCGAAGTACATGGACAGCGGGTTCAGGCCCAGCGCGCGCGAGCCGACCTCGAACGGCCCGCCGGCGCCGGCGAGCGTCGGGTAGAAGCCGGTGGGCTTGCAGTTGCCGGAAAGGCCCAGGTAGGCGGACCCCGGGCACATGTACGGCGCGCGCTGCCAGACGTGGCCGTGCAGGTTGAAGACGCTGGCGCGGCCGTGGCCCGCCGGAACGAGCGTGTGCAGCCGGAAGGGCTGGCCGGCCGCGGCCGTGAACACGGCCGTGGACGGATCCTCGCCGCCCGACGAGGCGAGGCCGTTCGAGTAGGCCTCGTTGGCGTTCGGCACGGAGCCCATGTCCAGGCCGCTGCCTCCTCCGCCGGTGAGGGGTACGTTGGGGGCCAGGCCGAACCGGTACCAGAGCGGCTCGGCGCCGTAGTTGATGCCGAGCTGCCCCGCGTCCTCGGCGTCCTCGCTGATGACGCCCTCGGCGGCGATGCCCTCGACCGGAGCGCCGTCGGCGGCGTAGCGCAGGTTGAGGCCGGGCTGGATCACCGCGACGAAGTCGCGGGTGGCGGGCGCCGTGGCGGTGGCGGCGATGGTGGCCGAGGTGCGCGTCCGGCGCAAGAAGCCGAGCGACATGCTCCGCTGGTGATCGGTGACCACGTCGTTCTCGGTCCAGGTCGAGCCCTGCGGCATGATGGAGAGCGCGCCGACGAGACCCTTCTGCCCCTGCTTCAGGACGTCGGCGGGCATGAGGTTCGCGCCGCCGAACTCCACCGGCGTGGCGGCGACGGCGAAGGAGGCGCCTCCCTTCGGCACCAGGCTCAGGTCGCCGGCGTACCACTGGTAGCGCTCGATGGTGCCCGGTGCCGCCACCACCGCGTTCGCCGGGTTGAGGCCCACGACGACGCCGTTGCCCTTGGTGACGTCGGTCGCCACCAGGCCAGGGTTCAGCCCGACCAGGCTCGATGGGCGCACCAGGTTGTTGTTGAAGGTGGTGACGCCGAGCGGGTCGTTCGGGTTGCGGGGGATGAGCAGGCTCTGCTGCATGTAGCCGCCGAGGTCCGGGGCCAGGGCAGGGAGCCGGTTGCGCAGGGTCACCTGGATGCAGTCTCCGGCCGCGGCCCGGAGGATGATGGGCTCGACCGGTGCGCCGTCCGCGAGCTTGACGCCGCAGGTGGAGAGGGTCGGGTCGAGCGTGCCGTTCGGCCTCTTGCAGCCCGGGTCGGCGGCGTTCCTCGGGACGAGGTCGCTCGTCATCACGTACATCATGGCCGTCGGGTCGTGGAGCGGGCCCTTCTTGCCATTGGAGACGACGATGGGCCGCGCGTTGTAGACGAGCGTCCCGCCCGCCGGGTTGAGCGGTCCGCCGACGTGCATCGTCGCCGAGCTGGAGTCGTCGGTCGGCACGATGACGGCGCCGGTCAGGTTCGGCAGCACGTCGTTCGCGAGCACCGCGGTGACGTCGTAGGGTCGAGCGGGAGCGGTGAGCGGGCAGACGCCGTTGAACTGGTTGAGGTTCGTGAGGACCATCGGCACCCGGGTGTTGGGGAGCTGGAACAGATCCGCCCGGGCGGTCCCGTACATGCGCGTGATGCCCCAGGTCCCGGTCCACCACCCCTGGTGGCTGGCGTCGGCCGCGTAGAAGTGGTCGGCGCGGTTGCCGCCGGTCATGAGCGGCATGGCCGGCGAGGCGAAGGTCAGCTGCTCGGAGATGCCGGCCTGCTGGGAGCTGCGCCAGCCGGAGGTCGGGCTGTAGCCGAAGCCGGAGCCGCCCTGCAGCCACTTGAGCCCGCTCAGGCTGACGTTGTGCGTCTCCTCGTCGCCCCCGGCCTGCACCTTCACGCGGATCCGGTCGCCGAAGTAGGCGCGCAGCATGGGCGTGTAGGGGTCGCCGGCGGTCAGGCCCGCGTTGAGGCCCGGCGGGAAGAGGGTGCCGTTGATGCCGGTGCCGCCGGCCGGTTGCACGTTCATGGCGGCGACCTTGCGGTCGGTCCGGCTCTGCAGCGCCAGCGCCAGATCCCCCGGGTCGCCGTCGGCCTGCATGCCGGGCTTGCCGTCCGGCCCGAGCTTCGCCGGGTCGAAGACGCGCAGGGCCAGAGGCTCGTTCCGGTAGTTCACCACCATCATGCCCGGGTCGTCGGCGGCGATGGCCTCGGGGCAGGGGCGCGGCACGCCGCCGGGACAGTCGGCCGCGATGACGATGAGGTCGGGCAGCGTCTCGGCCACGGTGAGCGGGTTGGCGGCGAGGGCGATGTCGCCCTTGTTGGAGGGGTTGATGGCCTGGCGGAAGGTGGTGTTGCTCACCGGGATCGCTCCGGTCGGTCCACCGAACTGGCCCACGCCCACGTACGTGCCGGGCTGGTAGGCGTGCTGGAAGTCCGAGTACTCCAGGTAGAACTCGCGGAAGCTGTCGTTCTGCCCGTCGCCGTCGAGGTCGCCGGTGAGGATGGCCGCCTGCCAGCTCGTGGGGCCGCCGTCGGCACGCGTGTAGAACGGCACGCCCGTCTCGTTGTGGACCCAGGTCGAGGCGGGCGGCTCGGCGAGCACGGTGGCGTAGAGACCGATCTGCTGGTGGGTGGAGGGGCCGAAGTGGTCGTGGGTGAAGATGATGCCCAGGCCGCGGTGCACGCCGGCGACGTTCACCACCGGGTCGAAGAACCAGCGCTCGAGGGTGGTCCGTGCTCCCATCCAGTTCACGCCTCCCGGACCGCCCGCGCCGAAGAAGGGGTGCGGCCGGGCGGTGAGCGGCGTGTTGGCGGCGCGGCCGGCGCTGTCGGGCGGGTTGCCGGCGCCGGTCGGGTTGAGCGCGTTGATGGCGTCGATGCGCTCGCGGACCGCGTCGGGCGAGAGCGTGCCGTCCTCGTAGTTCCAGCCGTTGGCGGAGCCGTCGGTGGTGGTGAGGTCCCACTTCGGCAGGTGGATGTGCTGGCCGATGACGTCGGTGGGCGTGCGCACCTGGAAGTCGTCGAGCTCGAAGAGCCGGGGCACGAGGTTGGTGTGGAGGAACATGGTGCAGTCGAAGGTGTTGGCGCGGAGCACGAAGGGCTCGGGCGGCCGGAGCTTGTTGATGGTCGGGACGGCGTCCTCCCAGAGCGTGATGATCCGCTCCTGGGGGTAGTGGTAGCCGGCCTTGTTGAGCACCGCGTCGAACTGGATCACCGCCGCCTTGTAGACGCGCGGGTTGTCGGCGGTGAACGCCGAGCTGCCGGCGATCGAGGTCCCCCCGATGCCGTCGAACCACGCGCCGACGACGCCGGAGTTGAGGAGCTTGCCCTGGTCGTCGATGCACGGATCGTGGAACGGGGCGCCCGGCACGGGCCGCCCGGAGCCGTTGGTGACGAAGTCGCCCGGCGCGGTGGTGCCGTCGAGGTTCAGCCGGGTGCTGGCGTGCGTGCGGAAGGCGTGGAACGACATGGCGACCTTCTCGACGTCGTTCCCGTCCTCCGGGACCCAGTACGCCCTGGCCTTCCTCAGCTCCTTGTTCATGTCGAGGCGCGTGACCGTGGAGACGGCCGCGCCGCCTGCGGCGTAGCCCTGCAGGCTGTGCCGGGGCAGCCCGCCGTCCCAGCCGCCGTTCCTCGGGTCGACGCCGCGCGCGGCCATGTCGAGCGGCGGGGTCGGCGGACGGTTGCCGACGGTGGCCTCCATGCCGCCGATCCACATCGGATAGCCGGGGTTCTTGCTGCGCTTGGGGTTGAGCGTGCACCGGACGTCCGCCGGGTTCGCGGCGCAGAACGTGACCAGCCCGGCGTCCACGTCGCTGCGGTCCACCAGGATGTTGCTGCCGCCCGGCCGGAGCTGGCCCGTCAGGCCGTCCTTCACCTGGAGCGGCTTGGCCACCACCGTCACCTTGCCCGGCATCACCGCCATGGGCTTGCCCGGCAGCGGCAGCAGCGCCGGGATGGGCGTGCCGGCCACCACCTCGCCGTCGGGCAGGGCGCGGGCGCGTGCCGTCACCTTGCCGCTCGCGTCCACCGCCGCGGCCGCCGGCGTGCCGTCCTGCAGCGCCCAGGGGGTCTGGTGGAAGCGCAGGGCGCCGGGGACGCCGGGGGCGTTCGGGGCCTGCGACACGGCCAGCGGCGTGCCGGTCTCCAGCACGTCGTGGTTTCGCCACAGCTCCCACATGCCCTGGGCGAAGTGCGGGTAGAAGTGGCAGTGGAAGATGGCGTCGCCCGCGCTCTTGTTGCGGTTGCCCGAGCCACCGAAGTTGATCTCGTACGTGTACCCGGCGCCGGGACCGATGCCCTGCGCGTCGAGGTAGTTCGAGTTGTCGTCGTTCGGGTTGTAGAGCCACTGGTGATTGTGCAGGTGGAAGATGTGGTGCTCCTTCCCCGTGTGCACGTTCCGGAACTTGACGAAGTCGTTGATGTAGCTGTGGTGCACGTTGGAGGGATCGTCCGGGTAGAAGGCGCGGGTGGCCTTGGGTCCGACGGCGGCGCAGGCCCCGACGCCCGGAGCGATGCCGGGCGAGCACAGCTCCAGGCCCACGTTGGCCGGGAGGTCCACGTTCATGGCTGGGTCGCCGACGGCGTGCGAGGTGAGGAAGAACTCCTCGTAGGCGCAGCTGAGGCAGTCGTGCATCGGACCTACGCCCAGGCGATTGGCGACGACCTCGGGGCCGATGGCGCCCGAGCCGTAGTTGATCATGAAGACGTCGCCGACCGCGTGCAGCGTGTGCCGGAAGACGGGGTCGTCCTTGAAGTAGCCGGGGAAGGCGCTCGTCGACGTCATCTCGTCGTGGAACGCCACGGTGTACTCGCGGAAGGCCTCGAGGCGGTTCGGCAGGGTGGGGTTGCGCTTGCCGACGCTCTCCAGCGGGTAGGTGTCGGCAGGGAACCGTCCGTCCTTGACGCCGGCGGCGGAGCCGGGGCCGGCGATGACGGCGTTGAGGTCCGAGTGGACGAGCTCGTTCGCGGCCGTGAGCATGTCGAGGATGGGGAGGCCTGCCTTGCCCTCGCTCTTCCACGGCTCGATGGCGGGGTACTTCGCCTCGTAGTCGATGATGGGCTGCCCGGCCGCGGTCAGCCGCCGGTTGCCGGCGGCGTCGCTGGAGGCGAGCCGCAGCTCCTCCTCCGTCACCTGGCTCCGGTAGAAACTGGCGCGCTTCGGCTCCACGTTGATGACCGCGAAGAGGCCCTGGCCGGTGTTGCCGCCGCCCCCCTCGCCGCCGAAGGTGGCGCCGTCGCTCGTCACCAGGAAGGTGCCCTCGCGCTCGGCGTAGAAGGTGTACGTCGCCCGGCCGCCGGGAGCGATGAGGCTGCTCGCGTTCAGGCCGACGTTGGAGCTGTCGTCCATGATGCTGCCCACGAGCTGCATGCCCTGGGCGTGGAAGCCGACGTGCCGGTCGGCGACCTGGTCGTCCACGACGGTGTTGAACTGGACGCCGTCGATGATGGTGGGCCCGGCGACCGCGCCGGCGTTGCCTCGCGGGTTCCTGAACGGGAAGAGCAGGTTCTGCACCGTCACCGCCAGGCAGTCGCCGGCGGCCGCCCGCAGCACCAGCGGCCGCGGTCGCTTGTCGGGGCGGATGACCACCTGGCCCGGCACCGGCACCGCCGCCGGATCGTTGAGCGGCCGGCCCGGCGTGCACGTCGTGACGTTGTTCACGGTCGAGCACGCCAGCGCCACGGTGTCGCGCCGCAGCGCGAAGGCCATGCCGTTCACGTTCGAGGCGCCCAGCCTGTTGAACATCAGCGGCTGGTCGATGGCGACCACGTCGGCGGTGATGATCCGCGCGCACTGCGCGGCGGCTCCCGTGGGAACGGCCAGGGTGAGGCCCGCGAGCAGCGAAGCAGCGGTGACCGCGAAGCGGCTTCTCATGTCGTCGCCCTCCAGCGCCAGGTCACGGCCGCAGCGTGGTCACGAGCGAGGTGGCGGTGCCGCCCAGGCTCGAGGTCACCGTCACGCCGCCGGTCGGGTCCGGATTGGGCGTGCCGTTGAGCGTACCGGTGAAGGTGAGCGGCGCCGTGGTCACGACGGTCATGGGCACCGTCGTCCCGCCGGGCGCCGGGGTGGCCACGTGGAAGCTCATGGTGATCCCGCCCGTCGCCGAAGACGTCGCCGTCACGGTGAGCCGCTGGATGCCGGTCCGGTAGGTGACGCTGGTGATGGTCACGACGTCGGGGGCCGACACCGTCACGGTGGTCGTCACCGCCACGGGCGTGGTCACGCCGTTGGTGACGCTGAGCCGGAACGTGTAGACGACGGGAGCGGAGCCGGACGGCAGCGTCGGCTTGGGGAAGGTCGCGATCGGGCTCGTCGATGGGCCGCCCGGCGTGAGCGCCACGGCGGGGCCGCCCGTCTGCGACCAGGTGTAGGTGAGCGGCAGGCCCTGGGGATCGGTGGCCGCACCGGTCAGCGTGACGACGCCGGCGGGGGGCGCGGAGAGCACCGCCTGCGCCGGGACGGGCTGGACGACGGGCGGGCTGGCAGGATTCACCGTGACCGTGACCGGGGCCGAGGCGGTGGCGAGGCCGAGGCCGTTCGTGACCGTGACCTTGAACGTGAAGGCGGTCGCGACCGTGACCACGGGGGCCTTGAAGGAGGCCGTGTTGCCGGCGGGCGTGATGGCGACGAGCGGGCTCGCCGGCGCCGTCTGCGCGTAGGCATAGCTGAGCGCGGTGGGCGGCGTGTTCGGGTCCGAGCTCCCGGTGGCGTTGAGCGTCACCGTCGCGCCGGAGAAGACGCTCGCCGGCGCGGTGAGGGCCGCGATGGGCGGCCGCGGATTGGCGACCGGGTTCACGGGGACGGTCACCGTCGCCGTCGAGGTCCCGCCCAGGTCGCTCACCGTGAGGAGGAAGGTGAGGCTCGTCGCCGCCGCGACGATGGGGGCGGTGAAGGTGGGGCTCGCCACCGTCGGGTTGGAGAGCGCGACGAAGGGGCCGCTGGCCGGCCCGGTCTGGCTCCACTGGAAGGCGAGCGGCTGGGGCGGCGTGGTGTTGCTGGTGCTGGCGGCGCCGAGGAGCGTCACCACGGTTCCGGACGACACGGTGGCAGGGCTGAAGCTGGCGACGGCGGTCGGCCGCGGGATCACCGGCGGCGTGCCGCAGCTCGTCGCCGCCCCGTTCAGCGCCGGATCCCACGGGGCCGGGACGAGCCGGCCGACGATGGCGCCACCGGCACCGGGCCACGGGCCCGACCCGTTCATGAGGAACGGGAACTCGTTCAAGGTGAGCGCCACCGGCGGATTGCCCGGCGCCAGCTGCTCGGGGAAGAGGTATGCGCTGATGGGGGCGTGATACTGGCCGGCGACGAGGCCGGCGGGCGTGACCGGTCCGAAGGAATAGCCGGCGATGGAGGCCCGGACCTCACGGGTGGCCGGGAGGAAGACGCCGGCGGTGGGCATGGTCAGGACGCTCGCCGGCGGGCGGAAGCGCCAGCGGCCGAGCACCGCGCCGGTGGGCGGGCCCGGGTCGACGACGCTCGAGCCCCAGTTGCGGTCGACCTCGGCCCCGGTGCAGGGGTCCACGTCCATGCCCCACAGGTTGATGGTGCGCGTGGGGTCGGTGGTGAAGCCCTCGAAGCGCGTGCGGGTGGTGGCCTCCTGCGGGAAGCCGGGCACGGCGATCCCGCCGACGCCGAGGATGGTCACGTCGATCGCCACGTACGCAGGGCTCGTGCCGGGGGCCGTGAAGATGCCGAGGTTGCCGACGACGGCGTGGGCCGCGACGTAGACGCCGGGGTTGGTGGCGGACACCGCGTTGGTGAGCGGGGCCACCAGGGGCGCCGTCGCCGGGCTCGCCTTGGTGCCTCCGGGAGGCAGGACGTTCGCGGGCAGCAGGGGCCGGCCGTCGGTCGGACCGACGGTCGAGCCGGCCGTGGGGAGGGGGCCGTCGCGGACGAGCAGCCCGGCGTAGGTGACGTAGTCGCCGACCGCGAACGGGGCCATGCCGTGGGCGCGGGGCGGAACGCCCAGCGCCGGATCGGGCATGGTGAAGATGGTGAGCGGCACCCCGCCCGCGCGCGGGCGGTTGGTCTGCGGGCAGAGCGCATCGCCGGCCCCGGCGCCGGGATCGTCGCGCGGGATGCACATGGGGAAGCCCGTCGCCGCGCGGACGGTCGGGTTGTCCTCGTCGATGGTGAAGCGGGTGTCCGGGCTCCAGGCGCGGCCGAACTTGCCCTCCGGATCGTTGATCTTGACGCGCTGCCCGGAGCAGGCGGGGTTCGCCACGCCCTGCTGGCAGTTCGGATCGTTGAGCACGCCGCCGACGCGGAACTCGCCGGTCACGTAGTCGATGAAGGTGATGAAGCCCTGGCCGGTCATGAGCGAGTGCTGGGCGATGTTGACGAGGCCGGCGATGTTCACGCCGTTGACCCGGTTGCCCTGCACGTGCACCTCGTAGGCGGCGAGGGGCGGCGGGATGGGCGGGATGGCGGTGGTGCTCCCGTCGTTGAGCGCCAGGCCGGACTGGTGCAGGCCGAGGTACGGCGGCGGCGCCTTGTCGAACAGCTCCTTCCAGGTCATCGCCGTCGCCGGCAGGAGGACGATGGTGTTCCGGGGCACGATGACGAGCTCCCCGTTCACGGTCAGCGTACCGCCGGCGAGCGGGTCGGTACCGCCGCAGGTGCCCGGGCAGTCCCCGAAGGTCGCCTGCTCGAGGAAGCCCGTCACGTCGAACGGGGAGAACGGTTGGATGGCACCGGCCGACGTCAATTGCGCCGACGCGGGCCCGGCTGCCGCCAGCATTGCCACTGCGTGCACGCCGACCACCGCACGACACCAGGACGCACGAACCCGCTCTTTCCCCGTGGGGGAGATGGCGCTGCGCATGATGTGCCCTCCGTCGGCTCCTGCCCTCTTGGCCGTCCCGGAATCGACAGGGCTCCCCTGCGATCCGTCGCGGCCCGCTTGCGCAACTCGGTCCCGTGATCTGGGTGAGGCGCAATGCCTCATGCTGCACGTCTGGGATATGGATTTTCAACGGGCTCGTGTATGGGCCAATCGATCCGCGCCGGTTTGGCGGGCCTGTACCATGCACTGCTGATTTGGCTGCAAACAGCGATGGAGAACGAGACGGTCGGGCGGTCGCGATCGGGCGCCCCGTGCACCCAAGAGGTACTTTCCCCGGACCACGCCGATGGGGGGGGGCGCGGAGCGCGGCGCAGGGGCGGGTCGACACTCTTCGTGAAAGTCGCGCCGGCGAAGCGTCGCTCCGGCGCCGCCGGGACATGCGGGGCCTCATCTGGCCCGGCCGGCGCTCGTTCGAGATGATGCGACGGCCGTGAAGCGCACGACTCGTACCCGCGGTCTCCTCGTCGCCCTGGCCTTCGCCCCGGCGACGCGCGCGGCGCACGCGCCCGCCGCGGCCGGGGACCCCCACGCTCACTGCCAGGAGGCGGCGCCGGCGCCCGCGGCGCCTTCCGCGTCCGCCTCGCGGGTCGACGTCGAGGTGGTGAACGCCGTGCTCCTGGACCAGGACGGCGCCGAGGTTCACTTCAAGAGCGACGTGGTGGGGGACCGCCTGGTGGTGATGAACTTCGTCTACACCACCTGCACCACCATCTGCCCGCTCCTCTCCGCCAGGTTCGCGCGGCTCCAGGAGCGACTCGGGGACCGGCAGGGGCGGGACGTGTTCCTGGTCTCCATCTCCGTCGACCCGAACCGCGACACGCCCGCTCGCCTCAAGGCCTATGCTGCCCGGCACGGGGCGCGCGCCGGATGGAGCCACCTCACCGGCACCAAGGGAGACGTCGACCGGGTGCTGAAGGGGCTCGGGGCGTACACCGGCAACTTCGTCGATCACGCACCGATGATCCTCGTGGGCGACGGCCGCACCGGACGCTGGGCACGCCTCAACGGCTTCCCCGCGCCGGATCAGGTGCTGGCCGTGATCGACGATCTCCTGGCGGCGCGCCGCCAGGCGGCGATGGAGTGACCCATGGTCTGGTCGCGAGGCCTCCTCCTGGCGCTGTCCCTCGCTCCGGCGCTGGAGGCCCAGGCCCAGCGGAGCGCCCCCGAGGAGGTCGAGGCCGCGGAGGAGGCGAGAGCGCGATCCTATTTCACGGACACCGAGCTCCTGGACCAGGACGGCAGACCGGTGCGCTTCTTCAGCGACGCGGTGAAGGGCCGGGTGGTGTGCCTCAGCTTCGTCTTCTCCCGCTGCAGCGGGGCTTGCCCGCTCCTCGCCCAGAAGCTGAACCGGGTGCGCCAGGATCTGGGCGACCGGTTCGGTCGGGACGTCTTCTTCGTCTCCATCAGCGTCGATCCCGGGTTCGACACGCCCCAGCAGCTGCGGCGCTTCGCCGAGAGGCAACAGGCGCTTCACCCAGGGTGGACCTTTCTGACCGGCACCCGGGCCGCCGTCCAGACCGTGCTCACGAAGCTCGGCGCCTGGGTCGAGGAGCCCGGGGACCACTCCACCGCCTTCATCGCCGGGAACGCGCGCACCCGCCACTGGACCAAGGTGCGGCCCGACCTTCCTCCGGGCGCGGTCGCCGAGATCCTCCGCCAGCTCGCCGACGAGGCCCCGCCGGCCGAGAAGCCGGTGAGCGCCGCCACCCCGTCCGCGCCCCGCTGATCGCATGGCGCCACGGCCCAGGGCCATCGCTCTCGCCGCCGGGATCCTGGCCGCCGGGCTGGCCCGGGCCGGATCGCTCACGCCGCAGGAGGAGGCCGGCAGGAAGATCTACCTCGACGGCGAGAGCGCGACCGGGAGCGTCATCACCGCGGTCGTCGATGGCACGGCCGTGCCGGCCTCGGTGCTCCCCTGCGCCGGCTGCCACGGCGACGACGGACTCGGGCGCCCCGAAGGCACCGTCGTCCCCCCGGACATCCGCTGGTCGATGCTGGTGAAGCCCTACGGCAGGAAGACCGGGAGCGGACGCAGGCATCCACCGTACGACGAGCGCCGCCTGGCCCGCGCCATCGAGAGCGGCCTGGACGCGGCCGGGGCGCCGCTCGACGCCACCATGCCTCGCTACGCCATGTCGCGCGCGGACATGGAGGGCCTGGTGGCGTTCCTGAAGAAGCTCGAGCACGAGCGCGATCCCGGGGTCTTCCCGGCGAGGATCCGGCTCGGCACCGTCCTGCCGACGGCGGGCCGGCTCGCCGGGATCGGCGAGGTGGTGCGCCAGGTCCTCCAGGGCTGGTTCTCCGAGCTCGACGGTACGGGCGCCATCCACGGGCGCACCATCGAGCTGGCCGTGGCCGGGTACGACTCCGACCGGGAGGACGGGCTGCGGGCGGCGCGCGAGCTGCTGGCGGGAGGGGACGTGTTCGCCCTGGTGGCGCCGTTCACGCCGCGGGCCGAGGCGGAGCTGGCCCGCCTGGCCGAGGACCGCAAGGTGCCGGTCGTCGGCCCGCTGGCGTCCTCGCGCGCGGGAGGCGGGGCGACCGACCGCTACGTCTTCCAGGTGCTCTCCGGCGTGCGCGAGCAGGCCCGCGTCCTCGCCGACCACGCCGCCAGCCTCGGCCTGTCCCGTTTGCCTGCAGCCATCCTCCGCACGCCGGAGGAGCCGCTCGCCGAGGCGGCCGCGGGTGCGCGCGCCCAGCTCGAGGCGCACGGCTGGAAGGACGTGGAGCTTCGAACGCTGGAGCCGGGCCAGCCGCTCCCGCCCCTGGCCTCCGACCTCCGGGCCCGGGGGATCGAGGTGGTGCTCCTCCTCGGCGGCGACGAGGAGCTGGCCGCGCTCGGGCGCGCGGCCCGGGAGCTCGACTGGGCGCCCGTGCTGGTCGCGCCCGGAGGGCTCGCGGCGCGTGGGGCGCTGGGGCTCCCTCCGACCCTCGACGGCAAGGTCTTCCTGGCGTTTCCCACGGCCCCCGCCGACGCGGCTTCGGCGGCGGCCGCGCCGCTGGCGCGGCTGCAGGAGCGCGCGCACGTCCCCCGGCGCCACCTCGCCGCCCAGGTCGAGGCCTGCGCTGCCGCCGCGATCGCGACCGAGGGGCTGAAGCGCACCGGCAGGGCGCTGCGCCGGGAGCGCTTCGTCGAGAACCTCGAGGCCCTGTACCAGTTCCAGACCGGCCTGGTGCCGCCGGTGACCTACGGCCCGAACCGCCGCGTCGGCGCGCTGGGCGCCTACGTGGTGGGGGTGGATCTGAAGACCAGGAGCTTCCGGCGCGCCGGCCGCTGGTCGAGCCTGGAGTGATTCACCGGTGGATGACGTCGAGGGACGCGAGGGCATGGACGGCGTGGTCGAGAAATGCGCGGGTGCGCGGCGGCAAGCGCTGCGCGCTGGGCGTCACCAGCTGCACCGGCAGGGGGGGCGGCTCGTACTCGGGCAGGAGCCGCACCAGCGAGTGCGAGGCGAGATCGTCGGCCACCTGGTACGAGAGCGGCCGGCCGATGCCGCGTCCCGCGCGAACCGCGCTGAGCATGGCGTCCACCTCGTTGACGATCAGGCGCGGCGTGAGGCGCACCAGCTGCTCGCGGCCAGCGCGGCGGAAACGCCATTGCAGCGGGCGCGCCGCTCCCGAGACGACGTCGTGGCGGGCCAGCTGGGAAGGAGTGCGCGGCATCCCCCGCGCGGCGAGGTAGGCCGGGCTGGCGACCAGCAGGCGGCGGACCTCGCCCACCCGCCGCGCCACCAGGCTGGAGTCGCCCAGGCGGCCGATGCGGACGGCGACGTCGATCCCCTCGTCGATGAGGTCGAGCGCGCCATCGTCGAGGATCAGCTCGACGCGGACCTCCGGATACGTGTCGAGAAAGCTCGTCACGATGGGCGTGACGTGCCGGCGCCCGAATGCGAGCGGGGCGGTGACCCGCAGCTCGCCGCGTACGCGCGAGGCGTCCGTCTCGCGCACTGCCTCGTCGTAGTCCGCGAGCAGTCGACGCGCCTGCTCGGCGAGGCGGCGAGCCGCGGCGCTCGGATGCAAGCGCCGGGAGGTCCGCTCGATCAGGCGCGCGCCGACCCGCTCCTCGAGGGTCGCCAGCAGCCGGGTCATGGCGGGCGCAGATCTTCGCAGCGCGCGCCCGGCGGCGGCGAGGCTGCCGGTTTCCAGGATGGCGACCAGCGCGGAGAGCTCGTCCAGGCGGTCCATGCGATCGTTCCGATTTCTGGAATGATGGTTTGCGCCGGGGAGCATATCGCCGGGCGAGCGGCCGGACTACATGGAGCGGCGCAGGTCCCCTCGGCGATTCCGGAAGGAGCAGCGCGATGACGGCGTCCCCTTTCCATGCGGGCGAGATCGAGGCGCAGGAGCGGGCAGGGGAGGCGGCGAGCGGCGGCGGGATCCGCGACTTCATGACCGCGCAGCACCGGACGTTCTTCGAGGCGCTGCCGTTCGTCATCCTGGGGGGCAGCGACGGCGGGTGGCCGGTGGGGACCCTCCTCGCGGGAGAGCCGGGATTCGTCTCGGCGCCGGACCCGCGCACGCTGCGGATCGCTGGGCAGCTGCCGGAGGACGATCCGGCGTCGCGCGTGCTCGTCGAGGGCGCGCCGGTCGGCGTGCTCGGAATCGACCTGGGCACGCGACGGCGCAACCGGGCCAACGGCGTCGTGACCTCGGCGGATCGCGAGGCGCTGGTGGTCGCCGTGCGGCAGAGCTTCGGCAACTGCCCGCAGTACATCCACGTCCGCGAGCTGCAGGGGTCGCCGCGCAAGGCGCAGCCGGCCGCGGAGCGGCTCGCGGGCCTCGACGCCGCTGCGCGATCCATGATCTCGGCCGCGGACACGTTCTTCGTGACGACCGCCGCGCGCACCGACGAGTCCCGCGGCGGCGTCGACGTCTCGCATCGCGGCGGGCCGCGCGGGTTCGTCCGGGTCGACGGCTCGACGCTGACCGTCCCCGACTACCGCGGGAACCGGTACTTCAACACGCTCGGCAACCTGGTCTCGAACCCTCGCGCGGCGCTGCTCTTCGTCGACTTCGACGAAGGCGATCTGCTGCACGTGCAGGGGACGGCCGAGATCCTCTGGGATGCGCCCGATCCGAGGAGCTTCCCCGCCGCCGAGCGGTCCTGGCGCGTGCGCGTCGAGGCGGTGGTACGCCGGCGGGGGGCGGTGCCCCTGCGCGGGCGACCTCGGGCAACGGGTGCGCCGGAGCAAGACGGAGGTCTCCTACCCGACCCCCGGTCACGCTGACGTGGCAGCCCGCCGCGCCGCTCCCACGCGGGATGGCGGTCGCCTCGGATCGTCGCGATGGGCAGGGCACCCGGCACAGCTCCAGCTCACCCATCCCGAGACGACGGCGTGGTCGAGGCAACCGTCGTAGCTCGGGCAGAACAGGCTGCGGTGGTCCTGGACCGCGGTCTCGGCGATCACCGCCGGCAGCGCCATCGGTCCGAGGGGCGGCAGCAGCACCACCCGCGCCGGCGTGGGAGCCGGCTCGGGCACCGGCGCCCCGAGCGCCGGGACATCGCGGCCGTCGTCGTCCCGATCATCCCACCACCAGCGCGTGCAGCGATCCGGCGCCGCGATCATGGTCCCCCCCCCCCGGGCTTCCTTCCGCACGAAGCGTACGGGGCCCACCGCACCCGGCACCACCCCGCGTTGCAGTGACCCGCGCCCTGGTGAGAGGGAGACCCTGGACGCTTCGTGACTTCGGGACTGCGTGTGGAGCATCGGTTCCCTTGCCGCACGCTCATGGGCGAGCTGCGAGGCAGCGGTCTCAGCGCGGCGCCGGCTCGCAGCCTGCCTTTCCCTCGACCGCCGCTGCATTCCCCGGCTCGAGCCGCAGCGCTTCCTCGAAGGCCCGGACCGCTTCGTCGCACCGCCTCTGCGCCGCGAGGGCCTGACCCAGGAGCACGTGCGCCGGGGCGTAGCGCGGGTCCAGCGCGAGCACGTGCCGCGCCCGCTCCGCCGCCTCCTGGTGATGGCCGCGCTCGAGCAGCATCTGCCCGAGCCGGATGTTCCGGTGCGCCACCGCCCCGTCCACCTCGTTGGGCATGGTGGCACGCGGAGGGTTGGCGGCGCGGTCGACGGCCTCGGCGTCGATCTCGTTCAGCGCCAGCCGGATGCGCGCGCGAACGGTCGCATCGAGATTGAGCTTGCGGAAGGTCTCGAATGCGACGACCCGGAAGTCTCCGTCCGCGACGACGACGACCGGAAGCGTGCGGAGCCCGAGCTCCGCGTAGAGCCGATCGTCCTCGTCGACGAGCACCGGTACCTTCAGCCCGGCCCCCTCCACCGCCCGGCGGACCTCCGCGGCCGGCCGGCGTGAGGAGGCGATGGCGACGATGTGCACCGGCTTCCCCGCGAAGTCGCGGCTCCAGCCGGCGGCATGGCGCAGGACCTCCCTCGAGTACTCCTGATCGGGCCGGAAGAAGGCGAGGACGTTGGCGCGCGCCCGGGCCGAGAGGAGCGCCGCGCGGCCGCCCTCGAGCGTGGGCAGATCCCGGGCCTCGAGCCGATCGCCGAGGCGGACGTGCTCATCGGCGAGGACCGCGAGCGGCGAGGCGGCGGCCAGGAACAGCGCCGTCAGCGGTGCCGACGCCACCGTGCGTGAAAGCAGGGCGCACCTACTTGGCGACGGGCACCGGCGTCTTGTTGTCATAGGCCCGGGTCGCGTGGCAGGTGCGCGTGCACTGGCCGCCGGTCGGCGTCTTGCTGTAGTGGAGCGCCAGCAGATAGCCCTTCGAGCCGTAAGGGACGCTCTCGCGGATGATGCGCTCCTGGTTGGACGCGTGAACCTCGTGGCAGGCACGGCAGGTGCGGCCGCGATCGGGCCTGTTCACGTGGACGAAGTGCAGGTTGCGAGCGCCGTTGCGGAAGCCGGTGAGCGTGGTCGTCTGTGCGGTGGTCACCATCTGCTCGTCGTGGCACGTGAAGCAGAGCGCGTAGTTCTTGGCGTCGAACGGCGCGTAGAAGGTGGGCGGGAACTCGGCGAGGAGCAGGCGGAAGTTGTCGCCGCCGTGGACCTCGTGGCACACCGAGCAGTCCTTTCCCGCCACCGGCGGGTGCCAGACCTTGTTCTCCGCCAGGTACTTCTTCATGTTCATGAGGCGCTTCCCGGTCCGGTCCTGCACGTCATCCTTGCCGTGACAGGTGAGGCACAGGTCGAAGGGGAGCTGCAGGAGCAGCTTCTCCACGTCGGAGCCGTGCGGGTTGTGGCAGTTCGCGCACGCCCGCCCCACCTCCAGTGCGCCGTGCTTCACCGCGGCGGCCTCCGCGCCGGCCGCCACCTTCTGGTGGCAGGTCCCGCACAGCGTGCGGATATCGGCGTGCAGCATCTTCGGCTGACGTGCGTTGTGCGGGTTGTGACAGTTCGTGCAAGCATCGAGGGCGGGCGGGTGCTTGAAGGCGCGCGCCGTGATGTGCTGCAGCTCGTCGTGGCACTCGACGCACAGCTCGGGACCGCGCTTCGCCACCGGGCCGGGCGACTTCGGGTCCGCGCGGGCGTGGCAGATCGAGCAGTCCCCCGCCTCGTAGGGCGTGTGGCTCGCCACCGCCTCGGCAGCCGGCAGCGGCGCGAGCGTCCACGAGGCGGGCCGGGTGATGCTCGGCGCGGCGCGTGTCGCCGGCGTGGCGGCGAGCGC
>DASTGH010000072.1:0-2331 GCA_035719345.1 Anaeromyxobacteraceae bacterium
GGCGCGCCGGGCGCGCGCCGCCGTCTGAAAAGAGGAGGGCCGCGACCTCGCGGCCGCGGCCCCCGGGACTTCCCCACCGCCGGAGCGGCTAGAAGAAGTTGTAGTGGAACGACGAGTTCACGCGGTACTGGGTGCCCTTCAGCTCGGGCGAGGTCGCCGTGGAGAACGACTTCCACTCGCCCCACGCGAACTCGATGCCGAACTCGGCGTTCTTCGCGAACGCGTAGAACGTGTTCACGAACGCCTGGAGCCACTGCTTCTGCGCGGAGTTCGTCGCCGGCGCGCCGCCCAGGTTCGGGTCGACCGCGAACATGGCCGCGCCGACCAGGCTGGAGCGGAACGCAGGGTTCCACACGTGCGTGAAGCCGACGTGGCCGCCGTGGACGGTCCAGAGCTCGAGGTTCGTGCCCACGACGCTGTAGGCGCCCGCGCCCGACGCGCCCGTGCCGAGCGCGTTCAGCATGTACCGGCCGATGCCGGGGCCGCCGCCGTACTGGAGGTTGAGGGTGTCGCCGCCCAGCTTCAGGCCGGCCGACGCTGCGCCTCCGACCGTGAACTTCGACGCCGGGCTCTGGTCGAGCGTGTTGCCGGCCGCATCCGTGAAGGTCTGGCGGAAGTACTGGGTCACGCCGCGGACCGAGGCCGAACCCCACTTGCCGCTGAACCCGAGGTTGGCGTGGAAGTCGGGCAGCGTCTGGAACTTGGAGCCACCGAACTGCGCGCCGCGTGCGTTCTCGGCCGCGACCGCGAGGGTGGTCCCGCCGCCGAAGTCGAACGTGTAGCGGATCATCGGGTTACGGACGAGGGCGAGCGTCCCGGGGCCGTTGAAGTCGACCGTCTCGGGGGCGCCACCGAAGTCGAGGAAGGTGGTCCAGGTCTGGCCGACGAGGAGGCCGCCGAACGTGCCGTAGCCGTGGCGGAGGCGGAAGAGGACGGAGTTCGTGAACGTCTCCGACTGGAACGAGTTCGGACCGTTGAAGTCGCCCTCGATCCGGACGCCCACCGGGCCCGCCGCCGTCGGCGTGCTCGTCTGGATGCCGAAGCGCGTGGTGCGCGCCGTCATGTAGAGCTGCGGCTTCTTCTGCTTCTCGTCCGGCGTCCCGTTCGCAGGAATGGCCGGGAGGAGCGTCGCCCAGTCGTTGTTCTCGATGTCGCCGGGACGGGCGCCCAGGTCGAGCGTCATGTCGAGCTGCGCGTAGCCGTAGAACTTGATCGTGCTTTCCGTGCCCGGGATCTTGAAGACGCCGGGCTGATCCTCGGCCGAGCCGACCGCGGGGATCGCCAGGCCGAGCACCGCAAGCAGGGCCGGGATCGAGAGGTTTCGGAGCATGCTTCGCCTTTCCTTTGAGTGCAATTCCTAGAGTTGCGACCGCGCACTACACCACAACGATCCGTCGAATGCGATTTTTTTTGCATGACCATGCACCGTGGACGGCGACGCGCTGCGCCGCGTCGCGCCGCGGCGTCCGGGTCCGGCCCGAACCAGCGTTGACAGGCCCTACCGCCGTGCTAAGAGCACCACTCTCGCCGAACTTTCACGGGAGGACCCAGGGATGCGAATCACGCGCATGTGGGCAGCAGCGGCGCTGGTGGCCGGCGTCGTCGCTTGCCAGGAGAAGAAGGAAGAGGCGAAGCCCGCGGCCCCCGCCGCAGCGCCCGCGCCGGCCGCGGCCGCGCCCGCCGGCGGCGGCGACAAGATCCTCATCGGCCACATCGGCTCGATGAGCGGCAACGAGGCCACCTTCGGCCAGTCCACGGACAACGGCGTCAAGCTCGCCATCGAGGAGCAGAACAAGAAGGGCGGGATCAAGGGCAAGCAGCTCGCCCTCAAGACGCTCGACGATCAGGGCAAGCCGGAGGAGGCCGCGGTCGCCGCCACCCGGCTCATCACCCAGGACAAGGTGGCGGTGCTCATCGGCGAGGTGGCCTCCAGCCGCTCGCTGGCCATCGCGCCCATCGCCGACGCCAACCAGGTGCCGCAGATCACGCCCACCTCGACGAACCCCAAGGTCACCAAGGACGGCGACAAGACGCGGCCGTTCGTCTTCCGCGTCTGCTTCATCGATCCGTTCCAGGGCACGGTGATGGCGAAGTTCGCCTCCGAGAACCTCAAGATCAAGAACGTGGCCGTGCTCCGCGACGTGGGCAACGACTACTCGGTCGGCCTCGCCGACTTCTTCATCAAGGCCCTCACCGGCGCCGGCGGCAAGATCGTCGCCGACCAGAGCTACAAGGCGGGCGACCAGGACTTCAAGGCGCAGCTCACCGCCATCCGCGGCAAGAAGCCGGAGGCGATCTACGTGCCCGGCTACTACACCGACGTCGCGCTCA
>DASTGH010000073.1:0-7493 GCA_035719345.1 Anaeromyxobacteraceae bacterium
GCTGGTCGTGAACAAACCTGCCGGCCTGAACACGCATGCTCCGGATCCATTCGCGGGTGAGGGCATCTATGATTGGTTGAAGAACCGTGAACCGCGATGGGCGCAACTGGCGATCATCCATCGGCTCGACAAGCCGGCGCAGGCGCGGCGCGGGCGCCGCGGCCGGTCCGGCCGCTCCTTGACCGGGTGGGGACCCTTCAGTAGAAACCCGCCGACATGCCCAGCGAGCGAGCCGAGAAGCCGAAGGCCCGATACAAGCGGATCCTCCTCAAGCTCTCGGGGGAGGCGCTCATGGGCGACGGCAAGTACGGCATCTCGCCCAAGACGCTCGCCACCATTGCACAGGACGTGAAGGACGTCGTGGAGATGGGCGTCGAGGTCGCGCTCACCATCGGCGGCGGCAACATCTTCCGCGGGGTCTCCGGCGCCACCGAGGGCATGGACCGCTCCTCGGCGGACTACATGGGCATGCTCGCCACCGTCATCAACTCGATGGCGCTGCAGGACGCGCTCGAGAAGATGGGCGTGCAGACGCGCATCCAGTCCGCCATCGAGATGCACCAGGTCGCCGAGCCCTACATCCGCCGGCGCGCCATCCGCCACCTGGAGAAGGGCCGGGTGGTCATCTTCGCCGCGGGCACCGGAAATCCCTACTTCACCACCGACACCGCCGCCTCGCTGCGGGCGATGGAGATCCACGCCGACGTCCTGCTCAAGGCGACGAAGGTCGACGGCGTCTACTCGGACGACCCGAAGAAGAACCCTGCCGCCACGAAGTTCAAGACGCTCTCCTACCTCGACGTCCTGAAGAAGAACCTCAAGGTGATGGACTCCACCGCCATCAGCCTGTGCATGGACAACGACCTCCCCATCGTCGTGTTCGATCTCACCCACCGCGGAAACGTCCGCCGGGTGGTGGCGGGCGAGGACATCGGGACGACCGTGGGGAAGAACCACCGGTAGGTACGGGAGGACGCGATGGGCGCCGCCGAAGACATCCTCAAGGACCAGCACGCGCGGATCCAGAAGACGCTGGAGCACTTCCGCCAGGAGCTGCAGAGCGTGCGCACCGGGCGCGCCTCGCTGCATCTGCTCGACGCCGTGAAGGTCGACTACTACGGGACCGCGACGCCCCTCAACCAGGTGGCGACGCTGGCGGTGGCCGACGCCCGTCTCATCACCGTGAAGCCGTGGGAGAAGAACCTCATCCCGGTCATCGACAAGGCGATCCGCGACGCCAACCTGGGCCTCAACCCCATGGCGGACAAGGACCTCGTGCGCGTGCCGGTGCCGCCGCTCACCGAGGAGCGGCGCCGCGACATCGTCAAGCAGGTGAAGCACAAGGGCGAGGATCAGAAGCTCGCCATCCGCAACGAGCGGCGCGACGCGAAGGAGCTCATCGAGGTCGCGGAGAAGGACGGCGACGTCTCCGCCGACGAGGCGAAGAAGGCCCTCGACAAGGTGCAGAAGGAGACCGACGAGGGCGTGAAGAAGATCGACGAGATGGTCTCCGCGAAGGAGAAGGAGATCATGCAGGTCTGAGCCGGCTCCAGGCTCCAGCAGAAGCGAGCGCGATGGGCGGCGACCTCCCTCGTCAGGCGCTCCACCTCTATCTCCCGCTGCTGCTGCTCGGCGGCGTGGCGGGGCTCGTCCACGCGCTGGCGCGGCGGAGCCCTGATCGCCGGCGCCGACGGCTGCTCGATGCGCTGTGGGTCGCGGTGCTGCTGGCGGGCGCGCCCGTGTACCTGTTCGTCGCGGCGGCCATGGGGTGGCTCGATCCGCCGGCGAGGTCCACCTCGACCCCGCAACCGTCCGCCGATGCCTCCTCGCCTTCGCCCGCGGTGCCGCGGACTCCCTCCCCCGCGCCAGCGGGGGAGGGCCGGTGAGGGGGCACGTCCCTCCGCCCGGACGGGCACGAACGCTGATCCCAGGATCAGCGTACAGACAGTGAAGATCGCGACTCGAGCGCGACCCGAAGCCGCCGCGACCCTCAGCCGCCTCGCCGCCGACCCCCTCCGGGCGCCTGCGGCAGCACGCCGCAGGCTAGACGGGAAACACCATGGCGGCGAGCGCCAGCAGCCAGAGGAGGTGCGCCATCCCGGCGTACGCCGCCACCGGCCGCGCGGCGGCGCGCGCCTCGTCGAGGCGTCCCGCCGCGGCGGCCTCCGCCGCCCGCCGCACGCCGGGGCGCGCCAGGACGAGCACGAGCAGCACCCGCGCCACGGAGAGCGCCAGGCCGACGAAGATGCCGGTGCGGAGCACGGCGCCGCCCAGCGGCGAGGCATAGAGGAGCCCGGTGGCGAGCAGCCCCAGGCCGAGCCCGAGGTCGAGGCCGACGCCGGTGCGCGCCAGCGCCACGGCCGGCCCGGGCGTGCCGGCGGCCAGGCCGCGCTTGAGCGCGCCCGGCCAGTAGAGCGCCGCGCCCAGCCAGGCGGCCGCGGCGGTGATGTGCAGGAAGCGGATGACGAGGGAGAGGATCATGGGCGGAGCAGGCGCACGCAGGTCTCGAGCACGACGAGCCGGGCGTGCTTCTTGTCGTTGGCGGCCACGAGCGTCCAGGGCGCGTCGGGTCGGTGGGTGCGGTCCAGCATGTCCTGCACGGCATCGGCGTAGGCGGTCCAGCGCTTGCGGTTGCGCCAGTCCTCTGCCGAGAGCTTGTACTTCTTGAGCGGATCGGTCTCGCGGTCCTCGAAGCGCGCCAGCTGCGTCTCGCGGTCGATGTGCAGCCAGAACTTGACCATCCGCACGCCCTCGTCGGTGAGCATCTTCTCGAAGGCGTTGATCTCGTCGTAGGCGCGTTTCCACTCGGGGTCGCGGGCGAACCCCTCCACCCGCTCCACCAGCACCCGCCCGTACCAGCTGCGGTCGAAGACGGCGATCTCGCCCTTCTCCGGCAGCCTGTACCAGAACCGCCACAGCCAGTGGTTGCGCTTCTCGGCGTCGCGCGGCGCGGCGATGGGCCACACCTTGAGGCCGCGCGGGTCCATGAGCGCGGTGAGCCGCTTGATGCAGCCGCCCTTCCCGGCGGCGTCCCAGCCCTCGAAGGTGAACACGGCGCGCCCGCCGGCGAGGTAGTTCTTCACCTGCAGCTCGTACGCCTCGCGCTGCAGCGCCGCCAGCCGCTCCTCGTAGGCGTCGCGCTCCACCGAGGCGGAGAGGTCGACCTCCTCGAGCCGCTGCGTGCCCGGAGCGTAGGCCTCGAACGCGTCCGAGCGGACGACGAGCTCGCCGGCGCGGCCCGATGCCTCGGCCCGCGCGTCCGCCGGCTGCGTCGCCTCCGGCGCGCCCCCCTTGCCTGCTTTCTTCTTCTTCTTCCTGTCCTTCTTCTTGCCCATGTGGTCCGCCGTCGTCGGCTCAGTGGCGCCAGCCGTGCGCGATGGGGAGCCGCCGTCCCTCGCCGAAGGCCTTGGCCGACACCTTCAGCACCGGCGCCGCCTGGCGGCGCTTGTACTCCGACCCGAGCACCATGCCGAGCACCTTGCGCACGGTCTCGGGCGGGTGGCCGCGGGCGACGATGGCGTCGAAGGGGAGCCGCTCCTCCACGTAGGCGGCGAGGATGTCGTCGAGCACGTCGTAGGGCGGGAGCGAGTCCTGGTCGGTCTGGTCCGGCTTGAGCTCGGCCGAGGGCGGCTTGGTGAAGGTGCGCTCCGGCACGAGCGCCCGGCCGGCGCGCGCGTTGGCGGCGCGCGTGACGCGGTAGACGAGCGTCTTCGGCAGATCGCCGATGACGGCGAGGCCACCCGCCATGTCGCCGTAGAGCGTGCAGTAGCCGACGGCGAGCTCGCTCTTGTTGCCCGTGGACAGGCAGAGCGACCCCTCGTCGTTGGAGATCGCCATCAGGATCTGGCCGCGGACGCGCGCCTGCACGTTCTGCGCGGCGAGGTCGCCGAGCGGGTGGCCGAGCGCGCCCTCCAGCTGCCGCAGGTAGGCGGCGTGCATCGGCTCGATGGGGATCTCGAGGAAGCGGATGCCGAGGTTCCTCGCCAGCTCGGCGGCGTCCTCGCGCGAGTGCGAGGAGGAGAAGCGGGACGGCATCCCGACGCCCAGGACCTGCGCCGGGCCGAGCGCGTCGGCGGCGAGGCAGGCGGTGAGCGCCGAGTCGATGCCGCCGGAGAGGCCGATGACCGCGCTGCGGAAGCGGCACTTGCGGACGTAGTCGCGCAGGCCCAGCACCAGTGCGCGGTACACCTCGTCGGCCTCGGGGTCGGGGGAGCGCGACGGCGCCAGCGCCGGTGCGCCCGGGAGCCGCAGCACCTCGGGCGACTCGCCCCCCTCGCCGCAGGCCACCACCGCCTCCTCGAAGAGCGGCGCGCGCGCCAGCACGCCGCCGTCGCGGCCGACCAGCATCGACGCTCCGTCGAAGACGAGCGCGTCGTTGCCTCCCACCTGGTTCACGTAGGCGATGGCCACGCCGTGGCGCGCGGCCGACGCGCCCACCATCCGCTCCCGCAGCGCGGGCTTGCCCATGCCGTAGGGAGAGGCGGAGATGTTCACCACCAGCGAGGCGCCCGATCCGGTGAGCTCGGCGATGGGGTCGCGCTCGTAGCGCGGCTTCTGCCAGAAGCGCTTGTCGTTCCAGATGTCCTCGCAGATGGAGAGGCCGAGCCGCTCGCCCAGGGCTGCCGCCGGCGCCGAGGTCGAGCGCGGGGAGGGCACGAAGTAGCGGGTCTCGTCGAAGACGTCGTAGGTGGGGAGGAGCGACTTGCGCCCGACGGCGGCGACCCGCCCACCCTCGATCAGCGCCGCGGCGTTGTAGACGCCGGGCGGGGGCGCGTCGGACGCCGCCTCGGGGAAGCCGACGACGATCGACAGGCCACGCGACCAGTCGGCGGGCGCCGCCAGCTCGGCCAGCGTGCGCCCGCAGCGCTCGAGGAACTCGGGCATGTCGAGGAGGTCGCGCGGCGGGTAGCCGCACAGCCCCAGCTCGGGGAAGACGACCAGCGTCGCTCCCGCGCCGCGCGCCAGCGCCGTCGCCTCCCGGATGCGCGCGGCGTTGCCGGCGAGGTCGCCCACGGTGGTGTTCACCTGCGCGAGCGCGATGCGGCGCGGCGGCACGGGAGGAGTTTGCTGCGATCACCCGCCGTGCGCAGGCCTTTCGTCGCGCTCGCCGCCGCGGGAGCGCCGGGGAGAAGGTGCGGTGAGCGCAGGTTCCCGCGGGCGAGCGTGCCCGCGCGGCACGCCGCCCTCGCCCGAACGGCGCCCCGTTCGGCTCGTGACGGCGGGCGCGCGGCGTCCCTACGTTCGCCTGCGGGCGGCGCGAAGCGCGACTCGCCCCCCGGGAGCGCCGCATGCCGTGCCTCCGCCTCGCCACCCTCGCCGCCCTCGTCCCGCTCGCCGCCGCGGGCCGGAGCGCCGGGGCCGGCGCCGGGGCGACAGGGCAGTCCGCCGGCGCGCCCTCGCCGCCGGCCGCGCCTTCGCCGGCCCCGATCTGCACGGGGGAGTACGCCGACTTCCTCTCCGCCATGTCGGCCGCGACGCGCGCCTTCGAGGCGTCCCCCCGCGCCGCCTACACCTACTGCCTGCGCACCACGGCGGTGTACGAGCACGTCGCGTACGGCCGCGACGGCGAGCTGAAGCGGCGCTGGGTACGCCACGTCCGGCACGGCACCGCGTTCGCCTACCAGGTGAGGGGCAGCGAGGTGTACCTCGCCACGAACGAGCACGTGGTGGAGCACCCGGCGGTCACCGAGTCGGACGGGCAGATCGAGGGCGTGCCCGCGGGTGCGCGCAAGGTGCGGGAGACCGTGCGCATCGTGGCGAGCGAGGCGGACGAGGACGACCCCGGCCGCCCGGCGCTGGAGCCGGTGCTGGCGGACGAGGCGCTCGACCTCGCGATCCTGAAGACGCGCCAGCCGCTGCAGGTCATGCCCTACCGCCTCGGTCGCTCCGCCGCGCTCCGCGTCGGCAACGCGGTGCAGGTGCGCGGCTACCCGCTCGGCGCGTTCGCCGCCGCCAACACCGGCCGGGTCATCGGGGTGGCGCAGCCCGACCGCGAGCGCGGGTGGAGCCACGAGGACTTCGCCATCGACGCGCCGCTCAACGCGGGCAACTCGGGCAGCCCGGTCTTCGCCGTCTCCTGCCGCACCGGAGAGCTGGAGCTCGTCGGCATCTACCACGCCGGCTACAAGGACGCGCAGGCGCTCAACGTCGTCGTGTCGGTGGACCAGCTGCGCGAGGCGCTCGTCGAGCTGCGCGTCCCGCGGCGCGACCCCGGCCCGCGCCCGGATCGCGAGAGCCTGGTGGCGGCGGTCCGCGCCGCGCCCACGCCCTTCCTCATGCCGTTCGGCGACCGGACGGTGCGCGTCGAGGCCGACGCCGCGGGCGTCCGGTTCGCGCTGCTCGACCGCGAGTGGCCGCTCACCTCGTCGACGGCGGTGACGGTGGCCGCCGCCGGCGACCTGTCGCGGCCCGCGGCGCTGCTCCTCGCGCCGCAGCCCGAGCCGGCGGCGTGTGGCGCCGTGGACGAGGCGCTCCGCGACCCGGTGCAGCGGCTGTACGACGCGCTCTTCCGGCAACTGGCGGCGGTGCTCGCCGTGCGCGATCTCGAGGAGCGCGCTGCGGGCGCCGACGGCCGCGCCCGGCTCGCGACCGCCAGCGCCGCGGTCCGCGCTCGCCGCGGGGAGCAGCGCGAGCTGCTCGAGGCCGTCGACTTCCAGGCCGAGGAGGTCGCGCTGCGGCCGCGCGCGCCCGCCGGTCCTCCCGCCGGATCGCTCCCGGCGTCGGTCCCCAGCTCCGCCATGCGCGACCGGTAGGCTTCCTCCGCCGGAAGGGTCACCTTCACCCACCTTCATGCGCGTACTTCCCCATATGGTTCGCCTATACGCGCCATATGGGCTGCACGAGTGCGACTTGATCGACCCACAGTCCCTGTAGGGTCAAATTCGGTGTCCCTGCCGGGGGTTATCAGTCGGGCTCCCCAGGGGGTTGGCAACCAACCGGGGCGTTATCATTCTCGGGTTGCCAACGGACGACCGACCGAGAAGGGGCGCGCTCGAGGGAGCGGTCCCCGGTGGCCGGACGAGCCGGGGCCAGCTGGTCCAGTGAGGGGCCCTAAGGAAGGACGAACCGATGCCTCAGATCGATATCGAAATCCTGACCCCGTTCGCCGCCAAGTTCCTGGAGGGCACGACCCTCACGCCGGCCGAGCGCGCCGAGGTCCTCCGCATCGCGCAGGGCTTCGCGTGCAAGGACTCCGCGGCCGCTGCTGGCGTTTCGCCGGAGACCATCCGCGCGCGCCGCAAGCGCATCTACCGGAAGCTGGACGTCCCGGGATCGGGTGAGCTGCTGGCGAGCCTGCTCTCGCTCTCGCTCAAGATGCTGGCGAAGGGCGAGCGCCTCGAGCCGCGCCCGGTCGCGCCGGTCCAGCCGCAGGTCGCCGCGGCGATGCCGGGCATCGTCCGCTAGTCGCGCGCTCGCGCGAAGCTCTCGGCTCCGTTTCGCGCCCCGGAGGGGGCGCGGACGGAGCCGATGCATTTTCCGGAGCCGAGGTCGGT
>DASTGH010000074.1:0-13666 GCA_035719345.1 Anaeromyxobacteraceae bacterium
ACCATCGCGTCGCCTTGCACGCCGTGGCGAAGGACCAGACGAGCGCGATCGTCATCGCCGCCGGGAACGGGGGCCGGCCGGCGTGGTCGGGAGCCGGTGACTGGGACTACGTGTGCGGATCGTGCACGGCGCTGCTGTGCGCCGGCGTCGCATCCGACCTCGGGTTCCCGTCACTCGTCTTTCGGTGCGCCTGCGGCGTCCTGAACCGGAGCAGCTGAGGAGGCCGCGCTCCGTGGTCGGGAGTCGCTGCGGCACTCGCCGCCCCTCATGCACGACCGTCGCAGCCGGTCGTGCTCGGGGATGACGTTCATGTCCGTGCCGAACCGCAA
The DNA here is from genome assembly GCA_035719345.1 of Anaeromyxobacteraceae bacterium. GTDB lineage: Bacteria > Myxococcota > Myxococcia > Myxococcales > Anaeromyxobacteraceae > Anaeromyxobacter_A. The sequence goes on from DASTGH010000074.1 coordinate 330, forward strand.
CCGTCATGGTCCACCACGCTCTCCGTCAGGCCGCGCGGTGTGCGCGGGGTCGAGCGCGCCGCCGCGCGCGAGCACCGCGCCGCACTGGACGGCCAGGCGGATGAGGCGCTCGCGCTCGCTCAGCGAGACCGTGCGCGCGCGGCGGAACGTCAGGGAGAGCGTCCCGATGACTCCCTGACCGGACGAGATGGGGACGCCGAGCCAGGCGCCGCTGCCGAGGCGCAGGAGATCGGCCGCCGCGCGGTGCCGCCGCGTCATCTCCTCGCGCGAGTCGATCCACAGCGGGGCCTCCGAGCGCACGACGTCGCCTTCCGGTGAGCTGTCGATCTCCATCGTCGACCCCAGGGGCGCGATGTCGTCCGGAAAGCCGACGGTGCTCACGATCTCGAGCTGCGCCGGCCTCGGCCGACGCGTGACGACGAGGCCCGTGGCGCCGAACGCATCCGGGGCGCGCGCCGCCAGCATGAGCGAGATCCCCCGCCCGTCGGTCGCCGCGGCGAGCCCGGCGAGAAGGGCCTGGGCTCGCTCGAGCCCGTCCGCGCCGTCGAGGGCCCCGGAAAGCTCGGACTCGAGCCGTCCGCTCGCGAAGCGCTCGCGCTCGTAGAGGTGCGTGCGTTCGCAGACGAGCCGCTCGGACCTGCGGAATTGCTCGTCGAGCGACGCGCGCGCCGACTCCGCGGCCTCCGCGCGCGCTCGCTCGCGGGTGAAGAGCCTCCCCCGCGCGAGCGCGTCGGCGGAAGCTCTCGCCAGCTCGCCGAGCGCCGCGTGATCGTGGTCGTCGAACGGTCGTGGCTGCGCGAACGCCAGCGCGAGCACTCGCCCCGCTTCGCCCTCGGCGGTCGCCGGGAGGAGAGCCCATGCCTGGCAGCGCGTCGTGCCGCGGGGATCGAGGCGCGCTGCCGCGTAGCGTTCCTCCGCCTCGCGGCGCCCGCACAGCCAGACGGGCTCCAGGGTGCGCATGACGTCCCACTCCGGCGACGCGCGGTGCGCCACGACCGTCCCCGCGCGGCGCGGGGCGCCGGACGTGCTCTCGGCGACGGGCCGGAGCTCGCCGTCGCGGGCGACCTCCCACACCGTCACGCGAGCGGCGCCCGACACGCGGCGCACCTCGTCCACGAGGATCGCGGCGATGCCGGCGTGCTCGACGGCGCTTGCGAGCGCTCGCGCGACCGACAGCAGGTCCTCGTAGTCCCTGGGTCGCAGCAGCGAAGCTCCAGCTGCCGCCGCCTCCTCCACGGAGCCTCGCGACGGATCGACCGACAGCTCATCGGCCATGGCGACGTCCCTCCGGGCCGCCGCGGCGCGAGCTGGATTGCTGGTGGGGGCGACTTCGATGCTTCGCACTCGTACGATAGGGACGGCGATCCCCGGGTGCTCGCCCCGCGTGTTCCCTGCGGCAGGCTCGCGCGCAACGCGGGGCCACCCTACCCGCTGACGGACGTTCGGTACCCTGAAGCCCGCGCGGTACCCTGAAGCCCGCGGCGGGAGGCCCGGTGCGCCCTCGGCCTCCTGCCTGTCACCGCCGTGACTTCCGGATGACCGCGTTGATCTCCGCGCCCAGCATCAATGCCAGCGACGACAACCACATCCAGAGGAGCAGGACGACGAGCGCCCCCCAGCGCTCCGTAGGCCACCCCGAAGTTGCCGAAGTGCGCGACGTAGAACGAGAACCCGATCGTCGCAACGAGCCAGACGAGTACGCCCACCACCGCGCCCGGCAGGATGGATCGAATCGTCTGCGCGACGTCGGGGAGCAGGTAGTAGACCGCCGCCCAGACGACCATCATCACGGACGCCGCGCCCCGGGGATCCGCAACCAGCCGACCATCGATCGCCACGGAGCGTCCAGGTGCGCGGCCGCGAGCGGGGCCGCCACCGCCAGGACGGACGCCAGCAAGGCCAGGAGAGCGGCGCCCAGCATGGTCGCCAGGGCGAGCGCGTAGACCTTCCACAACGGACGGCGCTCGGACACACCGTACGCGGCGTTCAGCGCCGACAAGAGGCTGGCTACTCCCGCCGTCGAGGACCACACCGCCGCGAGCGCGCCGAAGGTCAGCGGCGCCGACCCGGGGTCGCGAGGTGAGCTCCGCGAGCCTCGCGAGCAGGATCGGCCAGCGCGAGGATGCCGTAGAACGTGAGGGCAGCGGCGGCGTCCATCGACTTGTTCCGCGTCCACTCGCTCCACAGCGCACAGGCGAGGCCGCGGCTGCGTGTCGCGCCCCCCGCGCTCACCCGGCCTGCTCCCGGCGAAGCGCCACGATCTCCGCCAGGAACGGGAGGTGGGTCACGAGCGGGTTCACGTGCGCAGTGCGGCGATAGATGAGCGGCGCGAGGATATTTCCCTCCAGCTATCCGTGCACCACGAATTGGACCGCGGCCGCCAGCGTGCTCCAGCCCCCGCGCGTGAAGAGCGTGATGGTGGCGCCGATCATACGTGGTCGGACGGCGGTCCGTTCGCCCTGGAAGCGCGGGGATGCAGGCCTTCGGGCACCCGCGCCCAGTGCTCGCGGGACCTGCGTCGCAGCATGGTCGCGCTCGCTTGACGGGTCGTCCTGCGGCCCTGCGCGTCGCGCCCGTCCATCGGCCATGCCACGCGCCCGAGCGCCGTTCGGCCGAGGCGAAGTCGACGCGACGCTGCCGCGGGAGCGCGGCGGCGTCATCCTTACGGAGCGAAGCGCGCGAGCGCGCTTCCTGGGAGGCCGCCATGCCCGAGTCCACCGTCTCCATCCTCGACGGCTCCAGCTTCGTCGTCTCCGACCGCCGCGGGGACATCGACGCGCGGCGCGACCAAGCGCAAGGGTTCTTCTTCCAGGACACGCGCCACCTGTCGCGATGGCGGCTGACGCTCGACGGCGTCGTGCCAGACGTCCTCTCGACGGACACCCTCGAGTACTACTTCGCCCAGTTCTTCCTCGTTCCGCCGACGGGGACCATCTACGAGAACCCCTACGTCTCGGTGATCCGCCGGCGCCGGATCGGCGAGGTGCTGCTCGAGCACATCGAGGTGCTGAACCACCACGCCAGGGACTACGACCTCGTGGTCGCGATCGACGCGGACGCCGACTTCGCGGATCTGTTCGAGGTCAAGGACCAGCTGCCGAAGAAGGGCGAGCGCTACCGGAGGATCGAGGGGAACGAGCTCGTCCTGGGGTACCGCCGCGAGGACTTCGTCCGCGAGACCCGGATCTCGGCCCACGGAGCGGAGCTCGTCGAGCAGGGCCTCCGGTTCCGCGCGCGCATCCCGCCCAAGAGCCGCTGGGAGGCGAAGGTGGAGCTGCGCCCGGCGACGGCGGAGAAGGCCGCGGCGCGGAGGCCGGCCGGCCGCGCCCGCGCCAACACGCGCGCGGGGTTTCAGGACTGGCTGGAGGCCGTTCCGCGCATCTCCGCCGATCCCCCCGCCATCGTGAACGCCTATCGACGAAGCGTCGTCGATCTGGCCGCCCTCCGGTTCTACCCAGCCGAGGGGCCGGAGCGGTCGGCGGCGCTCTTCCCCGAGGGCGCATCGGTTCCGGCCGCCGGGCTCCCGTGGTTCATGGCACTCTTCGGCCGGGACAGCCTCCTCACCAGCTACCAGAGCCTCCCCTTCGTCCCGGAGCTGGCGCGGACGACGCTCCAGGTGCTCGCCGCGACGCAGGGCAAGACGGTCGACCCTTTCCGCGACGAGGAGCCGGGGAAGATCCTGCACGAGCTTCGGTTCGGGGAGCTGACGCACTTCGAGGAGCGCCCCCAGTCGCCCTACTACGGGGCCGCCGACACCACCCCGCTCTTCCTCGTCCTGCTCGACGAGTACGAGCGCTGGACCGGCGACGGCGACCTGGTGCGCGCGCTGGAAGCTCCCGCCCGTGCCGCGCTGGAGTGGATCGACCGTCACGGCGACCGCGACGGCGACGGCTACGTCGAGTACCGGCGTGCGCGGGAGACGGGGCTCGAGAATCAGTGCTGGAAGGACTCCGGGAATTCGATCCTGTTCCGTGACGGCACCATTGCGCCGTCGCCCCGCGCGACCTGCGAAATCCAGGGCTACGTCTACGACGCGAAGGCCCGGGCGAGCCGCCTCGCCCGGTCGTTCTGGGGCGACGAGCCGTTCGCGGAACGCCTCGCCTCCGAGGCGGGCGAGCTGAAGCGGCGCTTCAACCAGGACTTCTGGATGCCGGCGCGCGACTACTTCGCGGTCGCGCTCGACGGCCACAAGCGCCAGGTGGACAGCCTCACCTCGAACCCGGGCCACCTGCTCTGGAGCGGGATCGTCGACGACGACAAGGTGGAACCCGTGGTGCGCCACCTCATGGGCCCTGGGCTCTTCTCCGGGTGGGGCATCCGGACGATGGCCGTGGGCGAGGCTGGCTACAATCCGATCGAGTATCACAACGGTACGGTGTGGCCGCACGATACCTCGATCATCGCGGCCGGGCTCGCCCGCTGCGGCCACCGCGAGGAGGCGTCGCGGCTCTGCGGCGCGCTCTTCGGCGCTGCCCTCCACTTCCGGTTCAGGCTCCCCGAGGTGTTCGCGGGGTACGACCGCGCGGCGACGGCCTTCCCGGTCGAGTACCCCACCGCTTCGAGCCCGCAGGCGTGGGCCGCGGGCGCGCCGCTGCTCGCCATCCGGACGATGCTCGGGCTCGAGCCGCAGGGCGATCACCTCGCGGTCGATCCCGTGCTGCCGGATACGATCCGGCGGCTCGAGGTCCGGGGGATCCTCGGCCGTTGGGGCCAGGCGGACGCGAAGGCGGAGCGGCCCGACGCCCGTCGGTTCGAAGACGTGGCCCGCGAGTGGTTCGCAGCCCGGCCGGAGTAATGCCGGTCATCCCGCCGAGGAAGACGGGGGAGCGTTCGTCGGGGCCGGTGCGGCCGAGGCCGCTCCACGTGCCAGCGTGGCGTGACGCGTGAACGGACGCAGCACATACACGCGCCCGAGGTAGCGGAAGAAGGAACGGACGCACAGCGATGGGTCGATATTCGCGACGTGCTGAACGTGGAGCGCGGGCAGCTCGGACCAGTGTACCCCCGGCTTCAGGTGGTGCACGGTGTGGTACCCGTTGTTGAAGAGAAGGGCGTTGAGCAGCGGCGACACGAAGTTTCGCGAGTGGTCCCACGGCGAGTAAGAGTCCGTCTCGACGTGCTGCAAGTAGTTCACCACCTGTATCGCGAACAGCGCGACCTGCTGTGGGACGAGGAGGAAAAGGAGCGCCTTCTGCCAGTCCATGGCGAAGGCGACGACCATCGCCCCGACGAAGACGACGTACTCCGAGATTGCGGCATAGAAGCGCGGCCGTTCCTTCCGCCGAAGCTCGCCGAGGTACGCCGTGATGTCCCGCGTCTGCAACAGGCTCGTGACGGTCGGATAGACGAGGAGCGCCAGCAGATGGTCCCCCCTGAACACCTTCGGTGATCGCGAGCTGTCTCCCGGCCTGTTGTTGAGCCTGTGGTGGACCTGGTTGTGCGTCGGGATCCAGCCGAAGGAGGGGTAGCCGTAGAAGAACGAGATGACGTATCCGGTCACGAGGTTCGCCGATCGCGACCGCCAGAGCGAGACATGATTGTGGTTGTGGCTGATCACCGCGGTGCTGAAGAAGAAGAAGAGCTGCAGCGGATAGAGCACCGGGTGGACGCGCCCGAGGTGCCAGTTCGCAGCGAGGAGGGCCGCGGCCGTCGCCAGGTACGCGAGCGTTCGGACGTCAGCGCGGTATCGGAGCATGTCGCCTTTCGAGCCAGCAGTCAGAATGCGGCGGGTGCGCCGTCGCGCGCCGCCCCGCCCACCAAGGTGGGCCTGCGCTGTCATGGGCGCGTCACACCTTCACGCCCGTCGTGGGTCACTGCGCCGGGGGCGCCGCCTCACCGCGAGGCGTTATCCCCATCGCTCGCAGACGCGGCGTGTCACCTCGACGACCGCATCGGGGCCGAGGCTCGGCCGGGGACCCCGTGAGCAGCTCATGTACCCGCTGGTCGGTTTGGTCGATTCTTCCCGTGTCGCCGGCGGATGGCTCTCGTCGTGATCGCGGAGCGCCTTCGCGGCATCTTGCTCGTGGCGCTAAGGCGCGAGCGGAAGCTCGATGCCGAAGACGCAACCCTTGCCAGGCAGGTCGAGGGTGCGGACCTCCCCGCCGTTCGCCTCGACCGCCTTCCGGCTGATGGAGAGCCCGAGGCCGAGACCCGAACGATCGTTCCCACGCCTGTCCCCGAATGGACGGAAGAGATCGGGGCTCTTCTCCCCGAGCCCCCCGCACTCGTCCTCCACCTCGATGAACACGCGACCGTTCTCGGCGCGGGTCCTGAGCGTGACCTGGCCGTTCGCGTGGGTGTACTTGAAGGCGTTGTGCAGCAGGTTCATCAGCGCGGATGCCAGGAGCTGCGGGTCCACGCTGATCGCCAGAGCCGGATTCACGGGCTCGACCGTGAGCCGGATGTCGCGGTACTCGGCGTGAAGGTTGGCCGCGACCGCGATCTCCTCGACGAACACCAGCAGCGACACCCGGTCGCGCCGTTGCGTGGTGGCGGCGAGGCGAACCTCGGACAGCGCGCTGTCGACGAGGTCGCGGATGTCGATGAGGCTCCGTCCCAGCACGCCGCCCGTGCTGCCGGTGATGCCCACGCGGCCGGCCTTCACCACCTGGAACGAGAGCAGCGCCGTCTGGATGAGGTTGCGGAGCTCGTGAGCCACCTGGCCGAGGCGCTCGACCTCGTGGTGCGAGGTCGCTTCATCCTTCAGGCGCCCGTACTCCGTGACGGCTGCGGCGATCGCGGTGTCGAGGCAGCGGTTCAGGGTATGGAACTCCTCCGAGCTGATCGTCGCCCTCTTCTCCACCGCGAGCTCGGTGATGGCTTGGCAGACGTCACCGTAGTCGTGGACGACTTGCGACACGGTGAATCCCATCGCCAGCAGGTCGCGCCCGTGCTTGGACGCGCTCGAGCCGATCGCGCTGTCGGAGAACGGCGTCAGGCTCGCTTCCAGACGCAGCGTCTCCGCGAGCTGGGTCAGGAAGAGAGGGATCCCGTTCTCGAGCTCGTCCGTGGATGCCGAGGGCCATGGCCTCGCCAGCAGCTTCATCCTCGTACGTGAGATGAGCTCGTCGCGGTTCGCACTGACGAAGTCGTACAGCATGACCGCTCCTCCTGGGACCGTCCAACCTCCTCAGGACGAGGGACGACCCGTCGCCGGGACGACCACGTGAACGGTTCTCGGCGAATTCCGCTCGTTCATGAGCCACCTCCCTGCCGGGAGGAGGGGGAGCGATTCTCCGACTCGAGGCCGGCAGGAGACTCTCACGTTAATGCGCCGCGGGCTCTGCGGAGCCCGTTCCATGGGTCTGGCGTGCGCGGGCCTGGCGTGCGGCTGCAGACACCCCAAGATTCTCGGCGGGGGCGGGAAGCGCCGGCTGCCGAAGTCGCCTCTCCTTCAACTGGTGGATCCTGGGGTCCCGTGTCGAGGCGCATGCTCGCGGCGGATCGTCACGATCTCGGCAATGACGACCTGTGCGGCCGCGGCCACGGGCACGGCAACCACGGCGCCCATCACACCCATGAACTCCACCAGGAACAGGATGGCGAGGAGGGTCACGAGCGGATTCACGTGCGCGGTACGGCGATAGATGAAGGGCGCGAGGACATTGCCCTCGAGCTGCCCGTAGACGATGAAGTAGATCGCCGCCGCCAGCGCCTTCCATGCTCCGCCCGTGACGAGCGTGAACAGCGTGATGGTCACCCCGAGCACGAGCGGACCGGCATAGGGGACGAGGCTCGAGGCACCGCTCAGGATCCCGAGTGGGAGGAAGAAGGGCGTCCCGATCACGACGAGGAAGAGCGTCGTCAGGGTCGCGTTGATGGCGCAGATCCCGAGGAGGCCCGCCAGGTAGCCACCGACCGAGCGGTAGACCTTGGCGGCCATCCGGTCGTAACGCTCGCGGCTGACGGGCTTCAGCTCCGCGACGAGCGCCGCCACGAGATCACGTCCGAACACCAGCATGAAGATGGTGAGGAAGAGGAAGGCGAGGAGGCCGGCCAGCGCCGTGACGACGCCGCCGATCGCGGTGAGGAGCGGGTTCACCGCACCGACCGCGGCGGGGCCGGCCTCGCGCAGCTGGTCCTGCAGGTGAAGCTGGGCGTCGAGGCGCACGAACCAAGCTGCGTGCTGCAGCTTCTGCCAGAGCGCCGGCATCTCGGCGGCCAGCGCCTTTCCCTGCGTCACGATGGGTGGCACGAGGAGGAGCCCCAGCCCCACCAGGAGCGCCGTCACCGCACCCATCACGAGGGCGACGGCCCACGGGCGCTTCAGCCCTCGACGCGCGAGCGCCTCGACCGCGTGATCCATCGCGACGGCCGCCATCGCGCTCCCGAGCGTCAGCGTCAGGGCGACCTTCGTCTTCAGGAGGAAGAAGACCAGGGCTACCACGGACAGCGCGCCGAACGAGGCGGTGAACACCGTCCTCAGGCTCACCTGGGACCGACGAAGCGGCGGTTCGGGAGTCGTCATGGCGTGGAATTCTGTCGAGGTGTCGCAGCCGCGTGCTGCGTCTCGACGTGCGTGACGGCCGAGACCGCCGGGCGCCGGCAGGCGGTGACGCCGGGGCTCTCGTCGTGCCGACGTCCGCCGGCTCAGTGGACGGCAGCGGGTTCGCCCTCTCCCGGGAGAACCTCGCGGAGCCCGTCGACCGGAACGGACAGCACGACGGCGTCCCCGACGGACTGGATCAGCCGGATGGGGATCTCGACCGTTCCAGCGTGGAACATCGTGCGCGACGCGCCGAGCTGGTCTGCGATTTCCTTTCCAAGCTTCACCTGGAGCGACTCCACGCTCCACGCCACGCTGTCCAGGAAGAGCGCTGCTATCTCGCCGACCGCTCGCCCATCGGCACCGATGACGGTCCGTCCCCGCAGGTTCTCATCAGAGAGACGCATGTTGCCACCGAACCTTTCCGCTCAGGACATTGTCCCCGTGCCAGCCTGGACCGAACCTGCTCATGTCAGGCCACAGCCGCACTCATCGGTGAGCTCGATCGGCACAGGCATGGCCGCTGCTCGCCATCGCCATGGTGCCGCGCGCCACCGACCGAGCCCGTGGATCACGGGCGCTCGGCCAGAATGCCGGAAGCTTCGCACGTGCTCACCTTGAACGTCATCGGGGACGGGGTCCGTGCGTCGGGCCGTCACACCGGGCGCCTCATGCACCAGGCCCTTGCCTCGAGCGGGAAGGAGTAGCGGTATGTCAATCTTCGCGTGGGTGGTCCTCGGTCTCATTTCAGGTTTCATCGCCAGCAAGATCATCAACAAGACGGGCGAAGGAATCGTCCTCGACATCCTGCTCGGCATGGTGGGCGCGGTGGTCGGCGGCTTCCTCTTCAGCCTGGTGGGGGCAACCGGCGTGACCGGCCTCAACCTCTGGAGCATGCTGGTGGCCGTCATCGGGGCGATTGTCGTGCTGGCAATCAAGCACGCCGTGGTTGGGCGCCGGCACGTCGCAGCGTAGAGGGCACCGGCCTTCGACGAGTGGTCTGGTCGGGAAGCGGTGCAGGCATCACCGGCCGCGCGAGGGGGCGCATGGCGCGACTGCTCATCGTCTCGAACCGCCTGCCGGTCACGGTGAAAGCCGCCGCGGCCGGCATCGCGGTCGAGCGGAGCAACGGTGGGCTCGCCACCGGCATGAAGGGACCGCACGAGCGGCTGGGCGGCCTGTGGATCGGCTGGCCCGGCGCGCTCGACGGCCTGTCGAGCGACGCGCGGGACGAGGTGGATCGGTGCCTCGGCGAGATGCGGCTCGTCGAAGTGCCGCTCACGCCCGCAGAGGTCGCCGGCTACTACGAAGGGTACTCGAACACGGTCCTTTGGCCCCTCTTCCACTATGCGGCAGCACGGCTTCCGCAGGCCGTGCGCGACTTCGACGTCTACGAGACGGTGAACGCGCGCTTCGCCGATGTCGTCGCGACATGCCACGAGCCTGGCGATCTGGTGTGGGTCCACGACTACCAGCTCATGCTCGTCCCTCGCATGCTGCGCGAGCGGGTCCCCGACGCTCGGATCGGCTTCTTCCTCCACATCCCCTTCCCCTCCTCGGAGATCTTCCGGCTGCTGCCGCGGCGGGAGCGGCTGCTCGATGGCCTCCTGGGAGCGGACCTGGTCGGATTTCACACCGCGGCCTACGTGCGCCACTTCGCATCGTCGGTGCTGCGCCTCGTCGGCGCCCCCACGGAGGTCGACCGCATCCGCTGGAACGACCGGGAGGTGCGTCTCGGCGTCTTCCCCATGGGCATCGACGCGGCGAAGCTCTCGGCGCTCGCGAGCTCGCCCGAGGTGAAGGCGCTCGTGGACGGCCACCGCGCCGGGGGAGAGCGCCTCCTCGTCGGCATCGACCGGCTCGACTACACGAAGGGCATCGAGCGGCGGCTCCTGGCCTTCGAGGCGCTGCTGCAACGCCACCCCGACCTGCGCGGCCGCGTCCGGCTCGTCCAGGTGGCGGTGCCGTCGCGCGAGAGCGTCGAGGCCTATCGCGAGCTCCGCCAGGAGGTGGACGCCACGGTGGGCCGCATCCAGGGCGAGTTCGCCACCTCGAGCTGGTCGCCCATCCACTACCTCCACCGCAACCTCCAGCTGGAGGAGATCGTCGCGCTCTACCGGAGCGCGGACGTGCTGCTCGTCACGCCGCTCCGCGACGGGATGAACCTCGTCGCGAAGGAGTTCGTGGCGTCGCGGCCCGACGAGGACGGTGTCCTGGTGCTGTCGGAGCTGGCCGGCGCCGCCGCCGAGCTGTCCGAGGCGCTGCTCGTGAACCCCTACGACGTCGAGGGGGCGAGCGAGGTGTTCTACCGCGCGCTCACCATGCCGCCGGAGGAGCGCCGGATGCGGATGGCGATCCTGCGGCAGCGCGTCATGACCTACGACGTACACTGGTGGGCGCGCACGTTCGTCGCGCGGCTGGAACGCGTCGCCGGCACCGCTGCGGTGAGCCCCGGCCTCTCCACGACGGCCGAGGTGCGGTCGGCCGTGGAGCGCGCTCGCGCGGCACCGCGGCTGGCGGTGCTCATCGACTACGACGGCACCCTCGTCCCGCTCGCCCCGACCCCGGACCTGGCGGTGCCGGACGCCGACCTCCTCGCACTCTTGCGGCGGCTCGCCGCGAGCGCAGGCACCGAGGTCCACGTCGTGAGCGGTCGGAAGCGCAGCACGCTGGAGCGCTGGCTAGGGTCACTCCCGCTGGGCCTGCACGCCGAACACAGCTTCTGGACCCGCCTCCCGGGTGGCGAGTGGACGGCCGCCGAGATCCCGATCTCCGAGTGGCGCGATCCCGTGCTCGCGATCCTGCGCGACTTCGCCGAGCGGACGCCAGGGTCGCTCATCGAGGAGAAGACCGCCGGCTTCGCCTGGCACTACCGCACCGCCGACCCGGAGTTCGGCGCGGCCCAGGCGAAGGAGCTGTCGCTCCATCTCGCGGCCCTGCTGAGCAACGTCCCGGTGGAGATCCTCCCCGGCGACAGGGTGCTCGAGGTCCGACCACACGGGATTCACAAGGGGCGCGCGGTGGCGCAGGTGCTCTCGCACAGCGAGCCCGGTACGCTGGTCCTGGCCATGGGCGACGACCGGACCGACGAGGATCTCTTCGCGGCGCTGCCGGACGGGAGCGTGGCGGTGCACGTGGGCCCCTCGGCGAGCCGGGCGCCCATCCGCGTCCGCGACGTGCCCGCCGCGCGCGCGCTCCTCGCCCAGATTGCGGAGGGGCGACCTGCTCCAGCCGCAGACGGAGGCGATGCGTCCCGAAGCCTCCTCCCCCCGGGCAGGCCCGGGTCGATTCCCGATCTGCTCGTCCCGGGTTCGTGGGCAGGCGAGCACACCGGAGCGTGACGGCTCGCGTCCCGTCCCGCGGGTGAACACCTCCTGCTCGGCCGGGTTCTCTCGGTGTGCGCCGCGGCGCCGCGTCGCTACTTTACCGACGAACCGCGGGGCCGGCCGATGTCGAACGGTCTCGGCGAGGACCGACCATTGCGCCTCCGGACTCTCCCGGCATCGGAGTCGAGGGTGGCGCCGTGCGCTGCAGCGGCTCGTGGACGGTCGACCGCCTCGGTCGGGTGGAGCGGGCGCTGAGCGACCTGCCGTCACCGACGGGCGTCGAGGTGGTGGTCGACGCCTCCGGGGCGCAGAGTCAAGCGAAGTCATCGACCGTGTCGGAGGCGGACGTCGGGAGGCTCGGGCCGGAGCAGGAGGCGCTCGTCGATCAAGCGCGGCAGGGTCAGGCGGGCGCCAGGGACGCCCTTTCACGCACCACCCTCGGGCTGCAGCAGGCGCGGAACGAGGAGAACACCGCGAAGGCCGACCAGCAGGCCGCCACCGCCGACCAGAAGGTGGCCGATGCCCAGCAGCGGGTGGCCGACGACAGCCGCGCGCCGGACGCGCTGGAGAAGGCGCGCCAGCTTCAGGAGCGGGCGAAGGCGCACAAGCAGGTCGCCGATCTACACGTCGATTACGCCAACAAGCTCATCGACGAGCGCAAGGCGGAGGTGCAGGCGGCCGAGCAGCACGTCAAGGTCGCCGAGGCGCGCGTCGAGTGGTCGAAGCTGCAGGCGCTCGAGCAGGCCAACAACCCAGATGCGGGGAAGTACGACGCGGGCCGATTTCAGACGGCGGTGAATGAGGCGCAGGCGGACCTCGACAAGACAGCGAAGAAGGCCCAAGACCTCGAGGCCCGAGCGACCGCGGCGCGGCAGCGGTGGGAGGACGCCCAGCGCGGCCTGCGGGCGCCGGGCAGCAGCGACGAGATCGGCACGGGGGCGGCGAGGCGGAATCGGCTCGTCCTCGCGCTCATGTCTGCCGACATCGCGCGCACCGTGGGGATCGACGTGGCCAGGCTCGACCTCCTCTATCTCTTCGCCTTCGCGGTGACGGTCGGGCTCGGCCTGCGCTACCTGGGCGTGCTCCTCATGGGCTCGCTCATCATCATCCCCGCCGCGACCGCGAAGCTCCTCGCGAGGAGTCTCACCACCATGCTGAGCGTCGCGGTGGCCGTCGCCGTGGTGTCGACGCTCGCGGGTGAATGGGTCGCGGCGAGGCTTCACAGCGCGACCGGTCCCGTCATCATCACGATCGCAGCTGGGCTCTTCTTCGTCGGCTCGATCGCGCGCCGCCGCTGAGCTGGCTCGCGCGCTCTTCGAGCGCGCAGGAAGCACTGGACCGCCCGGTCGCACGGCGCCGTTGCCTCCTCGAACGGGCCCCGAGATACCTCGAGCGTCGGTCGTCGAAAGCGCGTGCCGGACCTATGTTGAAGGTGGTCGCGCGAACGGACGCCCCGCTCGACCGTCTGCCCACCCGCGCCGAGCCACCGGCTCCTCGCCTCTGGACCGCTCGTTCCCCGCGTCCTC
>DASTGH010000075.1:0-16166 GCA_035719345.1 Anaeromyxobacteraceae bacterium
GCTCGCGCAGCTTCGCGAAGGCGTCGTTGAAGGGCGTCTCGCGCGGCTTCTTCCCCACCTCCCGACTATAAGGCCCGGCGCGCATGGACACCGAGGTGCAGTGCCCCTACTGCGGCGAGTGGGTCACCCTCTTCGTCGATCCGGGCGGGGGCGAGGCGCAGACCTACGAGGAGGACTGCCCGGTCTGCTGCCGGCCCTGGGTCGTCCACGCCGTGGAGGAGGAGGCGGGCGGGTTCGCGGTCGGCGTCGCGCGGCAGGACGCGTGACCTTCCCTTGACTCGCGGTCCCGTCCGCACGAACCTCGCCGCGGCCCGGGGGCCTCGCACCATGGACGCCATCGTCTCCGTCGTCGACGTGTCGCGCACGTACCTCCTCGGCAAGACCGAGGTCCACGCGCTGCGCGGGGTGTCGCTCGACATCCACCGCGGCGAGTTCCTCTCCATCGCCGGGCCGTCCGGCAGCGGCAAGACGACGCTGCTCAACCTGGTGGGCTGCGTCGACACGCCCACGGCCGGGCGGGTGCTGGTGGACGGCCGCGACACGCGCGAGCTGTCGGAGCGGGCGCTCACCGATCTGCGGCTGCACCGCATCGGCTTCATCTTCCAGACCTTCAACCTGGTGCAGGTGCTCTCCGTCTACCAGAACGTCGAGTTCCCGCTGCTCCTGCAGGGCGGGCTCGGCCGGCGCGAGCGCGAGGCGCGGGTGCTCGGGCTGCTCGAGGCGGTCGGCCTCGCCAGCCACGCCCGCCACCGCCCGAGCGAGCTCTCCGGCGGCCAGCGGCAGCGGGTGGCGGTGGCGCGGGCGCTCGTCACCCGGCCGCCGCTCGTGCTCGCGGACGAGCCCACCGCCAACCTCGACTCGCAGACCGGCGAGAACATCATCGACCTGATGAAGGAGATGAACGCCCGCGACGGCACCACCTTCGTGTTCTCCACGCACGACCCCAAGGTCATGGCGCACGCCACGGCCGTGGTCCGCATCGCCGACGGGCGGGTGGCGGCCCGCGAGGTGGGGGCGGGCGCCGCCAGCGCGGCGGGGAGCGGGCGGTGAGCGCCGTCCCGGGGGAGGCGCGCGTCCTCGTCCGCATCGCGCTGCGGAACCTCCTGGCGGCGCGCGCCAAGACGCTCATCATCGGCGGCATCGTGCTCGTCGGCACGGTGCTGGTGGTGGTGGGCAGCTCGCTGCTCGACTCGGTGGACCGCGGGATGCGCTCGTCGATCCAGGGCAGCCTGGGCGGCCACCTCCAGGTGTACTCCGCCCGATCGCGCGACGACCTGGCGCTCTACGGCGGGATGATGGGGGAGAGCGAGCTCGAGCCCATCGAGGACTTCTCCCGGGTGAAGCAGGCGCTGCTGGCGGTGCCCTCGGTGAAGACGGTCGTGCCCATGGGCATCGACCAGGCGCTGGTCTCGTCGGGGAACCCGTTCGACGTGGCGCTGGAGAAGCTCCGCGCCGACGCGCGGCGGCTCGAGGCGGGAGAGCGGGACGCGGAGCTCCTCCGCCGCTACGAGGCACGCAAGGCGCACCTCCGGCGCATGCTGGAGCTGCTCCGGGACGAACGCGCCCAGGCCGGCGTCATCGCCGACGAGAGCTGGCGCGCCTCCGCCGACCGCGCGCGCGAGGCGGCGGACGTGCAGCGCGCCGTCTCGCCGGCGTTCTGGGCGGACTTCGAGAAGGACCGCCTGGGCGGGCTCGAGTTCCTGGAGAACCACCTCGCCCCGCTCTCCCAGGACGGCGGCATGACCTTCGTCCGCTACGTGGGGACCGACCTCGACGCCTTCCTCGGCGCGTTCGACCGGACCGAGGTCATCGCCGGCACGCGGGTGCCGAAGGGCCAGCGCGGGATCCTGCTCGGCGAGTGGTACGCCGAGGAGTACCTGAAGCTCAAGACGGCGCGCCGGCTCGACAAGATCCGGGACGCGCGCGACCTGCAGCGGCGGCGCATCGCCTCGGACGAGGAGCTGCGCCGGTGGGTGAAGGAGAACGCCACCCAGACCCGCGAGCTGCTCCTCCAGCTCGATCCGGCGCAGGCCGACGAGGCTGCGGCGCGGCTGCGGCGCGCGCTCGGCAGCGAGGAGCGCGACCTCGCGAAGCTGCTCGCGCTCTTGCTCGACGTGGACGACGCCGGGTTCGACCGGAGCTACCGCATCTTCTACGACCAGCTGGCGCCGCTGCTGCAGCTCTACTCCATCCGCGTCGGCGACGTCATCACCATCAAGGCGCCCGCCAAGAGCGGCTACATGAACTCGGTCAACGTGAAGGTCTACGGCGTGGTCCGCTTCCGCGGGCTGGAGAAGTCGGCCATCGCCGGCGTCATGAGCCTCATGGACATCATGACCTTCCGCGACCTCTACGGCTATCCGACGCCGGGACGGACCGAGGAGATCCGGCGCATGCGCGAGGCGGTGGGAGCGAGGGCCGTGGAGCGCGACCGGGCCGAGGCCGACCTCTTCGGCGGGGCGCCGGCCGTCGACGTCGCCTCGCGGGCGGTCGCCATCGACGAGGGGCAGGTGCTGGCCGGCGCGGCAGCCGGGCGGGAGCGCGTCGACCTGTCGCGCGTCTACGGCCAGGACGAGATCGACCGGGGCGTGGCGCTCAACGCCGCCGTCCTGCTGAAGGACCCGTCCCGGCTGCGCGCCGCGCAGCGCGAGGTCGTGGCGGCGGCCAAGGCGGCCGGACTCGACCTCAAGGTGGTGGACTGGCAGACGGCCTCGGGCCTGGTGGGCCAGTTCGTGACGCTCTCGCGCCTCATCCTCTGGACGGCGGTGCTCATCATCTTCGGGGTGGCCCTCGTCATCATCAACAACGCCATGGTCATGGCCACGCTGCAGCGGGTGAAGGAGATCGGCACGATGCGGGCCATCGGGGCGCAGCGCCGCTTCGTGCTCGCCATGCTGCTCGTGGAGACGGTGGCCACCGGCGTGCTGTTCGGCGTCGCCGGCGCCGGGCTCGGGGCCGCGGCGGTCTGGGCCGTGCGCGCGGCGGGCGGGATCCCCGCCACCAACGACCAGCTCTACTTCTTCTTCTCCGGGCCGGCGCTCCTGCCCACGCTCGGGGCGGGGAGCCTCGTCATCTCCTTCCTCATCGTGCTGGTGGTGAGCGTCCTCTCCGGCTTCTATCCCGCGCTCATCGCCATGCGCGTCACCCCGGTCGAGGCCATGGCCGCGGACGACTGACGGGGCGCCCCGACCGACCATGTTCGCCACCGATCTCCTCATCGCCGCGCGGAACCTCACCCGGCACCGGCGTCGCAACCTGCTCCTGGGCGGCGCCATCGCCGCGGTCACGGCGCTGCTCGTGCTCCTCGGCGGGCTCACCGCCGGCATGCGCGACGCCATGCTCGAGTCGGCGACCACGCTCATGACCGGCCACGTCAACGTGGGCGGCTTCTACAAGATCACCGCCGGATCGGCCGCGCCGCTCGTCACCGACTACCCGCGCGTGCTGGAGGAGGTGCGCCGCCGGGTCCCGGAGCTCGACTACGTCACGGTGCGGGGCCGCGGCTGGGGCAAGGTGGTGAGCGACACCTCGTCGATGGACATGGTGCTGGGGGGCGTGGACGTGGCGCGCGAGCCCGGCATCCGCCGCGTGCTGCGGGTGGTGGAGGGAAACCTCGACGACCTGGCGCAGCCGCGCACCATGCTCCTCTTCGAGGACCAGGCGAAGCGCCTCTCGGTCAAGGTGGGCGATGCGCTCACCATCGCGGCGCCCACCTCGCGCGGCATGAACAACACCGCCGACGTGAAGGTGGCGGTGATCGCGCGGAACGTCGGCCTGCTCTCGGCCTTCAATGGCTTCCTGCCGGCGGAGACGCTGCGGCAGCTCTACCAGCTCAACGATCGCACCACCGGCGCCATCCAGCTCTACCTCAAGGACGCGCGCCGCTCGAGCGCCGTGGCGGAGCGGCTGCGGCAGGAGCTGCGCGCCGCCGGCTTCGCGGTGCTCGACGCCGACCCGCAGCCCTACTGGCAGAAGCTCTTCCAGACCATCCCCTCGGCCGACTGGACCGGCGGGCGCCTCGACCTCAGCACCTGGGAGGACGAGATGAGCTTCATGAGCTGGATCCTGCGGGCGGTGCAGGGGCTCACCGGGCTGCTCGTCTTCGTGCTCATGGTCATCGTGGTGATCGGCATCCTCAACACGCTCGCCATCGCCATCCGCGAGCGCACGCGCGAGATCGGGACGCTGCGCGCCATCGGGATGCAGCGGCGCAAGGTGCTCTGGCTCTTCCTCCTCGAGACCCTGCTCCTCGGGCTCGGCGGGACCGTGGCGGGCGCGCTGGCCGGCGCGGGCGTGGGCGCGATCCTCAACGCCGCCCGCATCGGCGTGCCGGAGAGCGTGCAGATGTTCCTCATGCAGCAGCGGCTCACGCTCACCCTCGACCCCACCGCCATCGCGGCGCGCGTCGCGCTCCTCACCGCCGTCACCACCGTCGCCTCGCTCTTCCCGGCGCTCAGGGCCGCGCGGCTGGCGCCGGTGACGGCGATGCACCACGTCGGATGACCACCACCATGGCTCGCCTGGGCACCGCCCTCCTCCTCGCCGCGCTCGCTGCGCTCGCCGGTCGCGCGGCCGCGCTCTCCCAGGCCGAGACCGACGGGCTCGTGCGCACCGTCGACGAGCGGCAGCGCTCGAGCGGCGACTACAAGGCGCTCTGCTACATGGAGGCCAAGGAGAAGGACAAGGCCGACGTCGTCTACGAGCTCCTCGTCTACCGCCGCGAGGCGGAGGAGAAGCTCATGATCCTCTTCACCAAGCCGAAGAGCGAGGCGGGGAAGGGGTACCTGCGGCTCGACAAGAACCTCTGGCTCTACGACCCGGCGACCGGCCGCTGGGAGCGGCGCACCGAGCGCGAGCGCATCGGCGGTACCGACACGCGCCGCGGCGACCTCGATGAGTCGCGGCTGGCGGAGGAGTACACCGCGCGCTGGGAGGCGGAGGAGAAGCTCGGCGCCTTCACCGTGCAGCGGGTCCTCCTCGACGTGAAGCCGGGCGTGGACGTGGCCTTCCCCCGCATCCGGCTCTGGATCGACGCCGCCAGCGGCAACGTGCTGAAGCGGCAGGAGCTGGCCCTCTCCGGCCGCCTCATGCGGACGAGCTACTACCCGAGGTGGAAGAGGATCTACTCGGAGTCGAAGAAGGCGGACGTGTGGTTCCCGGAGGAGATGCGGATCTACGACGAGGTGGAGAAGGCGAACTCGACCTTGCTCCTCATCCGGCAGGTCGATCTCAGGCCGCTCTCGGAGAACATGTTCACGAAGGCATGGCTGGAGGCGAAGAGCAGGTGAGAGTCCTCGTCCTCGCCCTCCTCCTGCCCGCCGTCGCCCTCGCCCAGGACCGGCCCAGCGAGGAGGACCTGTTCGGCACGCCGCCGCCTCCTCCGGCCGAGAAGCCCCAGGGCGGCGAGGCGGCCCCGCAGCCGGGGACGGAGGAGCCGCGGCGCGCTCCCCCCGGGCAGGAGGACCGCGTCGGCGCGAAGCTCGCGGCCACGGAGAACCCGCTCGCCATCGGCGGCCTGCTCTACCTGCGCTCCGCGCTCTCGGCGCGCCAGGGCGAGCCACCGTCCTCGTGGACCTTCACCGCGCCCTCGCTCCTCGACGTCTACCTCGACGCGCGCCCCACCGATCGCATCCGCGGGTTCGTGCTCGGCCGGATGCAGTACGACCCGACCATCGATCCGAACGCGACGGGCCCCTTCGGCACGGCGCCCCCGCCCGTCACCCAGGTGCTGCTCGACCAGCTCTGGCTCCGCTTCGACGTGGAGCGGGTCGCCTTCCTCACGCTGGGGAAGCAGCACGTGAAGTGGGGCACCGGGCGGTTCTGGAATCCCACCGACTACCTGCACGCGGTGCGCCGCGATCCGCTGGCGCTCTTCGACCAGCGCACGGGGACGGCGCTGGCGCGCGTGCACGTGCCCTGGGAGCGGCTCGGCTGGAACCTGCACGCCATGGCCATCCTCGAGCCGCTCACCACCTCCGCGGCGACCGGCGCGCTCGATCCCTCGGCGCAGCCGTCGCCGACGCCGAGCCAGCAGCTCGGCGGGGTGGGCGGTGCCGCGCGCGCCGAGATCGTGCTCGGGGCCTCCGAGATCGGGCTCGGTGCGGTGGTGCAGCGCGGCCACCGGCCGCGCTTCGCGCTGGACGCCTCGGGCGGCTTCTCCGAGGTCGACCTGTACGGCGAGGCGGCGCTCAAGACCGGGAGCGAGCTGCCGCTCTACCAGGAGGTCTCCCCCGGCGCCTTCGCTCCCTACGAGCCGTCCGGCCTCACGCCGCAGGTGACGGCCGGCGTGCGCTGGGCCCACAAGTACTCGGACGAGGACAACTTCGAGGTCGGCCTGGAGGGCTTCTACAACCGCGTCGGCTACGAGGACCCCGCCATCTACCCGACGCTCGTCGTGAACGGCGCGTTCGCCCCGTTCTACGTCGGCCGCGCCTACCTCGGCGCGTACGGCGTGCTGCCCCGCCCCGGCTCGTGGAACCAGACCACGTTCGTCCTCTCCGCCATCGCCAACCTGTCGGACGGCTCCGGGGTGACCCGGCTCGACGTCTCCACCCTGCTGCTCACCTACCTCACGCTCGAGCTCTCCGGGCAGGTGCGCCTCGGCGACGAGCGCGGCGAGTTCCGCCTCGGCGGCACGTTCGACCTCGGCGGGCGCACCTTCGTGCTCCACCCCGGGACCTTCGATCTCGGCGTGGGGCTCCGCCTGGCGCTGTAGGCGGCGGGCTCGGGCCCTAGGCGCGCTTGCGCGAGCGCCCACCCGACGAGCGCTTCGCCCCCCTGCCGCGCGAGGCGCGCTTGCGCGGCACCTTGACGCCGGCGCGCCGCGCCTTGGAGAGCCCGATGGCGATGGCCTGCTTCCGGCTCTTCACCGGGTGCTTGCCGCGCTTCTTGTGGCGCATCTCCTCGCCCACGAACGCCCCCGCCTGCGTGGTCGCGGCCTTCCCCGCGCGCTTCGCCTTGCGCGCGCGCTTCATCGTCTTCTTCTCCGGCATGGCGCACCCTCCACCGGGAGGGTGCGCCTCGCGGGCCGCGGCGTGAACCCCCGCGCCGCGATCAGTAGGCGAACGCCTCGCCCTGCGCGCGGAGCGCGGTCATGGCGGCGAGGTTCACGATCGACTGCACGTCGCAGCTCATCTGCAGGATGTTCACCGGCTTCTCCATCCCCAGCAGGATGGGGCCGATGACCTCGGCGGCGCCGAGGCGGTGCAGGAGCTGGTAGGAGACGTTGGCCGCGTCGAGGTTGGGGAAGACGAGGACGTTGGGCCGGTCCTTGAGCTGGGAGAACGGGAACTCGCCCCTCAGGGTCTCCTCGTTCATGGCGATGTCGACCTGGATCTCGCCGTCCACCTGCAGGTCCGGCCGCAGCTTGCGGACGAGCTCGGTCGCGTCGCGGACCTTCTTCGGGCTCGGGCCCTTGCCGCCGCCGAAGGTCGAGTAGGAGAGCATCGCCACCCGCGGCGTCACGTCGAACCGCTTCGCCAGGTCGGCCGTGGCGACGGCGATGCCGGCCAGCTCCTCCGCCGTCGGATCGAGGTGGACGGTGCAGTCGGAGAAGAAGAGGAAGTCATCCTTCGTCACCACCACGTAGACGCCGGCGGCGCGCTGGCCGCTCCGCGTCCCGATGATCTGGAGCGGCGCCTGGATGGCGTCGAGGTAGGTCGTGGTGAGCCCGGTGATGAGGCCGTCGGCGTGGCCCTCGTGCACCATCATCGAGCCGAACGAGGCGCGCTGCCGGACGCGCAGGGTCGCCTCCTCGCGCGTGATCCCGCGGCGCCCGCGCAGCTCGAAGAGGCGCTCGGCGAAGGCCGGCCGCAGCTCGCTGGTGATGGGGTTCGCGAAGTTCGCCTCGGTGAGGCCGTCGATGTGGGCCTCCTCCAGCAGCGAGCGGATCTTCTCGGGCGTCTCCAGCACGAGCAGGATCGGCTCGCACATGCCCTCGTCCTTCAGGATCTGGGCGGCGCGCTGGATCTTGGGGTGGTGTCCCTCGACGAAGACGATCCGCGCCGGCTTCTTGCGCGCCTGCACGAAGATCGAGCTCATCACCGTGTGCGACCGGCTCTGCATCTTGTGCAGGCGCTCGCGGTACTCGTCCATGTCGATCTTCTGGCGGGCGACGCCGCTGTCCATGGCCGCCTGCGCCACCGCCGGCGCCACCCAGTGCAGCACGCGCGGGTCGAGCGGCTTCGGGATGATGTACTCGCGCCCGTACTGGAACTGCTCGCCGCCGTAGGCGACCGCCACCGCCTCGGGCACGTCCTCCCGGGCGAGCCGCGCCAGCGCGCGCGCCGCCGCCATCTTCATCTCCTCGTTGATGGCCTTGGCGCGCACGTCGAGCGCGCCGCGGAAGATGAAGGGGAAGCCCAGGACGTTGTTCACCTGGTTCGGATAGTCGGAGCGGCCCGTGGCCATGATCACGTCGGGGCGAGCCTCCTTCGCCTCGGGGTACGTGATCTCGGGATCGGGGTTGGCGAGCCCGAAGACGATGGGGTCCTTCGCCATCGACTGCACCATCTGCTGGGAGACGAGCCCCTTGCCCGAGAGGCCGAGGAAGACGTCGGCGCCCTCCATCGCGTCGGCGAGCGTGCGGCGCTTCGTGTCGGCCGCGAACTCCTGCTTGTAGGGGTTCATGTTCTCGGTGCGGCCCTTGAACACGACGCCCTTGGTGTCCACCAGGAGCACGTTCTCGCGCTTGACGCCGAGCGAGAGGTAGAACTTGGTGCACGCGATCGCCGACGCGCCGGCGCCGGAGACGACCACCCGGACCTGGTCGATCTTCTTGCCGGCGAGCTCGAGGGCGTTGAGGAGCGCGGCGCCGGAGATGATGGCGGTCCCGTGCTGGTCGTCGTGCATGACCGGGATCTGCATCTCCTTCTTCAGGCGCTCCTCGATGACGAAGCACTCCGGCGACTTGATGTCCTCGAGGTTGATGCCGCCGAACGTCGGCTCGAGCGCCTTCACCACCGTGCAGAAGTGATCGATCTCCTTGGCGTCGACGTTGATGTCGAAGACGTCGATGTCCGCGAACTTCTTGAAGAGGACGCCCTTGCCCTCCATGACGGGCTTCCCGGCGTGCGGGCCGATGTCCCCCAGGCCGAGCACGGCCGTGCCGTTGGAGACGACCGCGACCAGGTTTCCACGCGCCGTGTACGTGTAGCTGAGGTCGGGGTCCTTCGCGATCTCGAGGCACGGCTCGGCGACGCCCGGGCTGTAGGCGAGGGAGAGGTCGCGTGCGGTGGCGCAGGGCTTCGTGGGGACGACCTCGATCTTCCCCTTGCGGCCGCTCGAGTGATAGGCGAGCGCGTCCTCGCGGCGGACCTTCTTCTTCGGAGCGTCGGGGCTGCCGCCCCGGGGCGACTTCGCGTCGGTGGCCATGGGAAAACCCTCGTGGTGAGTGCGGTTGCCCGCTCGAGAGGCAAGTGGGAGCGGGGGCACAAAACCGCAGTCGCACGGGTGGTGTCAAGGCGACCCCGCGGCCGCGGGCGCCGTTGGCACTACGCGCTGCGTCGCGAGCAGATCCGCGGCGTTGCGTGCCGTGTCGCGATCGTTGCGCCTGCGCCCGATCAAGGGCGCAAACGGGGTCATTTGACCTTGAGTCCCAGCCCGGCGCGGCCCTCCAGCTCGTCGAGCGTGCGCGGCCAGTCCTCCTTCAGGAGCCGCGCCAGCGAGCGGTCCGAGAGGATCTGCCCGCCCGTCTGGCAGCGCGGGCAGTAGTTCGTCTCGTGCTCGCCCTGGACGATGCGCTGGATGGGCGCGCCGCAGTCCGGGCACGGCTGCCGGTGGCGCCCGTGCACCGCGAACTCCGGGCGGAAGGCCGTCACCTTGCCCGGGAAACCCCCGGCGCGCTCGGCGCGCAGGCGCTCCGTCCACCCGGCGAGGACGTCGCGGGTGGCGGCGTGGAGCCTCGCGACCTCGTCGTCGGAGAGCCGCGAGGTGAGCCTCACGGGCGAGAGCCGGGCGCGGTGCAGGATCTCGTCGGAGTAGGCGTTTCCGATCCCGGCGAAGAGCCGCGGGTCGGTCAGCGCCCGCTTCAGCGTGTGGTTCTCGCGCAGCAGCACCTCGCGGAACGCCGCCGCGTCGAGCGAGAGCGGCTCCGCGCCGCCGCGCCCGAGCGCCGAGAGCGCCTCCTCGCCGCGGACGAGGTGGAGCGCGGCGCGCCGCTTCGAGCCGGCCTCGGTGAGCGCCAGCGCGCCGCGCGGGAACTCGAAGGTGGCGAGCGCCTGCCCGGCGCGCGCGGGCTTCTTCCCGCCCGCGTCCGCCCAGTGCAGGCGGCCCGCGATCATGAGGTGCAGGACGAGGTGGAGGTCGCCCTCGAGGTCGAGCACGATGCGCTTCCCCAGGCGGCGGACGCCGACCACCCGCCGGCCGCGGACCTCGGCGATGGGCGGGTCGGCGGTGCGCAGCAGGAACGGGCTCGCCAGCCGGACGCCCTGGAGCGGCTCGCCGAGGACCCGCTCCCGCAGCGCCTCCACGTACGCCTCGATGTCCGGGAGCTCGGGCACGCCCTGGAGATAACGCGCCGGCGGGATGGACTCCGCCCGCGCGTTCGTGTCAGATGCCGTCCTCGATTCGGGACGGGCGCTTCGTGGAGGGCGTCCGTCGACGCGAGCAGGGCTCGGCCGCGCAGGGAGCGGCTCCACGCGGAGGCCCGATGTCTCGCGTGCACCATGCCCGACCCGGCGGCAGCCGCCGGCGTTTCCTCCTCGGCGTCCTCGCCTTGCCTGCGTCGGCGGCGCTCGACGCGTGCAGCGGCGCGCCCCAGAACGTGCCGCCCGCCGCCCCGGCGCCCATCGCGCCCATGCCGGAGGCGGCCGCGCCTGCGCCATCGCGCGGGAGAGCGCTCCAGCTCGACGACCTGCGCGAGTTCCGGCTGGCCGAGGGGATCGAGCCGGCGGTCGTCTTCCGCGCGAGCTGGGGCCGCTGATGGTGGCCGACGAGGTGCTCGGGCTCGGCGTCGCGGAGCTGGGGAGGCGGCTGCGCCGCCGCGAGCTCACGTCGCTCGCGCTCACCGAGGCGCACCTCTCGCGCATCGAGCGGGTGGCGCCCAAGCTCAACTGCTTCATCACGGTCACGGGAGAGCTGGCGCGCGAGCAGGCGCGGCGGGCCGACGCCGAGGCGGCCTCGGGGCGCTGGCGCGGGCCGCTGCACGGCATCCCCTACGCCGTGAAGGACGTCTTCGACACGAAGGGCGTGCGCACCACCTTCGGCGCGCGGCCCTATGCCCGCCGCGTGCCGGAGGCCGACGCCACGGCGGTGGCACGGGCGCGCGCCGCCGGCGCCGTGCTCCTCGGCAAGCTCTCCATGGTCGAGCTCGCCGGCGCGCTCGGCGTCACCTGGGCGAGCGCGTCGCTCAACGGCGCGTGCCGCACGCCGTGGGACATCACCCGCTGGGCGGGCGGCTCCTCGTCGGGCGCCGCCTCGGCGGTGGCCGCCGGCCTGGCGGCCTTCACGCTCGGGACGGAGACGGTCGGCTCGCTCCTCTGCCCCGCGGCGTTCTGCGGCGTGACGGCCCTCCGCCCCACCTACGGCCTCCTCTCGCGCCACGGCGTCATGCCCTTCGCGTTCACCTTCGACAAGGTCGGCCCCATGGCGCGCTCCGCGGCCGACTGCGCGCTCGTCGCCGGGGCGCTCGCCGGGCTCGACCCGCTCGATCCGAGCTCCATCGCGCCCGGGCGCGCGCTCACGCCCGCGCACGCGGCGCTGGCCGGGCTGCGCGCCGCGGTGCTGGACGTGCCCACCGAGTTCCCGGTCCACCCGTCCGTGCCCGTCTTCTACGACGAGGCGATCGGGGTGCTGCGGGCGGCGGGCCTTCGCGTCGAGCGCGCCGCCCTCCCGGAGCTGCCGTGGCAGTCGGCCGCGACGGTCATCCTCGGCGCCGAGGCCTACGTCGCCTTCGAGGGCCTCATCCAGTCCGGGCGCACGCGCGAGCTGTCCGATCCCCTCCATCAGAGCCCGCACGGCGCCGCCGTCTACCGCTCCGACGCCCTCGCCACCGACTACGTGAAGGCGCAGGCCGTGCGCCGCGTCATGCAGGCGGAGATGGCGCGGTTCTTCGAGAGATTCGACGTCATCGTCGCGCCGAACTCGCCCATCCTGCCGCCGCTCGTGGACGACCCGCTCCCTCAGGCGGGCGGCGGCGTGATGCGGTTCGCCGGGAACCTGCTCGGCCTCCCCGCCGCCGCGGTGCCCATGGGTTTCGTGGAGCCCGAGCGGCTGCCGCTCAGCCTGGAGATCGCGGGGCCGCCGCTCGGCGACGGGCGCGTCCTCGCCGTCGCCGAGCTCTTCCAGGAGCGGACGCGCTGGCACCTGCGGCGCCCGGTGGTCTAGGAACGGGTTCGAGCCGGATCGGGTAGATTCGGCCCCGTGAAGATCATCGTCCCGGTCGTCGCCGTCCTCGCCTACGCGGCCTCGCTCACCGCCATCGCGATCTGGCCGCCGCTCATCGCGCTGACGCTGGCGGTGACCTGGCCCTTCGACAAGAACCGGGCCGCCGCCGGGCGGCTCCTGCGCCTGTGCGCGGCGTTCGTGTCCCGCAGCTTCCCGTTCTGGCGCATCCGCATCGAGGGGGCGTGGCCGGAGGCGAAGGGGCCCTACGTCGTCGTCTCGAACCACCAGTCGTTCCTCGACATCTTCCTCATCTCCAACCTGCCGCACGAGATGAAGTGGATCGCGAAGAAGGAGCTCTTCCGCATCCCGTGGATCGGGTGGTGCTTCGCGATGGTGGGCGACATCGCGCTCGAGCGCGGCGACGCTGCCAGCGCGCAGAAGGTCATGGACAAGGCGCGCCGCTACCTCGAGAACGGGATGCACGTCATGATCTTCCCCGAGGGGACGCGCTCCCGGGACGGCAAGATGCTGCCGTTCAAGGCCGGGGCCTTCAAGCTGGCGGTCGATGCGGGCGTCCCCATCCTGCCGCTGGCGGTCTCCGGCTCGGCGCAGGGCATGCCCAAGGGCGGGCCCTGGGTGCGGCCGACGAACCTGGTGCTGCGCATCCTCGAGCCGGTGCCGACCGACGCCGCGCGCGCGGCGCAGGGCCGGGCGCAGGTGCAGGCGATCGCGAAGCTGCGCGACGGCGTCCGGGAGCGGATCGAGAAGGCGCTCGAGTCCTAGCGGCACGCCTCCGCGGCGAGCGCGTGCTACTCTCCTCGCCCCGTGAACGACGACACCGCCCAGCACGCCAGCGCCTTCCGCACCGTCCCGCGCACCGGCGTCATCTACGTCACCACCGAGGCGACGAAGCTCGGCTTCAATCCGCGAGACCGCACCTGGTGCAACCTCGGCCAGGGTCAGCCGGAGACGGGCGACCTGCCGGGCGCCCCACCGCGCGTCCACGCGGTGGCGGTGGAGGTCGACGACCAGGAGTACGCCCCGGTCGCCGGCATCTGGGAGCTGCGCGAGGCGATCGCATCGCTCTACAACCGGCTCTACCGGCGCGGTCTGCCCTCGCAGTACACGGCCGAGAACGTGGCGGTCTCGGGCGGCGGCCGCGCCGCGCTGACCCGCGCCGCCGCCAGCCTCGGCCACGTGAACCTGGGGCACTTCCTCCCCGACTACACCGCCTACGAGGAGCTGCTCGACATCTTCAAGGCGTTCACCGCCATCCCCATCCTGCTCGAGGGGGAGCGCGGCTACGCCTTCACCGCCGAGGACCTGCGCCGCGAGATCGCGGGCCGCGGCCTCTCGGCGCTCCTCGCCTCGAACCCCTGCAACCCGACCGGGAAGCTGGTCCAGGGCGAGGAGCTGGCCCGCTGGGTGGGGGTGGCGCGCGACCTCGACTGCACGCTCCTCCTCGACGAGTTCTACTCGCACTACGTCTGGACGGGGGCGCCCGGCCGCCTGCCGGTGGAGAGCGCCGCCCGCTACGTCGAGGACGTGAACGAGGACCCGGTCGTCCTCTTCGACGGGCTCACCAAGAACTGGCGCTACCCGGGATGGCGCGTGACCTGGACGGTCGGGCCGCGCTCCGTCATCGAGGCGGTGGGCAGCGCCGGCTCCTTCCTCGACGGCGGTGGCTCGCGCCCGCTGCAGCGGGCCGCGGTGCCGCTCCTGGAGGAGGCGCACGTGGTGGCGGAGACGAACGCCATCCACGGCGCCTTCGGCGAGAAGCGCGCCCGGATGCTGCGCCGGCTCGAGGCGATGGGCATCCGGACCGACCGGGCGCCCGACGGCACGTTCTACGTGTGGGGCTCGGTGGCGGGGCTGCCGCCGCCGCTCCACGAGGGCATGGGCTTCTTCCGCGCGGCGCTCCAGAAGAAGGTCATCTGCGTCCCGGGCGAGTTCTTCGACGTGAACCCGGGGAAGCGGCGCAGCCGCGCCGCCTCCCGCTTCCGGCAGTACGTCCGGTTCTCGTTCGGCCCGTCGCTGGAGACGCTCGACCTCGCCCTGGGCCGCCTCCAGGAGCTCATCCGCGAGGCGGCGGCGGGGCGCGCCGCGCGCTAGCTTGCGGCGGAGCCCGCCGATGCGAAGCGTCATGGCGAGGAGGACGCGCCGTGGACGCCATCCAGCTCGTGAAGAAGGACCACCGCACCGTCGAGGGGCTCTTCAAGGCCTTCGAGCGGGCGGCGCGCGCCGAGAAGGCCGCGGAGATGCGGCGGCTGGTCCGCGAGATGACGAGGGAGCTCTCGGTCCACGCCGTGATCGAGGAGGCGATCCTCTACCCGTCGCTGCGCCGGGCGGCGGAATCGGCCGAGGACCAGGTCCTCGAGGCGCTCGAGGAGCACCACCTCGTGAAGCTCACGCTCGCCGAGCTGGAGGGGATGACGCGCGGCGACGAGCGCTACGAGGCGAAGGTCTCCGTCCTCGTCGAGAACGTGCGGCACCACGTCAAGGAGGAGGAGCAGGAGCTCCTCCCGCGGCTGCGCAAGGCGTTCTCGCCGAAGGACCTGCGCGACCTGGGCGACCTCATGGCGCAGGCGAAGCGCGCCGCGCCGACGCGGCCCCACCCCTCGGCGCCCGACACGCCGCCGGGCAACCTCGTGGCCGGTGCGCTCGCCGCCATCCTCGATCGCGGCCGCGACATGCTGCGCGATGCCGCCGAGAAGGGGAGGCGCGCCATGAGGTCGCGGGCCCGCGCCGCGACGAGGCGGGCGAAGGCGCGGGGAGGCAAGGCGAGCCAGCGGACGCGCGCTACCGCGGCGTACCTGTCGGGTCAGGATCAACCGTCGGTGCACTAGGCCTCGGCGGCAGCGTCCCCCAGGGCAGCGGCTCGTCCTCGAAGCGGTGGTGCAGCCGCACCGGCGCCTCGCGCGACCGGCGCGCGCGCATGTTGAGCAGCTCGACCGTGAGCGAGAAGGCCATGGCGAAGTAGACGTAGCCGCGCTCGATGTGCTGACCGGTCGCCTCGGCCACCAGCATGATCCCGATGAGCAGGAGGAAGGCGAGCGCCAGCATCTTCATGGTCGGGTGGCGCTCGACGAACGCCCCGATCGTGCCGGCGAAGAGCAGCATCACCCCGATGGAGATCACCACCGCCGCCACCATGATCTCGATGTGCTGGGCCATGCCCACCGCCGTGATGACGGAGTCGAGCGAGAAGACCACGTCGAGGAGCGCGATCTGGATCACCACCCCGGTGAAGCCGGCCCCGCCCTGGCGCGCCGCGGCCCCGGCCTCGGCCGGGTGGTGCACCTCCAGCTTGTCGTGGATCTCGTGGGTCGCCTTGGCGAGGAGGAAGAGGCCGCCGCCGCCGAGGATGAGGTCGCGCCCGCTGATCCCGCGCCCGAGCACGGTGAAGAGGTCGCGGGTGAGCCCCATGAGCCACGTGATCCCAAAGAGGAGCGCGAGCCGGGTGAGCAGCGCCAGCGCCAGCCCCACGCGCCGCGCCCGAGGCTGCCGCTCCGGGGGCAGCTTTCCGGCGAGGATGGTGAGGAAGACGACGTTGTCGATGCCGAGGACGATCTCCATGCCCGTGAGCGTCGCGAGCGAGATCCAGGCCTTCGGGTCGGTGAGGAGCTCGAGCATGGGCAGAGAGCCTAGCGGGCCCGCGCCCCGGCGGCGCGGCGGCGTGGCGCCACGCCGCGCTCGATCCGGATCCCGGACGCACCGATGCGCACCGGGACCGCCAGGAGCCCCTCGCGCGCCGCGGCCCGGGCGATGGCCGCCCCGGTGCGGCGATCGGGGGCGAACGCGACCGCCACGTCCCCGCCGCCGGCGCCCGAGGGCTTGGCGGC
>DASTGH010000076.1:0-19943 GCA_035719345.1 Anaeromyxobacteraceae bacterium
CGCCTGGGCGACCGCCTTCGCCACCGCCTCGCGCACCGCCTGATCGCGCGCCAGCTTGCCGGCGGCGGTCGTCGGCCGCGGCGACGGCTTCGCCGCCGGCGGGGGGCGGAGCTTGCCGTCGGCCCCGACCAGCGCCACGAGCTTCATGTCGGGGGTGAGCCGCAGCGCGCCCTGGCTCCCCTGGACCTTCTTCGCCAGCTGGAAGGGGTCGAGCGCCGCCGCATCGCCGAGCGTGAAGACGAGCCGGCCCGGCCCGGCCTCCAGCGCGCGGATGCGGAGCGCGCGGAGTCGCACCTTCACCTGCATGAGCTGCTGCAGCGCGTCCACCTCCTCGGGAGGATCGCCGTAGCGGTCGACGATCTCGGCGCGCACCTCGTCGAGCTCCTCGTCGTTCGCCGCCTGGGCGAAGCGCTTGTAGAAGAAGAGCCGCTGGTGGACGTCCGGCATGTAGGGGTCGGGGATGAACGCCGGGATGGGGAGCTGCACGTCCGGGTCGATGTCCTCCCTCGGCGCCTCCCCGCGCAGCTCCCGCACCGCCTCCTCGAGCAGCTGGGCGTAGAGGTCGAAGCCGATGGCCTCGATGTGGCCGGACTGGTCCTTGCCGAGCAGGTTCCCCGCGCCGCGAATCTCGAGGTCGTGGCTCGCGATCTGGAAGCCCGCGCCCAGCTCCGAGAACTTCTGCAGCGCCTCGAGCCGCTTCTGCGCGTCCTTGGTCACCGGGCGCCGCGCCGGCACGAGCAGGTAGGCGTAGGCGCGCTCCCGGCTGCGGCCGACCCGGCCGCGGATCTGGTAGAGCTGCGAGAGGCCGAAGTGGTCGGCCCGGTTCACGATGATGGTGTTGGCGCTGGGGATGTCGAGGCCGCTCTCGATGATCGAGGTGGCGAGCAGGACGTCGAGCTCCTTGCCGAAGAAGCGGCTCATCACCTTCTCGAGCTGCCCCTCGCCCATCTGGCCATGGGCGACGCCGACGCGCGCCTTGGGCACGAGCTCGGTGAGGAACTTCTCCATGGCGGCGATGGAGCGGACGCGGTTGTGGACGAAGTAGACCTGTCCGCGGCGCTTCAGCTCGTTCTCGATCGCCTCCCGCACCGCCGCCGGGTCGAACTTCATGACGAAGGTGCGGATGGCGCGCCGGTCCTCGGGCGGGGTGGCGATGATGGAGAGGTCGCGCGCGCCCGCCAGGCTCATGTGCAGCGTGCGCGGGATGGGCGTGGCGGTGAGCGTGAGCACGTCCACGAGCTTGCGCAGCTTCTTCAGGCGCTCCTTGTGGGCGACCCCGAAGCGCTGCTCCTCGTCCACGACGACGAGCCCGAGGTCCTTGAAGGCGACGTCGGCGCCGAGGAGCCGGTGCGTGCCGACCACGATGTCCACCTTCCCGGCCGCGACGTCCTTCAGCACCGCGCGGATCTCCTCCCCCTCCTTCATCCGCGAGATGGCCTCGATGCGCACCGGGTAGCCCTGGAAGCGCTCGCGGAAGGTGCGCTCGTGCTGCGCGGCCAGCACCGTCGTCGGGACGAGCACGGCCACCTGCTTCCTGGAGAGCACCGCCAGCATCGCGGCGCGCATCGCCACCTCGGTCTTGCCGTAGCCGACGTCGCCGCAGACGAGCCGGTCCATGGGTCCCTGGTGCCGGCCACCCTGCTTGCGCATGTCGCGCACGACGTCGTCGATGGCCTTCTGCTGGTCGGGCGTCGGCTCCCAGGGGAACTCCGCCTCGAACTCGCGGTAGATCTCGTCGGGCTCCTGGAACCCGAAGCCGGCGTGCGCCGAGCGCGCCGCGTACAGGTCGAGGAGCTCCGCCGCCATCTTGAGCAGCTGCTCCTTCACCCGCGCCTTGCGCAGCGCGAAGGAGGAGCCGCCCAGCCGGTCGAGGCGCACCGTCTCGGCGGCCGCGCCGGTGAACTTCTGCACCTGACGCAGCTTGGAGACGGGGAGGTAGAGCCGGTCGGCACCCTCGTAGGCGAGGACGAGGAAGTCGCCCTCCACCCCGCGGATCTGCATCTTGCTGAGGCCCTGGTAGCGCGCGATGCCGTGCTCGACGTGCACCACCAGGTCGCCCTCGTTGAGGTCGCGGAAGGCGGCGGCGAAGGCGTTCTCGATGCGGGTGGCGCGCGCCTTCTTGCGCACGCGCCGGCCGAAGATCTCCTCCTCGGAGAGGAGCGCCAGCCGCGCGTCCTCGTCCACGAAGCCGGCGGTGATCTCGCCGAGGACGAGGTGGGCGTGGACGCCGGGATCGTAGAGATCGCGCGGGGCGCGGAGGCCGCCCTCGTGGAAGCGAGAGGCGTAGCGCCGGTCCTCGAGCAGGCGCCGGAGCCGGTCGACCGCGGCGCGCGAGCCGCAGGCCACCACCGCCGTCACCCCGCGCTTGCGCCAGTCCTCGAGGCGGCGCGTCAGCGGCGCGAGCGCCCCCTCGTCGCCGTGCGCGCCCTGGATCTCGCCGCGCAGGCCGGCCGTCTCGGCGAAGCCGAAGCGCACCGGCTCGGCCGTCCCGAGCCAGACCGCGTGCCGGCGCACGCGCCGCCGCTGCGCCAGGAGCGCGGCGGCCTCCTCCGGGGAGAGGAAGTGGGCCGCGGGAGGCAGCGCCAGGTCGTCGCGCGCCAGCACCGCGCCGTGCTCGCGCCCGAGCTCGGCCCACAGGTCGGCGAGCGCGGTCTCCACCGGCTCGGCGCCGTCGATCCAGACCGTCGTCGCCTCCGGCAGGTAGTCGAGGAGGGTGGAGAGCCCGCCGAGGTGGAAGCCGGGCAGGAGCGCCTCCATCCCGAAGAACGGCGCGCCGGCGTCGATGGCGTCGAGCACCTCGCGCACGCGCGAGGTGGGCCGGTCGATCTTCTCGGCCGCGTCGCGGACCGCCGCCTTGGCCGCCTCCTTGCCGGCGTCGGTGAAGAGCGCCTCCCGCGCCGGAGCGAGCACCACCTCGGCCACGTCGCCGAGCGTCCGCTGCGACTCCGCGTCGAAGGCGCGGCAGCTCTCCACCTCGTCGCCGAAGAGCTCGAGGCGCACCGGCCGCGCGTCGAACGGGCTCCACAGGTCGACGATGCCGCCGCGCACCGCGAACGTCCCCGGGTCCTCCACCAGCGGCACGCGCGCCCAGCCGAGCGCGACGAGCTTCGCCGCGAGCGCGTCGCGGTCGACGGTCGCGCCCTTTCCCAGGAGGTCGGAGTGCTCCTCCAGGACGCGCCGCGGGACGACGCGCCGGGCGAGCCCGCGCGCCGAGACGACCACCGCCTTCACCGACGCCGGGTCGAGCTGGAGCCGCGCCAGCGCCGCCAGCCGCTCCATCTCCAGCCCGCGATCGGGGGAGAGGTCGTCGTAGGGCAGCACCGGGTCGGCCGGCACGCGCAGCACCGCCGGCGGACCGCCCGCCTCGCCCGGGAGGAAGAAGGCGAGGTCGCGCGCGAGGTCGTCCGCCTCGTCCTCGTCGGCGGCGACGGCGAGGAGGATGCGGGCGCGGCCGGGGCCCACGAGCCCCTTCGCCACCCAGGCTCGGGCCGCGCCCGAGAGCCCGGTCACGTCGGCCTCGCCGCGCTCGGCGAGGCGCGCCGCGAGGTCGGCCGGCGCCGGGGCGCCCTCTTCGCGCGCGACGGTCTTCACGGGGGTCGGCATGGTACGCGAGGCGGGGCGGGGTCGCCGCGGAAACGACGCACCCGGGCGCCAGCCGTCCTTCGCCGCGCCCGCGCCGTCGAAGTCGCGCTCCCTTCGCGTGACCTCGAGGGCGCGCCCGCGCCGATCCACGCTGCGCCCGGGTGCAGGACAAAGATAACGGCGCGCCGCGGCCTGCGCCCGGGCCCGTCGCGGGCGAGGACCCCGAACGTGTCCCCGGAGCCGGTTCCTTGATCGGCTGGGGGGGCGGTCGCTAGACTCAGCGGCAAAGCCCCAGGAAGGTCACGGTCGGGGCTCTGGCGGACGGGTTCTCTCTTGCGTGCTGGTCGGCTCATCGCCGCGAGTTCACTCGCGATTCTGGTAGGCTGCGGCGGCGCGGCCGACCCGACGCCACGCGTCACCACGGGCGTACCACTCGTCGGCATGCTCGCCCACCCGGACGGCCCGGGTGCGATCGAGCTCCGCCGGGGGCGTGCCCCGGACGCCCGGTCGCAGATCGAGGCCGCCCTCGCCCGCGACCCCGATGGCGCCGCCCTCTCCGACCTCGCGCTCTGCTACGCGGCCGAGGAGCGGTTCGATGCGGCCCGCCAGCTCCTCGACGAGTCGCTCTCCCACAGGCCGGCGCCGGAGCAGCAGGCGGCGCTCGTGAACCTGGCCGAGATCTACGCCATCGACGGGTACCTCTCGGCGGCCCAGGCGCATCTCGCCTCGGCGCGCGCCATCGATCCCGGCCGTCCCGAGCCGCTCTACGCCGTGGCGCTGCTCGCCAGCGCCCGCGGCGACCGGGCAGCGGCTCGCGACGCGATCCGCGAGGCGCTCCGTGCCGACGAGGGCGGCGCGTTCCGACGCGGCCTCGCTTACATCTACCCGGAGGAGCGGCTCCACCTGGCGGCGCTCGTGGCCTGGGTCTCGGGCGACGCTGCGCGGGCCGAGGCGCGCTGGCGCGAGCTGGGCCGGGGCCGCTTCCCGGCGCTGGCGCAGGTCGCGCAGCGCCACCTCGAGGAGCCTTGAGCGAAGACGAGAAGCATTGATGACCGTCGGCGAAGCCCCCGGCCTCCCGCAGCGCGCCAAGGAGATCCTGCGCGCGCTCGTCCAGGACTACATCCAGACCGGCGAGCCGGTGGCCAGCCAGCCGCTCCTCGCCCGGCACGACCTCGAGTGCTCGCCGGCCACGATCCGCAACGTCATGGCCGACCTGGAGGCGCTCGGCTTCCTCTCCAAGCCGCACGCCTCCTCGGGCCGGATCCCCACCGAGGCGGGGTACCGGCTCTACGTGGACGCGCTCCTCAAGGTGCGCCCGCCGGCGGCTTCCGACCGCGAGCAGATCGAGAAGGTGGCGCACGATGCGGCGGGGGTGGACGCGCTCCTCGAGTCGACGGCGCACGTGCTCCACTCCCTCTCCCACCACGCGGGCGTGGTGACGACGCCGGGTCCGGTGTCGGATCCCATCCGGCAGATCGAGTTCGTGCGGCTCCGGGAGAACCGGGTCATCGTCGTCTTCGTCTCCGAGGCCGGGCTGGTCACGAACAAGCTCATGCAGCTCGAGTCGGCGCCGGATCCGGCCGAGCTGGAGCGCGCCGCCAACTACCTCAACGAGAAGCTGCGCCAGGGCCCCATCGCCACGCTGCGCGAGCGCATCCTCGGCGAGATGCGCCAGGACCAGAGCGAGCTGCAGAAGCTCGTGGCCAAGGCGCTGGCGCTCGCCGAGAAGAGCTTCGGCGACCCGGCGCTGTCCGCGCCGGCGGTGCTCGTCGACGGCGAGGAGAGCTTCCTCGACGCGCCCGAGTTCGCCGACGTGCAGAAGGCGCGCACGCTCCTGCGCGCCTTCGCCGAGAAGGACCGCATCCTGCGCGTGCTCGATCGCGTGCTGCGCGCGCGCGAGGTCCAGATCTTCATCGGCGCGGAGAGCGATCTGGCGGCCGTGCCCGACGTGTCGGTGGTGGCCGCACCCTACGGACGTGGGGGGCAGGTGCTCGGCACGCTGGCCGTCATCGGTCCCACCCGCATGAACTACGCGCGCGTGATACCGCTGGTCGATCTCACCGCGCGTGAGATCTCGCGGGCGCTGTCGGGCGGGTCGGACGGGACCTGACGTCTTGTTCCGGCGTCGGGCCGTGTGACACAATGGGTCAGCGCCCGCGGGCGCGAAGGGTCGGCGCCCGCCGCCGCGGCTCCCCGGACACCCACATGCCCCAGGACGACAGGCCCGGCATCTCCTCCGACGTGCTCGAGGACGCCTTCGCGGAGGCGCTCGCGGCGGTGGAGCGCCGCGGCGGGAAGGGCGCCGCCGGCGGACCGGCGGGCGAGTCCCCGCCCCCCGAGGCGCCGCTCCCGGCGGCGCGCGAGCCGGCGCCCGGCGAGGTGGAGCGCCTCCGCATCGAGCTCGACATGAGCCAGGAGCGCGCGCGCCAGGTCTTCGCGCAGCTCAAGGACGAGCACGACCGGCTCCTGCGCACCGCCGCCGACCTGGAGAACTACAAGAAGCGCGCGGCCAGGGAGCGCGACGAGGTCCAGCGCTACGGCAACGAGCGGCTCGTGAAGGAGATCCTCCCGGTCCTCGACAACCTCGATCGCGCGCTCGCCGCCGCGCCGCAGGAGGACCCGCTGCGCAGCGGTGTGGAGATGACCCGCCGCATGCTCGAGGACGCGCTCGGGCGCTTCGGGGTGAAGGGCTTCTCCGCCAAGGGTCAGCCCTTCGACCCGCGCGTGCACGAGGCGCTCATGAGCGTCGCCACCGCCGACGCCGCGCCGGGGACGGTGGTCGAGGAGCAGCAGCGCGGGTTCCACCTGCACGAACGGCTCATCCGCCCGGCGGCGGTGGTGGTGGCGGCCGCGCCGCCGGCGCCGCCGGCGCCGGCGGTCGAGGGGCAGCCCGGGGTGACCGAGGCGGGGGGCGAGGTCGCGGGGGCGACCGGAGGGGCGCCGGGATCGGACCGGTCGTGAAGGGGCGAACATGGGCAAGGTGATCGGCATCGACCTCGGGACGACCAACTCCTGCGTCGCCGTGATGGAGGGTGGCGAGGCGGTGGTCATCCCCAACTCCGAGGGGTCGCGCACGACGCCGTCGATGGTGGCCCTGAGCGAGGGCGGCGAGCGGCTCGTCGGGCAGATCGCGAAGCGCCAGGCCATCACCAACCCGGAGGCCACGGTCTACGTCGTGAAGCGGCTCATCGGCCGCAAGTTCGAGGACAAGGAGGTGAAGCGCACCGCCGGCCTCACCTCGTTCCGCATCGTCCCGAACGAGAACGGCGACGCCTGGGTCGAGGTCGGCGCCAAGCGCTACAGCCCGGCCGAGGTCTCGGCCATGGTCCTCGCCAAGATGAAGCAGACGGCGGAGGACTACCTCGGCGAGCCGGTGACCGAGGCCATCATCACCACGCCCGCCTACTTCAACGACGCGCAGCGCCAGGCCACCAAGGACGCGGGCCGCATCGCCGGGCTCGACGTGCTGCGCATCATCAACGAGCCCACCGCGGCCGCGCTCGCCTACGGCATCGACAAGAAGGACCAGGCCGCCGAGAAGATCGCGGTGTACGACCTGGGCGGCGGCACGTTCGACATCACCATCCTCGAGCTCAACCAGGGCGTGTTCGAGGTCAAGGCGACGAACGGCGACACCTTCCTCGGCGGCGAGGACTTCGACCAGCGGCTCATCGACTGGCTGTCGAAGCGGTTCTTCGAGCAGACCCGCATCGATCTGAAGAAGGACCGGATGGCGCTGCAGCGCCTGAAGGAGGCGACGGAGCGCGCCAAGCACGAGCTCTCCAGCGCCACCGAGACCGAGGTGAACCTGCCGTTCATCACCGCCGACCAGACCGGCCCGAAGCACCTCGCCGAGACCATCGATCGGCAGACGCTGGAGCAGCTCGTCGGCGACCTCATCGAGAAGACGATCGAGCCGTGCAAGGTGGCGCTGCGCGACGCCGGGATGACGGCGGCCCAGCTCGACACCGTCATCCTGGTCGGCGGCATGACGCGCATGCCGAAGGTGCAGGAGGTGGTGAAGCGGTTCTTCGGCAAGGAGCCGCACAAGGGCGTGAACCCGGACGAGGTGGTCGCCGTCGGCGCCGCCATCCAGGGCGGCGTCATGAAGGGCGAGGTGAAGGACGTCCTCCTCCTCGACGTCACCCCGCTCTCGCTCGGCGTCGAGACCGCCGGCGGCGTCTTCACGAAGATCATCGAGAAGAACACCACCGTCCCCTGCAAGAAGGCGCAGGTCTTCTCCACCGCCGTCGACAACCAGCCGCTCGTGTCGGTCCACGTGCTGCAGGGCGAGCGCGAGATGGCGGCCGACAACAAGACGCTCGGCCGGTTCGAGCTCGTCGGGATCCCGCCGGCGCCGCGCGGCGTCCCGCAGATCGAGGTCACCTTCGACATCGACGCGAACGGGCTCGTGCACGTCTCGGCCAAGGACCTCGGCACCGGCAAGAGCCAGCAGATCCGGATCACCGCCTCCTCCGGCCTCTCCGAGGCGGAGATCCAGCGGATGATCAAGGACGCCGAGGCGAACAAGGCCGACGACAAGGCGAAGAGGGAGCTCGCCGACCTCAAGAACAACGCCGAGGGGCTCATCTACACGACGGAGAAGAGCCTCGAGGAATACGCCAGCGCGCTCAAGCCCGAGGACCTCGAGGAGATCAAGGCCGACCTCGAGGTGCTGAAGCAGACCCTGCCCTCGAACGACCCGCCGGCGATCAAGGATGCGCTCGTCCGGCTGGAGGGCTCGGCGTACCGCATCGCCGACGCGATCTACGCGCAGCAGGGCGGCGGCGGCGGCTAGCGAGCGCCTGCCGCCCCGGTGACGGCCGGGCGCGTTTGTCACGGACGACCGCTGCGTTATATTGCCGGCGGCCGTCCGCCTCGTACCCTCAACCTCGCGGAAGCACGTGCAAAAAAGAGACTACTACGAGGTGCTGGGGGTCACTCGCGAGGCGGGTGAGGGGGAGCTGAAGAGCGCTTACCGGAAGCTCGCCCACCAGTTCCACCCCGACAAGAACCCGGGGAACAAGGACGCGGAGGAGCGCTTCAAGGAAGCGTCCGAGGCCTACGACGTGCTCTCGGATCCCGAGAAGCGCGCCCGCTACGACCGCTTCGGCCACGTGAACGGGCAGAACCCGTTCGAGGGCGGGTTCCCGTTCGGCGGCGCCGGCGGCGCCACCATCAACGACATCTTCGGTGACATCTTCGGGGAGATGTTCGGCGGCGGCCGCCGCCCGCGCGGCCGGCCCCGCGGATCGGACCTGCGCTACCACCTCGAGCTGTCGTTCGAGGAGGCGGCCTTCGGCACCACCTCCCGCATCGAGATCCCGCGGCCGGTGCGCTGCGAGCCGTGCCGGGGCACGGGCGCGAAGTCGGGCAGCTCGCCGCGCACCTGCCCGACGTGTGGCGGGGCCGGCGAGATCCGCCTCACCCAGGGCTTCTTCTCCGTCGCCCGCACCTGCCACCAGTGCGGTGGGGCGGGCCGGGTCATCGTCGACAAGTGCCCGGAGTGCGGCGGCGCCGGGATGAAGCGGGAGAACGCGACGGTGGAGGTGAAGGTGCCCCCCGGCGTCGACACCGGCACCCGTCTCAAGCTCGGCGGCGAGGGCGAGCCCGCCCCGCAGCCGGGCGCCGCGCCCGGCGACCTCTACGTCGTCGTCCAGGTGCGCGAGCACCCCATCTTCCGGCGCGAGGAGACGGAGGTGCTCTGCGACGTGCCGCTCAGCATGACGCAGGCGGCGCTCGGCGCGCAGATCGACGTGCCCACCCTCGACGGCCCCGTGTCGCTCAAGATCCCGTCCGGCACGCAGACCGGGAAGGTCTTCCGGCTCCGCGGCAAGGGCATCCCCCAGCTCGGCGGCGGCGCGCGCGGTGACCAGCACGTCCGCGTGTCGATCGAGACGCCGACCCACCTCACCCGCGAGCAGCGCGAGCTGCTCGAGCGCTTCGCCGAGCTGTCGGGCGAGAAGACGAATCCCCAGTCCCGCAGCTTCTGGGACAAGGTGGCGTCGCTGCTGGGCGAGCGCTGACGCGAGCTTCCCCCCGCTCGCGGCAAGGGACCGAAAGGCGCGCTTTCCCCACCCCGCCCGCCGCGGTAGGACTCTGCCATGCGCACGCCGTTCCGGATCGCCCTCGCGTCCCTCGTGCTGCTCGCCGCCTGCCCGAAGCGGGTCGTGGTGAACGGGCAGGAGATGAGCGCGGCGGACGCGCAGGCGGAGGCGTCGCGCGAGCTGGCGCGGGTGCGGAGCGAGAGCCAGGGGCTGCCGCCGGACGAGGCCGCCACCCGCTTCGAGGCGCTCGCCGGCCGCTTCGGCGACGTGCCGGCGTCGGGCGATGCCCTCTTCGAGGCGGGCGTGCGCTGGCGGGCGGCGAAGAACCCGGAGCGGGCCCGGGCGGCGTTCTCGCAGCTCCTCACGCGCTTCCCGCTCTCGCCCCGGGCGCCCGAGGCGAAGTACCAGCTGGCGCTGGCGGAGGCCGAGGCCGGGCGTCCCAAGGACGCGCTGGCGAGCCTCTCCACGCTGCACGACAAGCTCCCCACCGAGCAGCGGCCCGACGCCGC
This sequence comes from Anaeromyxobacteraceae bacterium, assembly GCA_035719345.1. Taxonomy (GTDB): domain Bacteria; phylum Myxococcota; class Myxococcia; order Myxococcales; family Anaeromyxobacteraceae; genus Anaeromyxobacter_A. The sequence goes on from DASTGH010000076.1 coordinate 10,139, forward strand.
GCGGCAGGCGGCGGCCGCGGCCGAGGCGGCTCGCGCCTGGCCCGCGGCGGTGCGCTGGCACGCGGAGGCGGCGCGGCTCGTCCCGGGCGCGGAGCGCGAGGCGGAGCAGGCGCTGGCCGTCGAGCTCGTCGACGGGGAGCTGACGCTCCCGCAGCTCAAGGCGCTCGAGGGCGAGCTGCCGCCCGATTCCCCGGTGCTGCCCGCCGTCTCGCTGAAGACGGCGCGCATCCAGCTCCACCTCCAGGACGAGGCGGCGGCGCTGGCCACGGCGCAGAAGGTGGCCGAGCGCTGGCCGACGACACCCTGGGGCGCCGACGCCCGCGCGCTCGCCGACCGCCTCGCCCGCAGGAGCCAGGTGCGCGCGACCACCATCGGCGTGGCCGCCCCGCTCAGCGGGAAGCAGAAGGGCTGGGGCGAGGCCATCCTGCAGGGCGTGTCGCTGGCGCTGGAGGGGAGCGCGCTGCAGCTCGTGGTCCGCGACACGAAGGGCGAGCCGGAGGGCGCGCAGGCGGCGATGAACGAGCTCGCCGCGGACGAGGGCGCCATCGCGGCGCTGGGCGGCGTGGTGAACGCGGAGGCGCCGCGCGCCGCCGCCGCGGCGCAGGAGAGCGGGCTGCCCTTCATCTCGCTGGCGCGCACCGAGAACGTGACGGCGGCCGGCCCGTGGGTCTTCCGCCACATGCTCACCGCCGAGGCGCAGGCGAAGGCGCTCGCCGAGCTCACCATCGCGCGGCGGGGGATGCGCCGCTTCGCGCTGCTCTACCCTCAAGTTTCCTACGGGCAGGAGCTGGCGCAGGCGTTCTGGGACGAGGTCGACGCCCGGGGCGCCGAGATGCGCGGCGCCGAGAGCTACGAGTTCGACCGCACCACCTTCGCGCCCATCGTGAAGAGCCTGGTGGGGAAGCTCTGGCTCGACGAGCGGCAGGACTACGCGGAGGCGGTGAAGGCGGTGATGAAGGACGAGCCGGACCCGTACCGCCGGCGCAAGGCGATCGAGAAGCTGCGCGACCGGCTGCCGCCCGTCACCGACTTCGACGCGGTGTTCATCCCCGACTTCGCCCGCAACGTGGCGCTCGTCACGCCGGCGCTGGCGGTCGAGGACGTCGTCACCCAGACCTGCGACCCGCGCGAGGTGGAGCGCATCAAGAAGACGACGGGGCGGGACGACCTCCGGCCCGTGCAGCTCCTGGGCGCGAACGGCTGGGACGACCCGGCCCTGCTGGAGCGCGCCGGCCGGTACGTCGAGTGCGCCATCTTCGTGGACGGCTTCTTCCCCGCCTCGGAGCGGCCCGAGACGAAGGCCTTCGTGACCGCGTTCCAGGCCAAGTACAACCACCCGCCCTCGATCCTGGAGGCGAGCGCCTACGACGCGGCGCGGCTCCTCCGGCGTGCCCTCGAGGGCGGCGCGGCGAGCCGCGAGGCGGTGCGCGACGCGCTCGCCACCACCCGCGGCTTCGCCGGGGCGACGGGCGAGCTCTCCTTCGACGCGCGGCGCGAGGTGCAGAAGCCGCTCTTCTTCCTCACCGTCGACAAGGGCGCCATCCGCGAGCTGACCCCGCAGGAGCTCGCCGCCCCCGGCGCCGGCGGCAGCTAGGAAGGCGGAGCGCGGTTAGATTGGGGTGACGATGGCCGAGGCGCTGGCGCGCGCGCGCACCTGGAACCGGTTCCCGTACCTCAACGTCGCGCTCTTCCTCGCCACGGTGGTGACGACGCTCGTCGCCGGTGCGCAGGGGACCGCGTTCAAGATCCCGGCGGTCGACGGCGGCCTCCTCGCCCGGGTCGCCGCCGAGGCCGGCGCCATCGCGCTCGCCGGGCTCCCGTTCGCGACGTCGATCATCGGCATCCTCTTCTGCCACGAGATGGGTCACTACCTGCTGGCGCGGGCCTGGCGCGTCGACTCGACGCTGCCTTTCTTCATCCCGGTGCCGGTGGGGCCGGTCGGCACGTTCGGCGCCGTCATCCGCATCCGCTCGGCGCTGCCGTCGCGGCGGGCGACGCTCGACATCGGCGCGGCCGGGCCGTTCGCCGGGTTCGTGGTGGCCCTGCCGCTCCTGGCGTGGGGCCTGGCGCACTCGGAGGTCCGGCCGGTGGGCGACGCGCTGCTCGAGTCGCCGCACGTCGGCCTCGTGCAGCTCGCGCTGTCGCAGCTCTCCGGCGAGAGCCTGTCGGTGGGCGGCCAGCACTTCGGCGACAGCCTCGTCACCTGGGCGGTGCAGCGGGTGGTCGTGGGCGCGCTGCCGCCGGGACACGACGTGTTCCTCCATCCGGTCGCCTTCGCGGCCTGGATCGGTCTGTTCGTGACCACGCTCAACCTCATCCCCATCGGCCAGCTCGACGGCGGGCACGTCACCTACGCGCTCCTCGGCCGCCGCCGCGCGCGCGCCTTCTCGCGGGTCGTCTCGTGGGGCCTCTTCGGCGCGGGCCTGTTCGTCTCGTGGAACTGGCTCCTGTGGTGGGCGGTGACGCGCTTCGCGGTCGGCTACGATCACCCGTCGGCGCTCGTCGAGGAGCCGCTCGACGGAAAGCGCAAGGTGCTGGCCGTGCTGGCGCTCGTCCTGTTCGCGGTGACGTTCATCCCGATACCCGTGTCGCTCTGAGGGCGAGTCCCTTTCCGCGCTAGACTCCCGCCTCGCGATGGACCCCGCCGAGATCGACACCGCCTGGTCCGAGCTCCAGGGCCGCTGGGAGGACGACGCCGCGCACCGCGCCTTCCTGGCGCGCTTCGCCGATCTCGACGCGCTGGCCGAGGCGGGGCGCCGCTACCGGGCCGCGCTCGAGGCGCGGCCGGGCGATCCGGTGGCGCTGCGCTGGCGCGACGAGGTCGTGAAGCGCGCCACCGTCATCGCCATGGCCCAGCTCCCGCGGACGAAGCCGCCGCGCCAGCTCCCGCCGCGGCTGCGGCGCGCGCTGGTGGCGGCCGCGTTCGCGGCCACCGCCGCGACCGTGGGCTGGTCGCTCCTCCGGATGAGCGGCGTCGTCGGGGCGCCGCGGTGACGCGCGACGAGGCGCTGCTCGCCGTCCTCGGCCCGGACGGCGCGCTCTCTCGCGCGCTGCCGGGCTACGAGCACCGGGGCGACCAGCTGGCGCTGGCGCGCGAGGTGGCGCGCGCGCTCGACGAGCGCCGCTACCTGGTCGCGGAGGCGGGCACCGGGACCGGCAAGACGCTCGCCTACCTCGTCCCGGTCGCGCTCTCCGGCCGGAAGGTCGTCGTCTCCACCGCCACGAAGACGCTGCAGGAGCAGATCTGGTCGCGCGACCTGCCGCTGCTCGCCGGGAAGGCCGGCGTCGAGGTGCACGCCGCCTACCTCAAGGGGCGCGGCAACTACTACTGCCTGGAGCGCGGCGCGAAGTTCGCCGAGCGGCCCATGTTCGAGTCGCGCTCCGAGGCCGCGCTCTGGCCGGGGGTGCAGGAGTGGGCGCGGTCGACCACCACCGGTGACCGGAGCGAGCTCGACCTCCCCGACGCCTACGGCGCCTGGCGCGAGATCTCCGCCACCGGGGAGACCTGCCTCGGCCGCGACTGCCCGCGCTACGAGGAGTGCTTCGTGAACGTGGCCCGGGCGCGGGCGGCGGCGGCCGACGTCGTCCTCGTCAACCACCACCTCTTCTTCGCCGACCTGGCCATGCGCACCTCGCGCGCCGGCGTGGAGGTCCTGCCCTCCTACGAGGCCGTGGTCTTCGACGAGGCGCACGCGCTGGAGGACGTCGCGACCGAGTACTTCGGGCTCATGGTGTCGTCGTGGCGGATGGAGGAGCTGGCGCGCGACGCGGAGCGGGCCGTGGCCGACCGGCCGGACCTGCAGGCGCTGGTGAAGGAGCGCGCCGGGGAGCTGCGCAAGGCCTCGGAGCGGTTCTTCGGCGCGCTGGCGGAGGGGCTGCGCGGCGGCGCGCGCTGGGGCGCCTCGCCCCGCGCTCGCGGCGGGAGCGGCGACCTCAAGGTGCCGCTCGACCCGCGCGTCCTCGAGCCGCTCGCCAGGGACCAGGCGCGGCTCGACGCCGCGCTCGACGACGTGCGCGACGTCTTCGCCGAGGCGGAGCAGGCGCTGCTCGCCGGCCTGTCCCGGCGCGCCGGCGAGCTCCGGGTGGAGCTCGCCTCGGTGACGGCGATGAAGGAGCCGTCGCGCGTCTACTTCGCCGAGCTGCGCGGCCGCGGCGTGTTCCTGCGGGCGGCGCCGGTGAACGTGGCCGAGGAGCTCGTCGACCGCCTGTACCGACGGGTGGACACGGCCGTCTTCACCAGCGCCACGCTGGCCGCGGGTGGCCGGCTCGACTACTTCCGGCGCGAGGTCGGGCTCGCCCCCGAGTTCGACGTGACGGAGGCCGTCTACCCCGGCCCGTTCGACTACCGGCGGCAGGCGGCGCTGGTGGTGCCGGACGGGCTCCCGGAGCCGTCCGCGCCCGCCTTCTTCGAGGCCGCGGCCGCTGCGGTGCGCGAGCTCGTCGAGGTCACGCAGGGGCGCGCCTTCGTCCTGTCCACCAGCACCCGCGGCATGAACCTCCTGCGCGAGGCGCTCTCCGACCTCCCCTACGCGCTCCTGCTGCAGGGCGAGCGGCCCAAGGGGAAGCTCCTCGAGGCGTTCCGGGAGCGGCCCTCGGTGCTGTTCGCCACCCAGAGCTTCTGGGAGGGCGTCGACGTCCCCGGCGACGCGCTCTCGCTCGTCGTCATCGACAAGCTGCCCTTCGCGCCGCCGAACGATCCGGTGGTCGCGGCGCGGGTGCGCGCCCTGGAGGCGGAGGGCCGCGACGCGTTCTCGGAGCTGTCGGTCCCCGCGGCGGCGCTGGCGCTGAAGCAGGGCTTCGGGCGGCTCGTCCGGACGCGCACCGACCGCGGCATCGTCGCGGTGCTCGACCGGCGCCTCGTGGCGAAGAGCTACGGGCGCACCTTCCTCGCCACGCTGCCGCCGGCGCCGCTCCTGCGCAGCGTGGCGGCGGCGCGGCGCTGGTGGGAGGGTGCGGCGCAGGCCGGGGCGGCTACGCCCCGTAGTGAATGAAGCGCCAGGCGACGGCCCAGACGCCCATGGTCAGCAGCACCAGATAGGTGAGCCCCGCGCCTGCCACCTGCAAGGCATTGCGACCCAGCGCGCCGGCGGCGTGCAGCACGCGCCCGAGGAAGAACGTGCCGCCGAGCAGGTGGAGCCAGAAGCGGTTCCCGGCGCCGGTCGCCTCCAGGACGAGCAGGAGCACGAGGCCGATCGGCACCCACTCCGCGGCGTTGCCGTGCGCGCGCACCGGCCGGCGCAGCGGCTCCGGGAGCGGAGTGTCGATGCCGACCGCGGTGCCGCGCTGGCGGCTGACGTTGACGCCGAGCAGGGTGACGACGAGGCCGTTCAGGCCGCCGTACAGCAGGGTCACGGGGATGTCCACGGGTCCTCCCTCCGTTGTGCGCTTCAGGTGCGTGAGAGGCGGGTCGGGCGCAGCGGGGCGGGCGCGGCGCGGGGCACGCCCGCCGCGCGCGCCTCGGCGTCGGCCGCCGGCAGCCGGACGGTGAAGGTCGAGCCGGCGCCGGGCTCGCTCTCCACGTCGATGGACCCGCCGTGCGCGGCGACGATGCTGCGCGCCAGGGACAGGCCGAGCCCGGTCCCCTCGCCCGGCGGCTTGGTGGTGAAGAACGGCTCGAAGAGGCGCTTCATGTGCGCGGGCGGGATGCCCTTGCCCGTGTCCGCCACCCGCACCAGCGCCGCGTCGCCCTCGCGCCGCAGCTCGACCTCGATGAGGTTCGGCCGCTCCCCGTCGCGCGCCTGGATCGCGTTCACGACGAGGTTCAGCACCACCTCGACGAGCTCGCCGCGGTGGCCGGTGACCGCCACGCGGTCGCGCACCTCGACGCGCGCCTGCGCGGCGCGCAGGTCGGAGGCGGCCGCCTTCGCCACCGCCTCCACCACCTCGGCGAGGTCCACGAGCTGCGTCGGCTCGCCCGCCTGATCGCGGCGCGTGAGGGAGCGCAGGTTGGTGACGACCTGCCGGATGCGCTCGGCGCCGGCCAGGCAGTCGGTCAGCGCGGGCTGCGCCTCCTTGCGCGCGAAGGCGACCTCCCGCCGGCCGAGCAGCGCCGAGACGCGGTCCGCCCGGCCCGCTTCCATGGCGATGGCGGTGAGCTCGGAGAAGGCGCTCTCGTAGGCATGCAGGTAGCGCCGGAGCTCGCCCAGGTTCCCGCTGAGCGAGGCGGTCGGGTTGTTGATCTCGTGCGCGACGCCGGAGGCGAGCACGCCCAGCGCCGCGAGCTTGTCCGCGTGCACGAGCCGCGCGTGCAGCCGCCGGCCCTCGCCCACGTCGCGCGCCACGCGCACCACGCCGTCCTCGAGCCGGCGCACCGCCACCTCGAAGGTGGAGTCGAGGCGCGGGTCCTCGATCTCGACCAGCCCGTCCCCCAGCGCCGACCACCAGCGCTCGGGGTGTCCGGCGAGCGCCTCCTCGAGCAAGCGCCCCCGCAGCTCGCGAGGCCGCGCGCCGGCGGCGGCGGCGAAGGCGGCGTTGGCGCGGACGATGGCGCCGCGCGCGTCGGTCACCACCACCAGCTCCTCGAGGCTGTCGAACGTCGTCTCCCACTCGCGGCGCGCCCGCTCGCTCCCGGCGAGCGCGCACCGCAGCCCGTGCTCGGCGCGCTCGCGCAGGGCGTGCAGGTACGCGGAGATGAAGGCGACCGTCGCCACCACGCCGGCCTCCACCGCCCAGCGCGCCACGCTGGCGGGGGCGAAGGCGGAGGGGCCGAGGGCGCCCAGGTCGCCGAGCACCAGCGCCGCGCAGGCCCAGGCGGCGACGAGCGCCACCTCGATGGCGCGCGGCAGGACCACCGCCGCGCCGACCACCCCCACCAGCGCCGCGTAGCGGAGCGGGCTCGACGGGTCGCCGTGGAGCAGGGTGAGCGACGCCGGGAGCGCCACCACCAGGGCCGACTCGATGCGCGCCCAGCGCAGGAGCGCGGCCGGGCCCCAGGCGCGGGCGAGGAGCAGCGCCGAGGCGCCGTTCAGCGCCACGAGCGCTCCGCCCGCGACCAGGCCGCTCCAGGCGCGGCGCCCGACGAGCAGGTCGGTCGCGACGTCGCTCGCGACGAAGATGGGGATCACCACCCAGCGCAGGCGGAGCAGCCACTGCAGCCTGGCGGCGATGTCGGTCGGGGCGCGCTCCGAGGCGGGGAGGTCCGGAGAGAGGTCCATGGCTCTTCACGGGCGCCCCCGCAGGCGCCCTGTGATCGATGTGCTCCGCGGTCGCCGTCCGCGCGGGCGCTGGCCCGGTCGCGACGGCGCACCATTCCACACCCACCTCGCGGGTGGGTCAAATCCGCGGAAAACCGGTCGACCGCACGGGTGCGACCGCGTCCCACCGGGCGTGCACGGGCGTCTGGACCCGGGCTTGCTGCCGGGGATAGACTCGGCGCCCCGAGGACGGATGGTCGCCTTCAATCACGAGACGCGCGAGATCGCGCTCAAGGTCGTCTACTACGGCCCGGCGCTCTCCGGGAAGACGACGAACCTCTCGGCGCTCTTCAACCGCATCGACCCGAAGGTCCGCGGGCGTCTCATGACGCTCGACACGAAGGACGACCGGACGCTGTTCTTCGACATGATGCCGGTCTTCTTCCGCTCGGCGTCGGGCGTGAAGGTGAAGCTCAAGCTCTACACCGTGCCCGGCCAGGTCATGCACGAGTCGACGCGGCGCATCGTGCTCCAGGGCACGGACGCGATCGCGTTCGTGGCCGACGCGCGACGGTCCGAGGCCGCGCCGACGCTCGCCTACTGGAACAACATGCTGAAGAACCTGGAGGCGAACGGGCTCGATCCGCGCGAGCTTCCGGTCGTCCTCCAGCTCAACAAGCGCGACCTCCCCGAGTGCCGCGGCGACGACGAGATCGCCGACCTCGCCAAGATCGTGAAGCCGCTGGTCGTCCCGGCCGTCGCCATCCGCGGCGAGGGCGTGGTGGAGACGCTCCACCTCCTGCTCACGCTCACGTACCGCTCGCTCGATCGGAAGGTGGGCCTCGACCGGAGCTGGCGCATCCCCGAACGGGAGTTCCTCTCGCAGATCTTCTCGCACGTGGACCTGAAGGGCACGCGGCTCGCCGCGGCGGGGGCGGTGGCGCCGTGAGCGTGCCTCCCTCCGTCCTGCAGCAGCAGGTCTCGCTCGGCGACCTCCTCGACGGGAAGAGCTTCACCGAGGTCTGCCAGTCGTTCGCCGAGCTGTACCGGGTGGGCATCAAGGTGTTCGACGCCCACGGCAACAAGCTCGTCGACGTGAAGGTCGGGAACGCCGACTTCTGCGGCTACATCTGGCAGAAGCCGGACGGCCGCGTCTCCTGCATCGCCACCGTCTCCAAGGTGAAGGGCGATCCCGTGCCGGAGGAGGCGAAGCCGACCGCCTTCGACTGCTTCTCGGGCTGCCGCTACGTGGTGCAGCCGGTCGTCTACGAGGGCGACGTCGTCGGCCGCATCGTCTTCGGGCCGTTCGTGCCGGACGACCTCGTGCAGCTGCCCACCACGCTCACCGGCATCTCGCGCGACTTCGACCCGAACCTGGCCACGCAGTACATGCAGAAGATCCGGCGGGTGCCGCAGAGCACCGCCGAGAAGATCCTGAAGCACTTCGCCGAGCTGCTCGACGTGCTCGTCTTCAGCGGGCACAAGAACCTGCTCACCGCGCGGCTGCACATCGAGGCGGTGCAGGAGAGCTACCGCGAGCTGCAGGAGAAGAACCGGCAGCTCGAGGACTCGTACGGCAAGCTGAAGGAGCTCGACCGGCTCAAGTCGAACTTCCTCGCCACCATGAGCCACGAGCTGCGCACGCCGCTCACCAGCGTCATCGGCTACTCGGAGATGATGCTGGAGGGGCTGGGCGGGCCGCTCACCGCCGAGCAGCGCGAGTACCTCGGCATCATCATGGAGAAGGGCGAGAACCTCCTCCAGCTCATCACCAGCATCCTCGACATCACCAAGATCGAGGCGGGGCGCGTCCGGCTCGTGCTCTCCGAGGTGGACCTCGCCCAGGTCATGCGCGACGCCGTCTCCACGGTGCTGCCGCACGGCCGCAAGAAGGGGCTCACCTTCGGGGTGGAGGCCGCGCCCTCGGTGCCCAAGGTGTTCTGCGACCGCGAGAAGGTGAGGCAGTGCCTCATCAACCTCGTCTCCAACGCGGTCAAGTTCACGCCGGCGGGCGGGACGGTGACGCTCGCCGCGCGCGAGGCGCCCGGCGGCCGGGTGGAGGTGTCGGTCATCGACACCGGCATCGGCATCCCGCCCGAGCACCTCTCCAAGGTCTGGGACGTCTTCTACCAGGTGGATGGCTCCTCCACCCGCGAGTACGGCGGCGCCGGGCTGGGGCTCGCCATCGTGAAGAGCTTCGTCGAGGCGCACGGCGGCGAGGTGCACGTGCTCTCGCAGCCGAGCCGCGGCTCGACCTTCTCCCTCGTGCTGCCGGTGCGCGCCGGCCCGACCCGCGCAGCCACCTCCGCCGCGCAGAGCGCGGTCGGCAGCTAGGACCTTCCGGTGCGGCCGCGGCCGCGACGCTCCCGGCTCTCCGGCGAGTTCCAGCTCATCGAGCGCTTCGTGCGCGCCGCGCCCCGCGGCGGCGCGGGCGTGGTGCTCGGCATCGGCGACGACGCCGCCGTGCTGCGCCCGCCGCGCGGCGAGGACCTCGCCCTCACCGTCGACGCGGTGGTGGAGGGCGTCCACTTCGACGGGCGCTTCTCGCCCGAAGAGGTCGGCTGGAAGGCGCTGGCGGTGAACCTCTCCGATCTCGCGGCCATGGGCGCGCGGCCGCTCTGGGCGCTCGTGGCGCTGGCGTTCCCGCGCGAGGCCCCGCGGGCGCGCGTGCT
>DASTGH010000077.1:0-2526 GCA_035719345.1 Anaeromyxobacteraceae bacterium
GCGGCAGCGCCCAGCCGGCCGCGCCCACCGCCGCGCGCGCCCGCCGCCCGGGGAAGCTCTCGTTCAACGAGGAGCGGGAGCTGGCGGGGATGGAGGCCGCCATCGAGGCGGCCGAGGCCGAGAAGGGCCGGCTCGAGGCGCTGCTGTCCGATCAGGAGACGTACCGGCGGGACGGCGCCGCGGTGCCGGCGATGCGAGCGCGGCTCGAGGAGCTGACGGCGGAGGTGGACCGCCTGTACGCGCGGTGGCAGGAGCTGGAGGGGCTGCGCGCGGGCCGGTGAAATGGACGGCCGCAGCGCGTTGGCACGGATCGTGAAGTTCTACTGGTGAAACGATGTGCACCGGTTTGGGGCGGTCGGCGGCGCGTCGCTGGCTGCACCGGATGCCGGGTTACGTTCCACGCGACGCCCGTCATGGAGCGCTCCGCCCCGATCGTCGCCGACCCCGTCGTGCTCTACGACGGCGTCTGCGGCCTCTGCCATCGGGCCGTCGCCTGGCTCGTGGCGCACGACCGGGAGCGGAGCCTGTGGTTCGCGCCGCTGCAGGGCGAGACCGCCGCGCGGCTGCGGGCGGCGCACCCGGAGATCCCGGGCGACCTCGACTCCGTGGTGCTGGTCGAGGGCGGGCGCGTCCACCTGCGCAGCCAGGTCTTCCTCCGCGGGGCGCGCCACCTCGCCTGGCCGTGGCGCCTCGGCTGGTGGCTCCGCTGGCTCCCGCCGGCGCTCCTCGACCCCGCCTACCGCGCCGTGGCGCGCGTGCGTTACCGCGTGTTCGGCCGGTTCGAGGCCTGCCGCGTCCCGGCCGCGGCCGACCGCGCCAGGTTCCTCCCCTGAGCGCCGCCGGTCCGCCGGGCCGTCGACTCACCTCGCCGGCGCCAGCGCGTACGTCCCGTCGAAGTAGATCTCGGTGCGGAACGCGATGCCGTACACGGTCCGCCGCGCCCCCGTCACGATGTCGCGCTGCCACTCGACGTCCGGCTCGATCTCGAAGAAGAGCCATCGCCGCCAGACGTCGCGGCGGTGGCTGGCGAAGACGCGGGAGAGGTTCTCCTCGAAGAACGGCCGCGTCACCCCGGTGGCGCCGGCGCCGATGCGCCAGGCGCGGGTCGCGCCCGGCGCCCAGGTGAAGGACGCCTCGCTGCGCCACTCGAAGCCGAGGAAGGAGCGCGCTTCGCTCACCGAGGCCACGTTGGCGAGGCGCAGCAGGAAGCGGCGGCCGAACGGGCGCTCGAACGTCGCCTCGCCGAGGGTGCCGAACCGCAGCGCGCTGTCGTAGAAGCCGGCCAGCGTGAAGCGGCCGAGCGAGCCCAGGCCGATCGGGACCGTGGAGCGCCAGCGCGTCCGCAGGAACGCCGCGGGCGGCACGTCGCCCCGCAGACCGGCGCCCACGTCCACGTGCGAGAAGAGCAGGTTCAGCACCTCGTAGCGCAGCTCGGCGGTGGCGCGACCGCCGCTCGCGTCGGGCGCGGCGAGCGGCGCGGCCGGGTCCTCCGGCGGCGCCACCGCCTCGTTCGTCAGGCTCCGCGCGTACACGACCAGCCGCAGCGAGTCGAACCAGCCCTCGAGGCCGGGCAACGCCAGGTCGAGGTGCAGCCCGAAGCGCGGCGTGACCGCGCCGGTGGTGTCGGGCTTCAGCTCGAGCTGGACCCGCACCGACGAGCCGTTGCGCTGGAAGTCCGCGTTCCGCTCGTCCGCGAAGAGCTGGTCGAACCAGGCGACCGAGTCCACGAGGTGCTGCGAGACGAACGCGTGCGAGCGGTCGATGAGCCCGTCCTCGCCGCTGCCGGCGGGCGCCGCAGGCGCCGCGGGCGCGGTGGGCGGCGGATCGGCGTGCGCCGGCGCGGGCTCGGCCGAGGCCACGGCGGCGAGGAGCACGAGCGCGGCGACCACGTCGGCGCGCATGATAGACCAGGACCGTGCGCTCCACCTGCCCGCGTTGCCTCCGCCCCGAGGCGATGTGCGTCTGCGCGCTGGCGCCCCCGGCGGCGGCGCGGACGAGGGTCGTCCTCCTGCAGCATCCGCGCGAGGCGCGCCTCGCCATCTGCAGCGCGCGGCTCACCCGCCTCGCGCTCCGGAACGCGGAGCTGCACCGCGGCGTCGTCTTCGAGGGCCACGCGCGGGTACGCGAGCTGGCGGCGGCCCCGGGCGCCGCGCTGCTCTTCCCGGGCGAGGGCGCGCGCCCGGCCGCGGAGCTCGCCGGCGCGCCGCCGCCGGTGCTGTTCGTGCTGGACGGCACCTGGTTCCACGCCGAGCGCATGCTGCTGCGCAACCCGACGCTGGCCGCGCTGCCGCGCCTCTCCGTCGCCTCCGACGTCCCGAGCAGCTACGGAGCGCTGCGGGAGGAGCCGGCGCCGCACTGCCTCGCCACGGTGGACGCCGTCGCCTGCGCGCTCGGGGCGCTGGAGCGCGACCCGGCGCGCTTCGAGCCCATGCGCGCCGCCTTCCGCGAGCAGGTGGCGCGCCAGCTCGCGTGCGCCACCGGCGCCCGCCGGTCGCCGCGGCACCGGCCCGGGCGAGGGCCGGCGTA
>DASTGH010000078.1:0-3798 GCA_035719345.1 Anaeromyxobacteraceae bacterium
GCGTTCGAGATCCCCTCGGCCCGGCTCGAGGAGACGACCAGGTCGGCGCGGGCCAGGAGCGCGGGCGTGTCCCGGCGGTGGCCGGCGAACACGACGCTCGCTGCCACGTCCAGCTCCCGCGCCTGCCGCTCCAGCTCCGGCCGGCGCGCGCCATCGCCGACCAGCACCAGGCGTGCGTCGGGGTGCGCCCGCGACACCTCGTACCAGGCCCGGAGCAGGACGTCCTGGCCCTTCACCGGATGGTGCATGTTGGCGACCTGCATCACCACCGGACCGGCGCCCACCTCGCCCGCGGGCCAGGGCGCGGCCAGTGGCCGGCGCGCCTCGGCGTCGAACGCGTCGAGGTCGAGCCCGTTCCTCACCACCACCACCCGCCGCTCCTCCACGCCGTCGCGCAGGCACGCCTCGCGGATGCACGCCGCGTTGACGACGACCCGGGCCGCGGCGCGGGAGACGGCCGCCAGCACCGCCCGCTGACCCGCGTCGAGCGCGTGCGCCAGGTCGACGCGGGTCACGATGCACGGCAACCGGGCCAGGCTCGCGGCCGCGAAGCCCACCAGGTTCGTGTAGAAGTCCTGCGCGTGCACCAGCCGCACGCCGCGCGCGCGCAGCTCCCCGGCGAGCCGCCACACGCGCAGCGCGGTCGCGGGCCGCGCCAGCTTCCGGACGCCGAGCGCCTCCGGCCGCACGCCGAGCCGCGCCAGGTCGTCGAGGTGCTCGCCCTCGAGCCTGAGGCACCGCACCACCGGCGCCCAGCGGGCGCGGTCGAGCGAGCCGAGGTGCAGCACCGTCTGCCGCTCCTGCCCGCCCAGCAGGAAGCGGTTCTGGAAGATCAGCACCGGGACCGGCTCGCTCGCGCTCATGCCGCCGCCCCGACCGAGGGCGCGTCGGCCTCGCGCGCCAGCCGCGCGCGCGCCCGGGCGAGGACGATCGCCGCCACCGCGGCCGCGAAGCCGACGTACAGGTTGAAGGCCCGCGAGTAGCCGTTCACCAGCTCGCAGACGAGGTACCCGGAGAGGCCGGCGAGGAGCGCCCGCGATTCGGTGCTCCCCGGCCCGTCGCCGCCCGCCTGCCACAGCCGCACGGTGAGCCACAGGCAGAAGACGCCGAAGAGCGCCAGCGCAAGCAGCCCCTGCTCGCCCACGATCTCCATGAAGATGTTGTGGGCGATGAGGTGCTGGCCGCCGGCGCGCATCGGCGCGAAGCGGTCCCAGGCGTCGATGAACGCGCCCGCGCCCACGCCCGAGAGCGGCCGCTCGTCCACGATCACCTTCAGCATCTCCCAGGCGCGCTGGCGGCCGGCGACGGAGGCGTCCTCCTCGAAGTCGGCGATGCTCTCGGTGCGCGTCCAGAAGCTCTGCGGCGCGAACGAGACGACGCAGACCAGCGCCAGCGCGCCGAGGAGGAGCCCGCGCCCCTTGCGCCGGCCGCGCAGCAGCACGAGCGCGAGCGAGACCGCCATGGCGATCGAGCCCGAGCGCGAGTGGGTGAGGATGATGCACGTCATGCTGCAGCCGGTGGCGACCAGCAGCGCGACCTGCACCCAGCGCCGCTTCACCTCGCCGGCCATCGCCAGCGCGACGGGGAGGAAGAGCACGAGCCCCATGGCCAGGCGGTTCGGGTCGGCGTAGTTCCCGCGCCAGGCGGTGCGGTAGCCCTCGATCAGCCGGTCGTCGTCGAGCCAGCGCTGGATGCCGCCCACGGACGGCGCCAGCGTGGCGAGCGCGCCCACCACCAGGAACGTCCGCAGCCGCGCCGGCGTGTCGAGCGCGTTGAGGAGCGTCACGTAGAGGATGGCCAGCTTCGCCATGTCCACCATCGCCTCGTGGGTGCGCAGCGGCGAGATGGTCCAGACGAGCGACAGCGGGACGGTCATCGCGTAGGCGAAGAGGAACGCCGCCGGCGGGCCGCCCATGCGCAGGCGCTCGCCGGAGGTGACCCGGCGCATGACCACGGCCAGCGTGCAGAGCGTCGAGCTGACGACGCCGAGCCGCAGCGGCTCGAACAGCTCCGGCCAGTAGAAGGCCGGGCTGGCGTAGAGCTGGACGACGAAGCCGAGCGCCGCGACGTAGGCGAGCCGGCCCCAGCGGTCGGCGGCGCGCGAGAGCCCGGCGTCGCGCACGGCGGCGCCGCCGGGGAAGGCCGCGGGAGACGTCATGATCGCGTCGCTCACGCCGCCCGCCTCCCGCCCAGGGCCGCCACGTGTCCACGGATCTCCTCCACGCGCGCCTCCCATCCCTCGCCCCGCACCAGCTCGGAGCGCTCGCGCCGCGGGCCGCCGTCCTGGAGCGCGCGGCCGACGGCGGCGACGAACTCGGCCCGGGTGCGCGCGACCGTGCAGCCGGGCACGGCCCGCAGCTCCGGCAGGTCGGTGCAGACGTTGGGCAGGCCCGCCGCCACGTACTCGCGCGCCTTGAGCGGGTTCGCCGACAGCGCCAGCTCGTTCAGCCGGAAGGGCGTGAGCGCCACGTCGAAGCCGCGGCAGTAGCCGGGGAGCAGCGCGTAGGGGCGGCGCCCGAGGAGGTGGACGTTGCGCGCGCCGGCGAGCACCGCTGTCGAGGCGACGACGCTGCCCAGGAGCACGACCGAGGCGCGCGGGTGGGCGTCGGCCACCTCCCGCACCAGCTCCAGGTCGACCCAGTCCGCCAGGAGCCCGAAGAAGCCGATCACCGGCCGCGGCAGCCGCGCCAGGTCCTCGGGGACGGGCGTCGCCGGGTCGAGCGCCCTGGCGAAGTGCCCGTGATCGACGCCGTGGCGCACGAGCGCCACGCGCGGGTGGAGCCGCGCCTTGGCCGCCGCCAGCTTCTCGCTCGAGGCGAGCACGAGGTGCGCGCGCCGGAGGAGCTGCCGCTCCAGCTCCGCCACGTGCGCCGAGGCGTCGCTGAAGGCGGAGAACTCGTCCACCACGTGGTAGACGACGAGGTCCTCGCCCAGCGTGCCGGCCACCGGCGCAGCCGCGGGCAGGAAGGACCAGGAGATGGGCCGGCGCATGCGCAGCCGCCGCATGGCGCGCAGCACCTGGAAGCGGACGAGCGTCCGGTTCACGGCGCGCACCGCCTCCGAGCCGTAGGCGGGCACGAAGAGCGGCGCGACCACGTGCAGGTTCGGCTCGACCTCGCGCAGGCCGCTGGCGGCGTCGCGCAGCTTCTTCACGGCGCGGCGCGCGTCGCGGCCCGACACGCGCGGGCTGCGGTTGCCGAGGGAGTTGACCCACAGCACGCGGTTCTCGCGCGCCAGGATGCGCATGATGTGCGTCTTCGAGAGCGGGTCGCCGTCCCAGTCGTTCGAGAAGCAGACGATGTCCCGGCCCGAGAGCGGTCTCACGCCGGGGAACATGGGGTCCGTCCACCCTCGGCGGAATCGCTCGGGATGGGGCGCGCAGCCGTCAAGGCCCCGTAGATGGCGACGAGGGACTCGAACGGATCGCGCAGCGGCGGGTGCGCCCGGGGCGCGGGCGCGCTCGCGGCGTCGAGCATCCGCCCCGCCAGCGCCGCCGCGTCGCCGGGCGGGAAGAGGAGGCATCCTGGCGGCCGGTCGCCCACCGCGCTCGCCACCACGGGGCGCCCCAGCGCCAGCGCCTCGCGCACCGAGAGCGCGTCGCCGTCGGCGGTGGTCGGGCGCACGAAGACATCGCTGGCCGCCACCACCCCCAGCGCGGACGCGTGGTCGAGCTCGCCCAGCGCCACCACCCCGCCCCGGACGCCGAGCGCGGCGGCCGCGCCCCGGTCCGTGCCCGGACCGAACACGGCCAGGGCCGCGCCCGGCGCCCTGGCGCGGACCGTGGCGAGCGCCTCGAGC
>DASTGH010000079.1:0-13963 GCA_035719345.1 Anaeromyxobacteraceae bacterium
GTCACCTTGACGATGTCCCCGAAGAGCAGGTTCACCTTCCGGTACATGTCCTTGCACTCCTCCCACTTGTCGAGGAGGCCCAGCCCGGCCACCTGCGGCTTGTAGTTGGAGTACTGGCCGCCCGGGATCTCGTGCCGGTACACCTCGGCCGTCCCGCTCTTCAGCCCGGACTCGAAGGGCGCGTAGTGCTCGCGCACCGTCTCCCAGTACGCCGCGAGCTGCTGCAGCCCGTCCTCGTCGAGGCCGGTGTCCCACTCGGTGTGCTTGAGCGCGGCCACGAGCGCGTTCAGGTTCGGCTGCGAGGTGAGCCCGGAGAGCGAGGAGAGCGCCGCGTCCACCACGTCCACGCCCGCCTGCGCCGCCTCGAGCAGCGTCGCGCCGCCGAGGCCGCTCGTGTCGTGCGTGTGGAGGTGGAGCGGGATCCCGACCTCCTGCTTCAGCGCCTTCACCAGCTTGCGCGCGGCGAACGGCTTGAGGAGCCCGGCCATGTCCTTGATGCCGAGCACGTGCGCGCCCATCCGCTCCAGCTCCTTGGCGAGCGACACGTAGTAGGACAGCGGGTACTTGTCCCGCTTGGGATCGGTGATGTCGCCCGTGTAGCACATGGTGCCCTCGCAGAGCTTCCCGCTCCGCCGCACCGCCTCCATGGCGACCGCCATCCCCTTCGTCCAGTTGAGCGCGTCGAAGACGCGGAAGACGTCCACGCCCGCCTTGGCGGCCGTGCCGACGAAGCCCTCCACCACGTTGTCGGCGTAGTTCGTGTAGCCGACCGCGTTCGAGCCGCGGAGCAGCATCTGGAAGAGGACGTTGGGGATGGCCTGCGACAGGCGGTGCAGCCGCTCCCAGGGGTCCTCCTTCAGGAACCGCATGGAGACGTCGAAGGTGGCGCCGCCCCACAGCTCGAGCGAGAAGAGCCCCGCCGCCAGCCGGCTCGTCGCCGGCGCGATGCGCAGGAGGTCGTAGGCCCGCACCCGGGTCGCGAGCAGCGACTGGTGCGCGTCGCGCATGGTGGTGTCGGTGACGAGGAGCCGCTTCTGCGCCAGCATCCACTGGGCGACCGCCTCCGGCCCCTTCTCGCGCAGCAGGTCGCGCGTGCCCTTGGGCGGCGGCGCGTTCACGTCCACGCGCGGCACGCGCGGGTCGCGCAGCGACGCCACCTTGGGCGGCGAGGCGATGCCGGGCGCGCCGTTCACCTGCACCTCGCCCAGGTACTGCAGGAGCTTCGAGCCGCGGTCCTGCCGCTTGGGCGCGACGAACAGCTCCGGGTGGGCGTCGATGAAGGAGGTGTCGCAGCCGCCCGCCAGGAAGGTGGGGTGGCGCACCACGTTCTCGAGGAACGGGACGTTCGTCTTCACCCCGCGGATGCGGAACTCCTGGAGGCAGCGGTCCATGATGCGCGCCGACTCCTGGAAGGTGAGGCCCCAGGTGCTGACCTTCACCAGCAGCGAATCGTAGTGCGGCGTGATGACGGCGCCGCCGAAGGCGCTGCCCGCGTCGAGGCGCACGCCCGCGCCGCCGGGCGACCGGTACACCTTGAGCGTCCCGGTGTCCGGCGCGAATCCGTTCTGCGCGTCCTCGGTGGTGACGCGGCACTGGATGGAGTGCCCGCGCATCTGGATCGCCTTCTGGTCCGGGATGCCGATCTCGGCCAGCGTCGCGCCCTCGGCGATGCGGATCTGCGACTGCACCAGGTTCCGCCCCGTGATCATCTCGGTGACGGTGTGCTCCACCTGGATCCGGGGGTTCATCTCGATGAAGTAGAACTTCCCCTCGCGGTCGAGGAGGAACTCGCAGGTGCCGGCGGAGCGGTAGCGCACCAGCCCCGCGATCTTGAGCGCCGCGGAGCAGATCGCCTCGCGCTGCTCCTGCGTGAGCGCCAGCGAGGGCGCGAACTCGACCACCTTCTGGTGGCGACGCTGGATGGAGCAGTCGCGCTCGAAGAAGTGGACGAGCCCGCCGTGCGCGTCGCCGAGGACCTGCACCTCGATGTGCTTGGGGCGCTCGATGTAGCGCTCCAGGAAGACGGTGGCGTTGCCGAAGGACGCCTGCGCCTCGCGCCGCGCCGCCCCGAGCCCGTCCACCAGCTCCTGCCGGTCGCGCGCCACGCGCATGCCGCGCCCGCCGCCGCCGGCCGCCGCCTTGATGATGATGGGGTAGCCGTGGCTCTTGGCGAAGAGGAGCGCCTCCTCCTCGTGCTGGACCGGATCGGGCGTGCCCGGCACCACCGGCACGCCCGCCTCGATGGCGGCCTTCCGCCCCGCGACCTTGTCGCCCAGCCGGCGCTGCATCTCGGCGGTGGGGCCGACGAAGACGAGCCCGGCCGCCTCCACCTTCTCCGCGAACTCCGCGTTCTCGGAGAGGAACCCGTAGCCCGGGTGGATCGCGTCCACCTCCTTCTCGCGTGCGAGCGCGATGATCTCGTCGATGCCGAGGTAGGCGTCGATGGGGCCCTTGCCCTTCCCCACCTGGTAGGCCTCGTCGGCCTTGTAGCGGTGCAGCGAGAGCCGGTCCTCGTCCGAGTAGATCGCCACCGTGCCGATGCCGAGCTCGGTCGCGGCGCGGAAGATGCGGATGGCGATCTCGCCGCGGTTGGCGGCCATGATCCTGCGGATCTTGCGGGGGGCGGGGGTGGACATGGGCCCGACAGGGAACCACAATCCCGCACGGGTTGTCGAGGGAGCCCCCGCGAACCCGTTGCCGCTCAGCGCAGATCAGGATCCCGCACGCGCAGTGACGGAGCGGGACGCGGGCGGACGCGCCGCCGCGGCGACGCCGGCGGGCGCACGCGTGCGCACGAGCAGCGCCGGCACCTGGCTCGCCGGCACGGCGGCGTCCTCGACGCGCTCCCCGAGCAGCCGCCTGCTCGGGACGAAGGTCCAGAAGGCCAGCAGCGGTGCGCCGGAGGGCGGGAGCGGCGCCCAGCCGACGGCCTCGTCGGACCAGCGCCAGGTCACCCAGGCCGGCGCCCAGACGCGGCCCGGCACCCACACCCAGCCGAAGCTCCCGTCGAAGAGCCAGCGGCCGTAGTGATACGTGGCCCAGCCCCAGGGTTCGGCGCTGACCCAGAACCAGCCGTCCTCGGTGTAGGTCCACGAACCGTGAAAGTAGGGTCGCCACCCGGGCCCGACGCCCGCCGGGCGCCAGGCGCGGCCCCACGTCCGGAGGTGGACCCACTCGCCCATCCGATCGAGGCTGCGCCCGAAATCCGCGAGCGACGGCGGGCCCGAAGACGCGCTCGAGGGCGCGCTGCCGGCGACCTCCGCCCGCGCCGGCGGCGCCGCGGCGAGCACGGCCGCCAGGGCCGCCGCGGCCGCGAGCGAGCACCCACCCCGGGTGGGCCTCCGGCCGCGAGCGCGAGGTG
Source organism: Anaeromyxobacteraceae bacterium (assembly GCA_035719345.1). GTDB lineage: Bacteria > Myxococcota > Myxococcia > Myxococcales > Anaeromyxobacteraceae > Anaeromyxobacter_A. Next base: position 3,362 of record DASTGH010000079.1, read on the forward strand.
TCGGGGCGGGACGCAATCGCGGCGGCAGCGAAGCATCCGGCGGGCCAGCCCGGGCGCGCCCGAGCGCCGCGCCCCCCCTATCTCAGCGCGTCCATGAGCCGGTCGAGCACCGCGCGCGGCGGCCGCACCGCGTCCTGCGGGAGCGTGGCGAGCGGCGCGTCCACGAGGGCCAGCCGCTCCACGAAGCTGGGGGCGCCCGTCTTCACGTAGAGCACCCCCGTCAGCACCTCGCCCACCGACCGGGCGCGGGAGAGGCGGGTCACCGCGGCGACCGCGTCGCGCGGGTCGTAGCCCTCCTCCAGCTTGGAGAGCCGCAGGCGCGAGCCGTCGTGCATCTTCACCTCGACGCTCGTCCCGGGCGCGTACTCGACCTGGATCTCGTCGTGCACCGGCACGAACGACACCTCGCCCAGCGCCTCGGCGTGCTCCTTCACGTACGCGAACGACTTCGTCGAGCCCTCGTGGTCGTTGAAGGTGACGCAGGGCGAGACCACGTCGATGAGCGCGGCACCCCGGTGCGCGATGGCGCTCTTCAGCACCGTCGAGAGCTGCCGCTTGTCGCCGGAGAAGCTCCGCGCGACGAAGGTGGCGCCGAGCTGGATGGCCATCGTGCACAGGTCGATGGGCGGCAGCTCGTTCGCGACGCCGCTCTTGGAGGTGGAGCCGAGGTCGGCGGTGGCGGAGAACTGGCCCTTGGTCAGGCCGTACACGCCGTTGTCCTCGACCACGTAGATGACGGGGACGTTGCGGCGCATGAGGTGGACGAACTGGCCGATGCCGATGGAGGCGGTGTCGCCGTCGCCCGAGACCCCGATGCCGAGCAGCGTGCGGTTGGCGAGGAGCGCGCCGGTGGCGACCGAGGGCATGCGCCCGTGCAGCGTGTTGAAGGCGTGCGAGCGCGAGAGGAAGTAGGCGGGGCTCTTCGAGCTGCAGCCGATGCCCGAGAACTTGGCGATGCGCTCGGGCGTCACGCCCATCTCGTAGAACGCCTCGAGGATGCGCTCCGAGACCGCGTTGTGGCCGCAGCCGGCGCAGAGCGTCGTCTTGCCGCCCTTGTACTCGGCGAGCGGCAGCCCGATGCGGTTGGTGCGCGGCGCGGGAGCGGCGGTGGTGGCTTCGGCCATGGTCAGGCCCTCTCCTTCTCGGCGACGGCGTCGGTGACGGTGCGCGCATCGAGCGGCAGCCCGGTGATGCGCGCCAGGGGGCGGATGCGCGCGGCGTGCTCGGGCGGGAGATCGCCGCGGAGCAGGGTGGCGAGCTGCGCGTCGCGGTTCTGCTCGACGACGTAGACGCGGTCGTGCCGGGCGACGAAGGCGCGCACCTCGGGCGAGAAGGGGTAGGCGCGGACGCGCAGGTAGTCGGCGTCGATCCCGTGCTCGCGCCGGAGCTGGTCGCGCGCCTCGACCACCGCGTGGTGGGAGCTGCCGTAGGCGAGGATCGCGAGCTCGCGCCCCGACTCCTCGGCGACGGGCGCCGGGACGAGCCCGCGCGCGGTCTCCATCTTGCGCCTGAGCCTGAGGAGGTTCCGCTCCCAGTCGTCCGCCCGCTCGCTGTAGCGCGACTCGTCGTCGTGGCCGGTGCCGCGCGCGAAGTAGGAGGCGGCGGGGTGGTCCGTGCCGGGGATGGTGCGCCAGGCGATGCCGTCGCCGTCCACGTCCCGGTAGCGCGCGAACCCGCCGAGGCGGTCCAGGTCGTCCTTCCCGAGCACCTTGCCGCGATCCATCGGCTTCCCGGGGTAGGCGAACGGCTCCGCCATCCAGACGTTCATGCCGAGGTCGAGGTCGGAGAGGACGAACACCGGCGTCTGCAGCCGCTCCGCCAGGTCGAACGCCTCGGCGGCGAGCGAGAAGCACTCCTCGACCGTGGCCGGGAGCAGGAGCACGTGCTGCGTGTCGCCGTGCGAGAGGAGCGCGGTGGAGAGGACGTCGCCCTGCGAGGTGCGGGTGGGGAGCCCGGTCGACGGCCCGACGCGCTGCACGTCGAAGATCACGGCCGGCACCTCGGTGAAGTAGGCCATGCCCGCGAACTCGCCCATGAGCGAGATGCCGGGTCCGGAGGTCGCGGTCATGGCGCGCGCCCCGGCCCAGCCGGCGCCGATGGCCATCCCGACCGCGGCCAGCTCGTCCTCGGCCTGCACCACCGCGAAGGTGGCGCGGCCGTCCGGCCCGATGCGGTGCTGGCGGAGGTAGCCGGTGAGCGACTCGACGAGCGAGGTGGAGGGCGTGATGGGATACCAGGTGACGACGGTGACGCCGCCGAACATCGCGCCCATGGCGCAGGCGGCGTTGCCGTCGATGAGGATCTTGCCGCGCGTCGCGTCCATCCGCTGGATGCGGTAGGGGTCGCGCTTCTCGATGCCCTCGGCGTGCTCCCACCCGGCGCGCGCGGCCGCGATGTTGGCCGCCACCGCCTTCGCCTTCTTCCCGAACTGCTTGCCGATGGCGCGCTCCACCTCGGGGAGCTCCAGGTCGAGGAGCCGCGCCAGCACGCCGACGTAGGCCATGTTGCGCAGGAGCTTCTTCAGCTTCGGCTCGCTCGTGACGCCGGCCGCCAGCTTGTCGAAGGGCACCGGGTAGAAGACGAGGTCGGTTCGGAGCTGCGCGAGGCCGAGCGGCTCGTCGTAGACGACGGCAGCCCCCGGCGGGAGGCCGGCCACGTCCTCCCGCGCCGTCTCCGGGTTCATGGCGACGAGGAGGTCCGTCTCCTTCTTGCGCGCGATCCACCCGTCCCTGCAGGCCCGGACCGTGTACCAGGTGGGCAACCCCGCGATGTTCGACGGAAAAAGATTCTTGCCGGAGACGGGCACGCCCATCCCGAAGATCGTGCGCAGGAGGACGCTGTTCGCGCTCTGGGAGCCCGAGCCGTTCACGGTGGCGACCTGGATGCTCATGTCGTTCACCACGGGCCCGGTGTGCCGTTCGACCATGCCTCTGGAATAACGACGGTCCCCCCCTCCTGCTGCCCCGTCGCGCAAGAACTGCCGGACCGGGTGCGTCCAGGCCCGCGAGAAGACGGGGTTCCCGGCCGCTCGCCCGGTCGGCACGAGATCTGCTACAAGCGAACCCCTTCCCCGACGCACCCCCGCGCTGCGACGGCCGCGCGGGCGAGACGCCATGACCGCCTCCGCTCCCGCGAGCCACCGCGAGATCCCGTTCAACTACACCTCGGCGGACGACCGCCGGGCGGTGACGCTCCTCCTCGGCGCGGAGGCCTGGGGCAGCCTGGAGCGGCTCCGGACGCGGCGCGTCACGGGCCGGTCGGCGCGCCTCCTCCTGCGCGTCTTCGGGGAGATCCTCGTCCACCGCCGCAACGCCTACCTCTGGGCGGAGCTCCTCGCGTCGCGGAAGCGGCGCCGGCGGCTCTTCACGAACCTCGAGACGGACCTCGGGATCGTGGCGGCGCACGCGGACGGCGACCCGATCGTCCTCGAGGTGCTCGCCGCCACGCGCGGCGCGCTGGCGGATCTCTCGCGCGAGCTGGAGGAGGTGCCGGCGGCGCGCGCGCGGCTCCTCGCCGAGCTCGGCCCGGTCGTCGGGCGTGAGGACGTCCGCTTCGACCCGTTCACGATCGTGTCGCACGCCACCGACGCCACCGACTGGCGCCTGCACCTGCCGTTCGCGGTGGTGACGCCGTCCACCGAGGCCCAGGTGGCGCCCGCGCTCGCGGCCATCGAGCGCGCCGGCCTCAAGGCCATCCCGCGCGGCGCCGGGACCGGCCTCACCGGCGGCGCGGTGCCGCTGGCGCGCGGCTGCGTGGTCGTGAACACCGAGAAGCTGAACCGGATCCGCGCGCTCGAGGAGCGCGCCTTCCCGGCGGCCGGCCCCGGCGCGCGCGCCGCGACGCTGGAGCTGGAGGCGGGCGTCATCACCGAGCGCGCCATGGAGCACGCCGCCGAGCACGGCCTCGTCTTCGCCACCGATCCGACGAGCGCCTGGGCCTGCACCGTCGGCGGCAACATCGCCGAGAACGCGGGCGGCAAGACGGCGGTGCTGTGGGGCACCTGCATCGACAACCTCCTCGCCTGGCGCATGGCGATGCCGGGCGGCGTTCGCCTCGAGGTGCGCCGCACCGACCACGCGCTCCGCAAGATCCTCCCCGCCGACCCGGTGAGCTACGAGGTGCGCGGCGAGGACGGCGCGCTGCTCCGCACCATCCGCCTGCGCGGCGACGAGATCCGCCGCAACGGCCTGTGGAAGGACATCACCAACAAGGCGCTCTCCGGGCTGCCCGGCGTGCAGAAGGAGGGCACGGACGGCGTCATCACCTCGGCCGAGTTCGTCCTCTACCGGGAGTACGCCTCGTCGCGCACGCTCTGCCTCGAGTTCTTCGGCCCCGACATGGAGGAGGCCTCCGAGGTCATCCTGGAGCTGTCGCGCGCCTTCCCCAACGAGGGCCGCGAGGTGCTGCAGGCGCTGGAGCACTTCGACGACGAGTACGTGCGGGCCATCGGCTACCGCACCAAGGCGGCGCGCCCCGACGCGCCCAGGGCGGTGCTGCTGGTCGACGTGGTCGGCCACGACCCGGCCCAGACCGCGCGCGGCGTGGAGAAGGTGCGGGCCATCCTCGCCGAGCACGGGAACACCGTGCTCTTCGAGGCGCGCGACGCGGCCGAGGCGAAGCGCTTCTGGGCCGACCGCAAGAAGCTCGGCGCCATCGCCCGCCGCACGAACGCGTTCAAGCTCAACGAGGACGTGGTCCTGCCGCTCACGGCGCTGGCCGGGTTCGCCCGCTTCTGCGACGACATGAACGTCGAGGAGGAGCGGGCGGCGCAGCGCGCCTTCGCCTTCGGCGTGCGCACCGTGCTCGAGGGCGCGCGCGAGGAGGAGGGGAGCTTCCTCCGCGAGAAGCTGGCCCGGGCGCGCCTGCGCTGCGACGAGGCCCTGGCCGCGCTCTCGACAGCGGGCGCGGGCGAGGTGCGCGGGGTCGCCCTGGCGGAGCGGCTGCGCCGGGACGTGCTCGACCTCCTCCGCGGCGAGGCCCCGCTGGCGGCGCGGGTGCAGGCGCTGTGGGACGCCGAGCGGCGGCGGCGCATCGTGCTCGCCACCCACATGCACGCCGGCGACGGCAACGTGCACGTCAACATCCCGGTGCTCTCCAACGACCTCGGCATGATGCACCGGGCCGAGGCGGCGGTGGACCGCGTCATGGCCGAGGTGAAGCGGCTCGGCGGCGTGCCCTCCGGCGAGCACGGCATCGGCGTCACCAAGCTCAAGTACCTGGAGCCGGAGCTGGTGGCGGCGCTCTCCGCGTACCGGCGCGAGGTCGATCCGCGCGGCACGATGAACCCCGGCAAGCTGGAGGACCTGGCGCTCGTCGACCTCATCTACACGCCCTCCTTCAACCTGCTCGAGACCGAGGCGCGCATCCTGCGCCACGGCAAGCTGGAGGAGCTGGCGCAGGCGGTCTCGGGGTGCGTCCGCTGCGGCAAGTGCAAGCCCGACTGCTGCGTCTACCACCCGGCGCGCGGGCTCTTCTTCCACCCGCGCAACAAGAACCTGGCGGTCGGTGCGCTGGTGGAGGCGCTGCTCTACGCCTCGCAGCGCGAGCGCGCCTCGTCCTTCGAGCTCCTCCGGCACCTGACCGAGGTCGCCGATCACTGCACGCTCTGCCACAAATGCGCGAAGCCGTGCCCGGTGGACATCGACTCGGGCGTGGTCTCGGTGCTGGAGCGCGAGGTGCTCGTCGCCCACGGGTACAAGCACCACGCCGCGCCCACGCGCGCCACGCTGCGCTACCTCGAGTCCACCTCGCCCGCGTTCAACGCGGCCTTCCGGGCGGGCGTGGTGCGGCTCGGCGGCGCGCTGCAGCGCGCGCTCTCCCGCGCGGTGGCCGCCACCCCGGGCGAGGCGGCGACGGCGCCCTACCCGCTCCAGCTCCTCGCCTCGCCGCTCGCCCGCTGCGACGCCGAGACGCTGCGCGACGCGCTCCCCGCCTGCGGGCCGTCGGAGGCGCTCGTCCTCGAGCCGGAGGGGGAGGCGCGGAGCACGGTCTTCTACTTCCCCGGCTGCGGCTCGGAGCGGCTGCACGGTCCGGTGGGCATGGCGGCGCTGCACGTGCTGCTCGAGGCGGGCGCACGCGTCGTCCTGCCGCCGCCCTTCCTCTGCTGCGGGTTCCCGGCCTACGCCAACGCCCGCACCGAGCAGCACGGCCGCATCACGCTCCGCGACACGCTCGTCCTCGACCAGATCCGGAAGATGTTCTCGTACCTCGAGTTCGACGCGGTGGCCGTGACCTGCGGCACCTGCCGCGAGGCGCTGGGCGCGTTCGAGGCGGGGAAGATCTTCGGCTGCGAGGTGGTGGACGCGACGCGCTTCGCGCTCGACCAGGGGCTGGCGGTGCCGGCGGAGGGCACGGCGGGCCCGCGGGACGGGTTCCTGTACCACGCGCCCTGCCACGACTCGCTCGACGCGCAGGGACCGCAGGTGGCGGCGCGGGTGACGGGCGCCCCGCCGCGGCCGGTGCCGCACTGCTGCTCGGAGGCGGGGACGCTGGCGCTGTCGCGCCCCGACATCACGGACGCCATGCTGCACCGCAAGCGCGAGGCGCTCCGCGAGGCGATCCCGGCGGGCGCCGAGGGGGCGGTCATCCTCACGAACTGCCCCTCGTGCCTGTCGGGCCTCGGCCGCAACGCCGGCCTGGGCGTCGAGGCGCGCCACCTCGCGGTGGAGCTGGCGCGCCGCGTCTCCGGCGAGGGCTGGCGCGAGGCCTTCCGGGCGCGGGCCGCGAGGGCCCAGCCGGTGCACTTCTAGGTCGACGTCGACCTACTTCGCCGCCTGCTTGGGCTCGAGCGCGGCGACGCCCGCCTGCGCGCAGACGCCGTCCTGCTGGCTCGTCGCGCCGGAGACGCCGATGGCGCCGATGATCTTGCCGTCGGCGACGATGGGGATGCCGCCCTCGAGCGGCACCGCGCCGGGCAGGCCGAGGATGGCCTGGCGACCGCCGGCGAGCGCGTCCTCGAACGCCTTGGTCGGCCGCTTGAAGGCGGCCGCGGAGCGCGCCTTCTCCTGCGAGACGTGGGCGCTCCCGGCCTGCGTGTCGTCCATCTTCTCGTAGGCCACGAGCACTCCGCCCGGGTCGACCACGGCGGCAGCCACGCGCCACGAGTTCTTGCGTGCCTCGGCCAGCGCGGCGGCGATCGCCTTCTTCGCGGCCTCCGCTCCGATGGCAGGGCCGTATCCATTCGGCATCTGAGCCTCCGCGAGCGCGGGGACGGTGAGGAGCGTAGCGGCGAGCAGCGCCGCGCGGAACCTGATCTTCGGCATGCGGGACCTCCGGGCGTGGGGGCAGGCGTGCGATGAAATAGCGCCCGGTGCGATTCGCGCACGGCGCTCCCAAGGTTGGGGCCGACACCCATCACGGGAGGGAGACGGTCATGCGAAGGTGGACGATGACACTGGCGATCGCGCTCGCGGCCGCGGCGGCCCAGGCACAGACGACGTCGCAGTCGGGGGAGAAGCAGCAGGACCAGCAGTCGAAGCAGACGAGCCAGCAGATCGAGAGCTCTCAGAAGCAGTCGGAGAAGGCGCTCGGCGACGCCAAGGACGCCCAGAAGAAGGCGGCGGACGCCCAGAAGAAGGCCGACAAGGCGAACAAGGACGTGCAGGACGCCGAGAAGAAGCTCTCCGAGGCTCAGCAGAAGCAGCAGCAGGAGCAGCAGAAGGCGCAGGCCGCCCAGCAGCAGGCGCAGCAGAAGTCGCAGCAGGCCCAGGCGCAGAGCCAGCAGGCGCAGCAGCAGGCGTCGCAGGTCCAGCAGCAGCAGGCGCAGCAGGCCCAGCAGAAGTCGCAGGCCTACCAGAAGTCACAGGCGCAGGCCGCGGCCACGGCGTCCTCGACCCGGAGCCAGGACGAGCAGAGCGTGAGCGGCACCGTGACGAGCGCGTCGAAGGACGAGGTCGCGCTTCAGACCGCCGACGGCAAGCCCCTGAAGCTGCAGGTGAACGATCAGACGCAGATCACGGTGGGCGGACGGAAGGCGGAGCCGACCGACCTGCAGGAGGGCGCGCAGATCCGCGCCTCGTACCAGGGCAGCGCCGACTCCGGGACCGCGACGAAGATCGACGTGCAGAGGGCGGACAAGGCGTCGTCCTCCGGCTCGGGCGGCTCCTCGAAGTAGCGGCGTCCGTTCGCGCTGAGTCCTTCGACTCCGGCCTCGCCCGTTCGCCCTGAGCGTAGCGAAGCGGAGTCGAAGGGCGAGGCCTACGCTCAGGACAGGCTGCCCGGCCCTACTTCCACCCGGGGAACGGCCAGAGGGCCTTCCCCGAGGCGAGGTCGGCGGGCCAGACGGTCACGTGCTTGCCGTCCTGCACCTGCTCGACGAGCATCTGGTGCTTGTTCTGGTTGGTGTAGCCCTCGTAGTCCTGGAACTTCACCTCGCCGTCCACCCCGTTCCAGGTGCCGCCGTCGAGCGCCGCCTTCAGCTTCTCGCGGTCGCCGCCCGCCTTCGAGGCCTCCTCGGCCAGGATCATCATGGCCGCGTACGCCGTCGCAGCGTGGTACGTGGGCGGCTTGCCGAACTGCTTCGTGTAGCGCTCGTTGAACTCCTTCGCCCCCGGCCAGCTCACCTGCGGCGTCCACTGCGACGAGGCGAACACGCCCTGCGAGATGTCCTTCTCGTTTGCGAACGGCACCGTCGAGAAGCCGGCGCCCGCCCCCAGGAACGCCTGGGGCGAGAGGCCGATCTCGCGCGACTGGCGCATGAGGAGGATGGCGTCCGCGACGTACGAGACCATGAAGACGACGTCCGGGTTCGTCCCCTTCAGCTTCACCAGCGTGGAGCGGTAGTCGGGCGAGCCCTTCGAGTACGCCTCCTCGAACACGACCTTGAGGCCCTTCTTCTCCGCATAGGCCCGCGCGCTCTTCGCGCCGGACGTGCCGAAGTCGGTGTTCTCGTTGAGGATGGCCATCGTCTTCGGCTTCCCCAGCGAGAGCGCCATGTCGAGCAGGACGGCGGCGTAGTCGATCGTCGTGGCCGAGACCCGGAAGACGTACCTGTACCCCTGCCGCGTGATCTCCTCCTTCGACGCCACCGGGTTCACGAGGGGCACCTTGAGCTGCTCGGCCTTGCGCGCCACGGCGCTCGTCACCGCCGAGGTGTAGGCGCCGACCACGCCGACGACGTTGTCGCGGGTGGCGAGCTTCTCCATGGCGGAGAGGCCGACCTGGGGCTTGCCGGTGTCGTCCTCCCACACCACCTGGACGTCGACGCCCTTCTTCTTGAGGTCTTCCAGGGCCAGCTTGATGCCGTTCGTCAGGTTCTCCCCGATGGGGGCCTCCTGCCCGGTCATCGAGTTGATGACGCCCACCTTCACCGGCGCCGCGCGCGCCGGGCCGCCCACCATCAGCGCGACGGCCGCTGCCACGAGCCACTTCGCCATGGTTCCCTCCGTTGCGTGAGCCCCGCGGACGCGGGGAACTCTAACAGGAGCCGCGCGACCCGCAACGCCCGAGGCGCGACAGATATTCACGGACCGTGAGTCTGGACGTCCGGGGACCGGATCCTATTCACGGCGCGATGCGGCCGGGATGGGCGTAGACGTTGATCCGGTCGCCTCGCACGAACCCGGCGAGCGTCACGCCGGTGGCGAGGGCGAGATCGACGGCCAGGGTCGTGGGGGCCGAGACGCTCGCCAGCACCGGGATGCGCGCCCGGGCGGCCTTCTGGACCATCTCGAAGCTGGCCCTCCCCGAGACCACGAGCAGCGCCGGCGCGCCCTCGGAGGGTGCGCCCGGACCCACGCGCCGCTCCCGGAGCAGCACCCCCACGACCTTGTCGACGGCGTTGTGCCGGCCCACGTCCTCGCGCGCGGTGAGCCGGGCGCCGGCGGCGTCGTGCGCGGCGGCGGCGTGGGTCCCGCCCGTCCGCGAGAAGACGCCCTGCGTCTCGCGCAGCCGCGCCACCGCGCCGGCCACCGCCGCGGCCGGGAGCACCGGCCCCTGCGCGAGCGGCGTGCAGACCGCGACGAGGTCCTCGACCGTGCGCCGGCCGCACACGCCGCAGGCGGCCGTGGTGAGCGTCCCCCGGCGGCTCGCCGCCACGCGCTCGAACTCGAGCGCCACCCCCGCGCCGGGCGTCACCTCCACCACGTTCCCGTACCCCTCCTCCCCCGGGCGGCCGCAGTGGGCCACCGCCCCGACGTCGGCGGCGGAGGCGATGATCCCCTCGCCGAAGAGGAAGCCGAGCGCGAGGTCGCCGTCGTCACCCGGCGTCCGCATCGTGACGGCGACGGAGTCCCCGGCGATGCGGATCTCCAGCGGCTCCTCGACTGCGACGCTGTCGTCGCGGGACGTGGCGGTCAGGGGATCGTGGACGCGGCGAATCGCGACGCGGGCGGCGGGCACGGAGGGAATATAACCGCGGGCCGAGGTGGGGTCGGGCGCGGCTCACAGATCGATCCGCCTCACCCCCTCCATCTCCAGCACGAAGTCCTTCCCGTACGCCGTCGAGGGCGTCTGGAACCCCGGCTTCACATCGCCGCGCAGCGCCCGCTCCAGGGCGGCGACCGCGGTCATGGCGGTGAGGGTGTAGCCCTCGGGCGCCTCGAGCCGGGCCGCCGCGCGCCGCCCCGCGCCATCGCTCGCCTCCGCCCAGAGGAGCGAGCGGCC
>DASTGH010000080.1:0-9498 GCA_035719345.1 Anaeromyxobacteraceae bacterium
GGGCGCCTCTCGGCCGACCGGGCGGCCCGCGCCGCGCTCGCGGCCGCCGACCGGGGCACGCCCGTCGCCGTCCCCGGGACGTGGAACCGCGCGGCGGTGCTCGCGTCTCGCCTCCTCCCGCGCGGGCTCGTGCGGCGCGCCTCGGCGCAGCTGCTGCGGCCCCAGGCGGGCCCACCGCCCAGGCGCCCCTCGCGGTAGAAGACGGCGATGGCACGTCGCAGGCGCGAGGGTGGGAGCCGCGATGCGGGCCCGGGCCTCCCCGTGGTCTACGAGGGCCCCGAGGTCCTGTCCGCGCTCCTCACGCGCGCGGGCTCACCCCACGGCGCCACGGAGGTGGCGGAGCGGTTCCGCAAGGCGCAGGGCCAGGGCGAGGAGCGCAGCGACGTCATCCCCATGCTCTTTCCCGAGGAGCCCCGCTTCGAGAGCCCGGACGAGGCGCGGCGGCTCTACGGCAACCTCTTCGGCCTCTGGATCCGCATCGCGCGCGGGCTCTCGGTGACGGATGACGCGCCCGAGCCGGTCGAGGAGCCGCCCTCGCCGCCGGCGCGGCCGCTGCCGCCGCGCGGCGCGGCCACCGGCACGCAGCTCTCCACCGGCCTCGTCGAGGCAGTCTGGAAGCACCTCGACGGCGTGGGGGAGCGCGAGCGCCAGCGCCTGCACGACCGGTTCGAGAGCGCGCAGCCGAACGTCGTGGCGTGGCTCGAGGCCATCCCGCTGCCCGAGGAGGGTGCGATCTCCGCGCAGGACCTGGCGTTCGAGGCCTGGGCCATGTTCGACGTCGCGTTCGGCGACCGCGTGGACGAGGTCTCGTTCCAGCACCTGCGCGCGACGCAGGCGGAGCCGCCGTCGCTGGAGACGTCGCAGCCGGCGCTGGCGGCGTACGTGGCCGAGTCGCTCGACCTCCTCGCCGAGGAGGACCCGACGTTCGGCGCCGCCGCGCGGGCGCAGGTCGAGCGGGTGGTGGCGGTCGTCGCCGCCGCGCTCGAGGACGCGCTCGGCGCCGAGGACGACGCGTAGCCCGGCGCGCGCCGCCTACATCCTCGCCGGGATCACGCGATTCCGCGCCGCGACGATGTTGCCGGCGCGGTCGCGCACGATCTCGAGCAGCGCGCCCGCACCGTCGGACAGGACCTCGACGCGGTCGCCGCTCGGCGTCTGCACGTCGACCACCGTGCGCAGCTCGCCCAGCGAGATGTTGGCGAGGCTGGTGCTCGGCTCGAGGGGAGGGAGGCGGACGACGAGCAGATCCGGCGCGGGCCCGGCGGCGGGGCGCGGCTGGGCGGCGGGGGCGGGGGGAGTGGGAGCGGGAGGCGCGACGGCCAAGGCAGGGGCGGGGGTCTGGGACGAGGACGGGGAGGGGGACGAGGTCTGGGAGGAGGACGAAGTCGGGTTGACGACCCGGATCTCGGAGGTCGGAGGCTCATCCCCCTCTCCCGCGCCAGCGGGAGAGGGCCGGGGTGAGGGCGCGACCTGAGCAAGAACCGGGGCGGCAGGTATCGCTGGAACTGGCGCCACGGCCGGAACCGCGGGCACCGCCGGAACCGCAACCGGCGCGGGTGCCGCGCTCTCCACCACCATCTCCACCGGCGCCGTCACCTGCTCGATCGCGCGCTCGGCGGGCATCCCGATGGCGATGACGTTCACGGGCCCTTCCTCGTCGGCGGCGAGCACGACGGGCTCGACCGAACGCTGTGCGACGCGGACCTGCGCGGCCGTCGTCCGCATCCGCTGCTTCACGGTGGCCGGCGCGAGCCGCGGCAGGGCGCGGTAGGGTTCTGCGCGCGCCGCCTGCACGGAGAACGCGAGCGCGATCGCGGCCGCCAGCTTCATCATGGGAGAGCCCCTCGCCGCGCGCGCTCGAGCGCGCGGGTGCCGGCACCTTGGCGATGGGTCCGGCTTCCGGCGAGTCCCCCGGGCGCTATGCCGGGAGGGCCGCGCAGAACCCCATGAGCGCCGCGTTGAACGCGCCCGGGTTCTCCAGATTGGACAGGTGCCCCGCGCCCGGCACCCGCACGATGCGCGAACCCCGGATGGTGTTCCCCATCCGCTGCGCCTCGGCGAAGGCCGTGAGCTGATCGTCCTCCCCGAAGATCATCACGGCGGGGCAGGTGATCTTCGAGAGGGTCGGCACCGAGTCGGGCCGGCGCGCCATCCCGCGCTGCGCGGCGGCGACGCCCTCGGGCGTGCCGTCGCGGATGAGCGCCTTCACCTGGGCGAACACCGCCGGGTCGGCGTGCGGCCGCAGCAGCTTGGGCGTGAACTCGTCCGCGACCCAGCCGAGCCCCTTCGCCAGCGCGTTCTGCGCGAACGTCTCGCGCGTCGCCTTCGCCTCCTCCGCATCCTGCGGCGCCTTCGTGTCGCACAGGGCGAGCCCGCGGAAGAGGTCGGGCGCGCGCCGGTACAGCTCGAGCGCGAGGTACCCGCCCATCGACAGCCCCACCACCGCCGCGCGGCGGATCCCGAGCTGGCGCAGGAGCGTGAGCACGTCGCCCGCGAGCAGCTCCATCGTGCTCGCGGCCGGCGCCGGCCGGCTCTGGCCGAGGCCGCGGTAGTCGGGCGCGATGACGCGGAAGCGCGTCGCGAGCGCCTGCAGCTGCGGCGCCCACATGCCGGAGTGCAGCGGGAACGCGTGGAGCAGCACGACGACGTCCGCGCCTGCGCCGGCGTCGCGGTAGTGGAGGGTCGCATCCCCGAGGTTCGCGGTCGGCATGAGGGCCTCCTTTATCGGGAATGCCGGGGAGCGGTACGGGAATGGCGGGGAGCGCTCGCCCGTATGGGAGAATCCAGGGAGCCCCGCGAGCCCGCCGGCGTTAACTTGGCAGGTCCGCCGGTGCCGGAGCGCCAGGGGCTCGGCGGAAGGAGCAGGCAGGCACACATGGCTCGGGACGGGATCGGGCGCCGGAGGTTCATCGAGATGTCGGCAGGTACCCTCATCGCGGCGTCGGCGGCGGACCTCATGGCCTGCGCCGGCAGCCCTCCCCGCCCGGGCGGACCCAGCCCGGGCATCGGCTACTTCGCCCGCTTCGGCGTGACCGAGGCGATGATCGCGGATGCGCTCGGCGCCGCGCTCTCGAAGGGCGGCGACCACGCCGACGTCTTCTTCCAGCACCGCGTCTCGAACGACCTCGTGCTCGAGGACGGCGCCGTGAACCGCGCCGGCTCGGGCGTCTCGCTCGGCGTCGGCGTCCGCGTCGTCAAGGGCGACCAGACCGGCTACGGCTTCACCGAGGACCTCTCGCCGGCGGCGCTGAAGGAGTGCGCCCGGACGGCCGCGACCATCGCCGACGGCCCCTCGCGTCCGGCGCCGGTGCGCTTCCACGTCCAGGGCCGCCTCCCGCAGCGCTACCCGCTGCGCGTGCGCTGGGACGACGTCCGCCCCGAGCAGAAGCTGCCGGTGCTCGACGACGTGAACGCCCGCGTCTTCGCCGCCGACCCGCGCGTGAAGAAGGTCACCGTCTACTTCCGGGACGAGGCGGGCGCGATCCTGCTCGCCGACTCCGACGGCCGCATCGTCGAGGACGCGCAGCCCATGACGCTCCTCTACGTCTCCTGCGTCGCGGAGCAGGGCGGCAAGCGGGAGTCGTCCGGCTACAACGTGGCGGGGCGCGCCGGCTTCGACTTCTACACGCCGGATCGCGTGGAGCGCGTCGTCCGCGAGGCCGTCGCCCGCACCACCATCCTCTTCGAGGCGGTGCCCTCGCCCGCCGGCGAGATGCCGGTCGTCCTCGCCGCCGGGTCGTCGGGCATCCTCCTGCACGAGGCCATCGGCCACGGCATGGAGGCCGACTTCAACCGGAAGAACGTCTCCATCTACGCCGACAAGATCGGCAAGCCCATCGCCCAGCCGTTCGTCAACATCGTCGACGACGCCACCAACGAGAACGCGCGCGGCGCCATCAACGTCGACGACGAGGGCAACGAGGCGGGCACGACGCGCCTCGTGGAGAACGGCGTCCTCACCACCTACCTGCACGACTCCATCAGCGCGAAGCACTACGGCGTGAAGCCGACCGGCAACGGGCGGCGCGAGAGCTACCAGCACGCCCCGCTGCCGCGCATGCGCGCCACCTACATGCTGCCCGGCCCGCACAAGACGGAGGAGATCCTCCGCAGCGTGAAGAAGGGCATCTACTGCTGCAACTTCACGAACGGCCAGGTCAACATCGGCGCGGGCGACTTCACCTTCTACGTGAAGAACGGCTGGCTCATCGAGGACGGCAAGCTCACCCGGCCGATCAAGGACGTGAACATCATCGGCAACGGGCCGAAGGTCCTGGAGAAGGTCGACATGGTGTCCGACGACCTGCAGATCGACGAGGGCGGCTGGACCTGCGGCAAGGACGGCCAGAGCGTGCCCGTGTCACAGGGGCTGCCCACCGTCCGCGTCTCCTCGATCACGGTCGGCGGCAAGGGGAAGGCCTAGCGCCATGGCCGACCCGACGCTGCAGGAGACGGCCCGCAGCACCGTCCAGCTCGCGCTCCGGCACGGGGCGAAGGACGCCGCCGCCGGCGCCTACCGCGTGCGCGCGGTCGAGGTGCAGTGGCGCGACGGGCAGCTGGAGAAGGTGAGCGAGGCGACGACGCGCGGGCTCGGCGTGGAGCTCTACGTCGACGGCCGGTACGCCTCGGTCGCGACGAGCGACCTCCGGCCCGAGGCAGTGGACCGCTTCGTCGCCGACGCCGTCGCGCTCACCCGCAAGCTCGCGCCCGACCCCTTCCGCGCGCTTCCCGATCCGAAGCTGTACGAGGGCCAGGCGGCGGTGGACCTCGACCTCGAGGACAGGAGCTACGGCACGCTCGACGCCTCGCGCCGTCGCGCGCTCGCCCAGGAGCTGGAGGCGTCGGCGCGCTCGGTGAAGGGCGCCGGGGCCATCCTCTCGGTCACGACCGGCGTGGGCGACACGCTCTCCGAGAGCTACCGCGTCCACTCCAACGGCTTCGAGGGCGCGCGCCGCAGCACCGACTTCGGCTACAGCGCGCAGGTCTCGGTGAAGGACCCCGACGGCCGCCGCCCGGAGGACTGGGACGCCGCCAGCGCCCGCCACCACGCCACCCTGCCCTCGCCGGCCGCCATCGGCCACGCCGCCGCCGAGCGCGCGCTCGGGCGCGTCGGCGCGAGGAAGGGCGACTCGGCGGTGCTCACCATGGTGGTGGAGAACCGCTCCGCCGGAAGGCTCCTCGGCTTCCTCATGGGCCCGCTCGCCGCCAGCGCGCTGCAGCAGAAGCGCAGCTTCATGGACGGCAAGGTCGGCCAGCAGGTGGGGAGCGCGCTCCTCGACGTGACCGACGACCCGCTCGTCCCGCGCGGCCTCGCCTCCCGGCTCTTCGACGGGGAGGGGATGGCGGCGAGGCGCTTCCCGGTGTTCGAGGGTGGCGTGCTGCGGAACTACTACGTCGACAACTACTACGGCCGGAAGCTCGGGATGGCGCCCACCACCCGCGGCTCGTCGAACCTCGCCTGGAAGCTCGGGGCGAAGAGCCGCGACGCGCTGCTCGCCGACGTGAAGGAGGGCATCTACGTCAGCGGGTTCCTGGGCGGGAACTCCAACGGCACGACCGGCGACTTCTCCGTCGGCGCCCAGGGCTTCCGCATCCGCGGAGGGAAGCTCGCCGAGGCGATCGGCGAGATGAACGTCGCCGGGAACCACCTCGAGCTGTGGAAGCGGCTCGCGGCGGTGGGCGACGACCCGTACCCGTGGTCCGCGGGGCGCACGCCCACCCTCGTGTTCGAGGGCGTGCAGTTCGCGGGGGTGTGAGGCGGGCGAGGCAGGCGGGCTCCGCGGTCCGCCGCCCTCCCCACCCCTGCTCAGATGGTCTCGTCCTGCGCCCCCATCATCCTGGGCTGCGCGGACGTGAACACGAGCGCCACCACGATCCCCTCCGGCGCCGCGGCATCCCGTCCGGCCAGCGCCGCGGTCCCGGCCTCCGCCGCGGCCGCCGCCTGGGCGAGCCACGCGGCGGCCTCGGGCGCCGCGTTCACCGACTCGCAGGCCGCGCGCAGCACCTCCAGCACCAGCGCCCACTCCTCGGTGTGCTCCGCCGGCGACACCGACGGCGGCCAGCGCACGAGCCCGGCGAGCCCCCGCCACACCGCCTCCGGCGGCGAGCCCGCGGCCAGCTCCGTCCCGGCGCGGGAGAAGAACGGCTGCACGAGGTCGTCGAGCAAGCCGGGGAACACGTCGCGCCGCGCGTCCGCGCGCGCCAGCCGCCAGATGCGGGTGAGCTCCTCGGCCTGCTGCTCGAGGAACCCTCCGACGCGCTCGCGCGGGAGGCGGGTCACGGCGCCTCCTCCACCGGCCGCGCGGCCGCGGCCGCCTCCACGAGCCACGCCGCCGCGGCGGCCGCCTCGCGCTCGAAGGCGGCCAGGTCCTCGGTGAAGAGGTGCGTGCAGCCCGGCACCGACGCCAGGCGCCGGGGCGCCGCCGCGCCCGCCAGCGCCGCCTGCACCTGGTCCGGCGTGCCGAACTGGTCGCGCTCGGCCTGGACCACCGCCACCGGCTTCGGGCAGGTCCGCGCCGCCTCGGTCGCGACCTCGCGCAGCGACAGCGCCAGCCCCGCGCACAGCACCCCGCGGACCGCCGGGTCGGGGCAGCCCGCCTCGAGCGCCATCCACGCGCCGAAGGAGAAGCCGCACGCGTAGCGGGGGAGGTCGGGGTGCGCCCGCGCCAGGAAGGCGAGCCCGGCGCGCGCGTCGTCGGCCTCGCCGCTGCCGGCGTCGTGCACGCCCGCGGAGAGCCCCACGCCGCGGAAGTTGAAGCGGAGCGTGGCGCCGCCCTGCGACCGCACCGCCCGCGCCAGCCGGTAGGTGGCGTGGTTGTTCATCGTCCCGCCGAAGAGCGGGTGGGGATGGCAGACGAGCGCCGCGAAGCGCGCGCCCGACGACGGCACCTCGTGGAGCGCCTCGAGCCTGCCGGCCGGTCCGTGGAGCTCGACGACGGCCACCGGCCACCCCGCGCTAGGCCGACCCGACCAGGGTCTCGAAGAGCGCGCGGCCGTCCTCGCATCCGAGCATGGCCTCGGCGGCGCGCTCCGGGTGCGGCATGAGGCCGACCACGTTCATGCGCGGCCCGCCCGCGATCCCGGCGATGTCGCGGGCCGCGCCGTTGGGGGCCCCGCCGACGTATCGAAAGACGACCCGCCCCTCGCCCTCCAGCCGCTCGAGCGTCGCATCGTCGGCGAAGTAGTTCCCCTCCGCGTGCGCGACCGGCATGCGCAGCCGCCGCCCGCGCAGCCCGGCGGTGAAGGGCGTGTCCGCGCCCTGCACCTCGAGCAGCACGTCCTGCGCGATGAACTTGAGGGAGGCGTTGCGCAGGAGCGCGCCGGGGAGGAGCCCCGCCTCGCACAGGATCTGGAACCCGTTGCAGATGCCCACCACCGGCCCGCCCGCCCTGGCGAAGCCGACGACGTCCTCCATCACCGGCGAGAAGCGGGCGAGCGCGCCGCAGCGGAGGTAGTCGCCGTAGCTGAAGCCGCCCGGCAGGACGACCGCGTCGAGCCCCGCCGGCAGCCGGTCCTTGTGCCAGACGTAGTGCGCCTCGGCGCCGACGACGTGCTTCAGCACGTGGTAGACGTCGTGGTCGCAGTTCGACCCGGGGAAGGTGACGATCCCGACGTTCATCCCGCGGTCTCGATCCGGTAGTCCTCGATGACGGTGTTGGCGAGGAGCTTGCGACACATCTCCTCGAGGCGCCGCCGGCCGTCGGCCTCGCTCTCGCCCTCGCGCAGCGTGAGCTCGACGTACTTGCCGAGCCGCACGTCCTCGACCTCCTCGTAGCCCATGGTGCGGAGCGCGCGCCCGACCGCCGAGCCCTGCGGATCGAGCACGCCGCGCTTCAGGGTGACGTACACCTTCACCTGCTTCGCCATGGTCGGGTTCTATAACAGAAGGGGCCGTCGCCCGCCGGGCGGCCGCCCGGGCCGCGCCGGTCAGGCCCGGCGCATCTGGCGCAGCGTCGAGCGGATCGCCTCGGCGATGCGCAGGTCGCGGGCGTTCCGCGCCACCTCCGCCACCGCCGCCGCCACGTAGGCCCAGGCCACCAGGAGGTGGCACTCGATCGGTGGCAGGTCGAGCCCGCTCCCCGGCCCGAACCGCGGCAGGTCGATGGGCCCCGAGTACGCAAACTGCGCGGCGAAGAGCGCGAGCATCACCACCGCGTTCCCGCGCGTGAAGCGGAACTTGAGCAGGCAGGCGACGCCGTAGAGCGTCGTGGCGAAGGAGAGGAAGAGCTCGGTCCGGTGCAGCGGGTCCATGGGGATCCGCGCCGGCGCCCCCACCGAGAAGGCGTAGGCGATGGGGATCATGGCCACCAGCGCGGTGAACTGGTTCACGGTGGAGGAGACGAGGTTGAGGAGCGCCATGGGCGCGAGCTTCACGGTGCGCGACCAGTAGACGGCGGTCACCTTCTCCGGGAACTCGGTGAGGAAGGGCGCCACCCACTGCACGAACGCGAACTGCGAGACGCCGACCGCGAGCGCCACCTGCTCCATGGCGTCGAGGAACGGGTGGGCCACCGCCCACATGACGACGCCGCCGAGCGCGAACAGGCCGAGCATCGCCGCGCGCCGGAACCAGCGCGGGTCGAGCTCGACCAGCAGGCGCGGCGGGGCGAGCAGCTCCTCCTTCTCGTCCTCCTCCTCGGCCGGCAGGCGGTTGAGGAGCCAGAGATAGCCGATGAAGGCGCCGCCCAGCACCGCCGCGTCGACGAGCGTCAGCGCCCCCCGCGCCAGGAGGACGAGGTACCAGCTCGACGCGAAGAGCAGCGCGAGGATCTCGACGGCGTGCGTGTGCGGGAGGTGGATGGCGTCGAGCGGCCGCCCCAGGCGGCGCCGGTGGTAGAAGTCGGTCACGAAGAAGATGAGCGGCCACCCGAAGCCGGTGAGGAGCCGGTTCGAGCCCGAGGCGTTGGCGAAGACGAGGTCGACGCGGCCGGTCTTCCCGGCCTGCCAGGCGATCACCGCCTCCACCATGAACTCGGGGACGACCTGCAGGAGCGCGATGAAGGCGACCGCCAGCCCCTGCGACACGAAGAACTGCGCGGCCTCGGCGCCCCAGGAGATGAGCAGGGCGGCGGCGATCACCGCGCCGAAGCAGAGCGCGCCGGCGAGCCCGGGAGAGAAGGTCGACTGCCGCACCGCGAACGAGGCGGCGGCGGCGAAGGCGGCGAGTCCGACGATGAGCGCGGCGGCGTTGCGACGCGAGGAGGCGTCCGGCACGCGCGGGGGTTAGCACGTCCACGCCGCGAGCGCCACGCCGGTGTTATTTTCCGCGCCATGGACGAGCCGGCGCACCCGGGGGTGCTGGCGGGTGCCGCGCTGGCGCTGCTCGCCGCGCGCGCCGTCGTCGCGGCGCTGGAGGCGGCGCTGGTGGCGGTGGGTCAGCCGCGCGCGCTGGCGCTCGCCGCCGAGGCGCCCTCGCGGCGCACCCGCGCGCTGGCGGCGCTGGCTGCCTCCCGCGAGGACACGGCCGGCCTGGTGCGCGTGCTCGACGCCGTCCTCGCC
>DASTGH010000081.1:0-4864 GCA_035719345.1 Anaeromyxobacteraceae bacterium
TTCCGCGCGACGCAGGGCCTCTACGACGAGTTCGGCGCCGACCGCGTCATCGACACGCCGCTGGCCGAGAGCGGCATCATCGGCACGGCCGTCGGGATGGCGCTCTACGGCCTCAAGCCCGTGCCGGAGATCCAGTTCGCCGACTTCATCTTCCCGGCGGTGGATCAGATCGTGAGCGAGGTCGCCAAGTACCGCTACCGCTCGGGCGGCCAGTTCGCGTGCCCGCTCGTCATCCGCTCCCCGTACGGCGGCGGCATCCGCGGCGGGCACTACCACTCGCAGTCGCCGGAGGCGTACTTCATCCACACGCCCGGCCTCAAGGTGGTGGTGCCGGCGACGCCCGAGGACGCGAAGGGGCTGCTCGTCTCGGCCATCCGCGACCCGGACCCGGTGCTCTTCCTCGAGCCGAAGCGCGTCTACCGCGCGGCGAAGGGCGAGGTGCCGGCGGGCGAGTACGCGATCCCGCTGGGGCAGGCCAAGGTGACGCGCGCCGGGCACCAGGTCACGGTGATCGCCTGGGGCGCGATGTGGCACGAGGCCGACCAGGCGGCGCGCGAGGCGGAGGCGGAGGGCATCGACTGCGAGGTGCTCGACCTGCGCTCGCTCCAGCCGCTCGACGTCGACGCCATCGTGCACTCGGTGACGAAGACGGGGCGGGCGGTGGTGGTGCACGAGGCGCCGAGGACGTGTGGCTTCGGGGCGGAGCTCTCGGCGCTCATCCAGGAGCGCTGCTTCCTCTCCCTGGAGGCGCCCGTCTCCCGCGTCACCGGCTGGGACACGCCCTTCCCCTACACCCTGGAGAACGAGTACCTGCCGCGCGCGCCGCGCATCCTGCGCGCCATCCACGAGACGGTCCGGTACTAGCGCCTTCGCCAGGAGGGCATGCGCATGGCGTTCGAGTTCATCCTCCCCGACATCGGTGAAGGGGTGGTGGAGGCCGAGGTCCAGAAGTGGTTCGTGAAGCCCGGCGACGAGGTCCTGGAGGACCAGCCGCTCGTCGAGGTCATGACCGACAAGGCGACGGTGGTCATCCCCTCGCCGCGCCGCGGGCGGGTGACGAGGCTCCACTACCAGGAGGGCGAGGTGGCGAAGGTGCACCACCCGCTGCTCGAGCTGGAGCTGGAGGCGAAGCCCGCGCCCGCGCCGCCGCCGACGGCCAGCACCGCCGCCGCGGCGGGCGGCTCCGAGGCGCCCATGGCGTCTGCGACGCCGTCCTCGACGACCGGCCCCTCTGCCCCGGTCTCCGCGAGCGCGCCCCTGGCCCCGCAGCCGCCGGCCTCGCGCCCGAAGACCCTCGCCACCCCGGCCGTGCGCGCCATGGCCCGGCAGATGGGCGTCGACCTCGCTGCGGTCCGCGGCACCGGCCCCGGTGGCCGGGTGACGAAGGACGACCTCCAGGGCGAGCGCGCCCCGCGCAACGGGCATCACGTCGCCGGCGGGGCGGGGCAGGTCGCCGGCATGGAGGAGGAGGACGCCGGGGGCGAGGAGCTCTCGGAGCGCCCGGGCACCTTCGAGGTGGCGATCCCGGAGAAGCTCCCGGTGGCGCCCGTGGCGCACGGGGACGAGGTCGTCCCGCTGCGCGGGATCCGGCGCCGCATCGCCGAGCGGATGGCGCAGTCGAAGCGCACCGCGGCGCACTTCACCTTCGTCGAGCAGGTGGACGTGACGGAGCTGAAGAGGGTGAAGGACCGCGTCGCCGAGGCCGCCAAGGCGGAGGGCGTGCGGGTCACCTTCCTGCCCTTCATCTGCAAGGCCACGGTCGCGGCGCTGAAGAGGTACCCGTTCCTGAACGCCACGCTCGACGAGGCGCGCGGCGAGATCCGGCTGCGGCGCGAGTTCCACCTCGGCATCGCCTCCGCCACCGAGCAGGGCCTGGTCGTGCCGGTGGTGCGGCACGCCGACCGGCGCTCGCTCCTGGACCTGGCGCGCGAGATCGAGCGGCTCTCGGCCGACACCAAGGCCGGGCGGTCGCGCCCCGAGGACATGGGCGGATCCACCTTCACCATCACCAGCCTCGGGGCGCAGGGCGGCCTCTTCGCGACGCCCATCATCAACTACCCGGAGGTCGGGATCCTCGGCATCCACCGCATCCGCCCGACGCCGGTGGTGCGGGATGGCCAGATCGTGGCGCGCGACGTGATGAACGTCTCGCTCTCCTTCGACCACCGGCTGGTCGACGGGCACGTCGGCGCGGCCTTCGCCTACGCGCTCATCGCCTACCTCGAGGACCCGAACCTCCTCTTCATGGAGATGGTCTAGAGCCGCGCCGCGAAGCAGTCCGCGACGAAGCGGCCCACGGCGCGCACGCGCGCGGAGCCGCGCAGCGCGCGGTGGTGGGCGAGGAAGACGTCGCGCTTCACCGACGGTGGCCCGAGGGCGCGCAGCTCGGGATGGGAGGCGAGGTAGTCGGGGAGCACGCCCGCGCCCGCGCCGGCCAGGACCGCGGCCCTCACCGCCAGCGTCGTGTGGGCGCGCACCCGCACGTGGGCGCGCGGGTGGTGCGTGCGCAGCCACACCGACTCGACGCTCGCCTCCATCGACTCGTGCATCGCCACCACGTCGGCCGGGCCTTCCGTCGCGGCCTCGGGGTGCTCGCGCAGGTAGCCGGTCGACGCGCACAGGCAGGACCCGTACCACCCGAGCCGCCGGATGACGAGCTCGCGCTGCGACGGCCGGACGAAGCGGAGCGCGAGGTCGGCCTCGCGCCGCGAGAGGTCCACCACCCGGGCCTCGGCCACGAGCAGGAGGTCGATGCCGGGGTGCTCGCGCCGGAACGCCTCGAGGCGCGGCGCGAGGACGGCGAGGCCGAACCCCTCGGGTGCCGAGAGCCGGACCGCTCCCTCGGGGCGCGCGCCGAGGTGGTCCGCCTCGCTGGCGAGCGCGTCGATCTCGCGCTCCAGGCGCTCCGCCCGTGTCGAGAGCTCGCGCCCGGCGGCGGTGGGGACGTAGCGGCCGGCCACCGTCTCGAAGAGCGCCTCGCCGTGGCGGCGCGCCAGGGCGGCCATGCGCCGCGAGACGGTCGGCTGGGAGAGGCCCATGGCGCGGGCGGCGGCGGTGAGGGTCCCCGATCGGCACACCGCCAGCAGGAGCCGCAGGTCGTCCCAGCTCGTCATGCACCGATGCATAGCATCCATTCGCGTGTGGCGCTGGGCGCCCGGCCGGCCGCGCGTTAGGGATGCGGGCATGCCCCGCCGACCCCATTACGCCTGGGCCGTCTTCGCCGCGACGTTCGGCGTCCTGCTCGTCGCCGCCGCCATCCGCGCCACGCCCGGCGTCGTCATCGTGCCGCTGGAGCACGAGTTCGGCTGGTCGCGCGCGACCATCTCGTCGGCCATCAGCCTGAACCTCCTGCTCTACGGGCTCATGGGCCCGTTCACCGCCGCCATCGCCGAGCGCATCGGGATCCGCCGGACGATGGCCGTGGCCATGGCGCTCCTCGCCTCGGCGCTTCTCGTCGCCACGGCCATGCGGCACGCCTGGCACCTCGTCGTGCTCTGGGGCCTGCTGGTCGGCGTCGGGTCGGGGATGGTGGCGACGGTGCTGGGGGCGGCGGTCGTCAGCCGATGGTTCCATGCCCGGCGCGGCCTCGTCCTGGGCGCGCTCACCGCCAGCACCGCCACCGGTCAGCTCCTCTTCCTCCCGCTCCTGGCGCGCCTGGTCGAGGACGACGGCTGGCGCTGGGCCATCCGCCTCGTCGCGGCGGCGGCGCTGGTGATGGTGCCGGTCGCGCTGGCCGTGGTGCGCGAGGCGCCGCGCGACCTCGGGCTCCTGCCGTACGGGGCCACGTACGACGTCCCGCCGCCGGCGCGGCGCGCGAACCCGGTGGCGCTCGCGTTCTCGACGCTGGGCCGCGCCGTGCGGCGGCGCGACTTCTGGCTCCTCGCCGGCACGTTCTTCGTCTGCGGCGCGAGCACGAACGGCCTCATCGGCACCCACCTCATCCCCGCCTGCCTCGACCACGGCATCCCCGAGGTGCGGGCCGCCGGGCTGCTCGCGCTCATGGGGATGTTCGACCTCGTCGGCACCACCGCCTCGGGCTGGCTCACCGACCGCTGGGACAGCCGCCGCCTGCTCTTCGCCTACTACGGGCTGCGCGGGCTCTCGCTGCTCTTCCTCCCCGACGCGCTGGGGCAGGGCGGCGGCTCCGGCCTGAACCTCTTCAGCATCTTCTACGGGCTCGACTGGATCGCGACCGTGCCTCCCACGGTGAAGCTCGCCACCGACGCCTTCGGCCGGGACGACGCGCCGATCGTCTACGGCTGGGTCTTCGCCTCGCACCAGGTGGGCGCCGGGCTGGCCGCGCTCGGCGCCGGGGTGATCCGCACCGCGCTCGGCGACTACCGGCTCGCCTTCATGACCTCGGGCAGCCTGTGCATGGTCGCGGCGCTGCTGGCGCTCACCATCGGGCGCGGCCGCGTGCGCGCACCCGCGCCGGTGGCGACGCCGGCGGCGTCGTAGCGCCCGCTCTCCCGCCGGCGGGCGAGGCGCCCTCCCGCGCGCGCGGTCTCCTCCGCGCGGGCCCCCTGCTGGCGCGTCCCGCCCCCGGACTCCACCTTGCGTGGACGGGGGTGCGACCATGGCTCGGTCCGCACGGCGGGGTCTCGCGCTCGCGGTCACGGTCGTCGGCATGGCGTGGGCCGCGGCGAGCTGTGGAGGATCGAGCGTCGGCGCCCCGAGCGGTGGCGGAGGCGGTGACGCGGCCGTGCCGCCGCCCGATGGCGGCGCCGATGCGGGACCGGGCGGAGCGAGCGACGCCGGGACGCCGCCGGGCGCACCCGACGCGGGAGTGCCGGCGATTCCGGATGCCGGGCCCGCAGCGCCGGACGCCGGCCCGTCGCGCCCGCCGGACGCGGGTCCCACCTCG
>DASTGH010000082.1:0-8010 GCA_035719345.1 Anaeromyxobacteraceae bacterium
GGCTCGCCGCGCACCCGGGTACGGGGATCACCGGCGCGACGCTGGTCGAGGAGGCGCGCGCCTACCTGCGCGTGCCGCCCGACCTCCCCGCCGCCGAGTTCAGGCCGTCGCCCGCGCACCGGCTCGACCGCGAGACGTCCGGGGTGGTGCTGGTCGCGAAGACGCGCCGGTGCATGGTGGCGCTCACCGCGCTCTTCACCTCGGGCGAGGAGGTGAAGAAGGCGTACCTGGCGCTCGCCAAGGGAAAGATGCCGCGCGCCGAGGGAACCATCGAGCTCGCGCTCTCCGAGCACGAGCAGACGGCCCGCTCCAAGGCCGTCCGCGGCGTGAACATGCAGGAGGCGATCACGCGCTGGCGCGTGCTCGGGTCGATGCGCGAGGCGTCGCTCCTGCGCCTGCGCATCGAGACCGGCCGCACCCACCAGATCCGCCGCCACCTCCAGGCGATCGGCCACCCGGTCGCGGGCGACGCCCGGTACGGGGACTTCGCCTGGAACCGGCTCGCGCGGGTGCGCTGGGGGCTGCGCCGCATGGCCCTGCACGCGTGGCAGCTGGAGCTGCCCCACCCGGTGACCGCTCGCCCGCTCCGGCTCGAGGCCCCGCTCCCCCCGGACCTGACGGAGGTGCTCGCCAAGCTCAACCTGCCCTGGCCACCCGGGGCCGCTCGTTGATCCTCCGGGCGGCGGGCGCCTAGATTCGCCGGGTCCATGACGCCGCCCGACGAGCCCGCCCCGGTCCCGCCCCCCGCGCCGGCCTCCACGCCGCCGGAGGCGCCGCGGAAGCCTCCCAAGGTGGTGGTCACGGGCCTGCGCCCGCGGCGCTCGCTCGCCGCGCGGCTCGTCCTCGCGCTCCTCGTGCTGATCGTCGTCCTCGCCGGGGCGGGCGCGGTCGCCGCGGCGCTCGCCTGGCGGCACTTCTCGCGCGGCCTGCCGGACGTGCCGACGCTCGCCCAGTACCGGCCGCCCATCATCACCGAGCTCGTCTCGGGCGACGGCCAGCTCGCCGGGGAGCTGTTCGTCGAGCGGCGCAAGGTCGTGCCCTACGAGCGCATCCCGAGGATGCTGGTCGAGGCGCTCGTCGCCTCCGAGGACAAGAACTTCTTCGAGCACCGCGGCATCGACTGGCTCGGGACGCTGCGCGCCGCGGTGAACACCTACGTCCTCCGCCACCGCGTGCAGGGCGGCTCCACCGTCACCCAGCAGACGGCGAAGTCCCTCCTCGTCTCCGCCGAGGGCTTCGAGGAGGGCACGCGGCGGAACCTGCGCCGCAAGGTCCGGGAGCTCATCCTGGCGCGGCGGCTCGAGGCGGCGTTCACGAAGCAGGAGATCCTCTGGCTCTACCTGAACGGCGTCTTCCTCGGCCACCACAGCTACGGGGTGCAGGCCGCCGCCGAGAACTACTTCCGCAAGAACGTGGAGGACCTCACGCTGGCCGAGGCGGCGCTCCTCGCCGGCCTGCCGCAGGCGCCCTCCCGCTACTCGCCGTTCCGCAGCCCCGAGTCCGCCAAGGCGCGCCGCCGCTACGTGCTGCGGCGCATGTACGAGGACGGCTTCATCACGGCGGACCAGCGCGTCGCGGCGGAGGACGCCGAGGTGCGGGTCTACCCGGTGGACGACGTCTTCCGGGAGACGGCGCCCTTCTACGTCGAGCAGGTGCGGCGGCAGCTCGTCGACCGGTACGGCAACGACCGGCTGCTGCGCGACGGGCTGCGCGTGGAGATGGCGATGGACCTGGAGAAGCAGCGCGGCGCGCAGGCCGCCATGCTCTCGGGGCTCATGGAGGTGGATCACCGGCAGGGCTACCAGGGGCCGGTGGCGCACGTCGAGGGCAGGGAGCGCGAGGCGCTCCTCGAGCGGCTGGCGCGGGTGTGGCCCGAGATCGAGCCCGGCGGCTACGCGGTCGGGGTGGTCACCGGCGTCGACGACCGCGCCGCGGTGGCGCACGTCCGGGTGGGCACGACCGCGGCGCTCCTGCCCATCTCCGGCATGCGCTGGGCGCGCCGGCCCAACCCGGAGCAGAGCTACCCCGACGCGCTCATCAGCCGCCCCTCCACCGCCCTGAAGGAAGGCGACGTCATCCTGGTGCGCCGGGTGGAGCGCGCCGAGCTGGCCGCGCGCGAGCCGAAGGACCGCCAGGGGCTCGTTCCCGACGCGCCGGTGCTGCTCTCGCTGGAGCAGGAGCCGAAGCTGCAGGGCGCGCTCGTCTCCATCGAGCCGTTCACCGGCTACGTCGCCGCCATGGTGGGCGGCTACGACTTCGACGCCTCGGAGTTCAACCGGGCGTTCCAGGCGTGCCGCCAGCCGGGCTCCGCCTTCAAGCCCATCGTCTACTCGGCCGCGTTCGAGAAGCTCGACTACACCCCGGCGACGCTCCTCACCGACGCGCCCGTCGTCTACCGCGACGAGACCGCGGGCGTCTCGTGGAAGCCGGAGAACTTCGGCGCCTCGTTCAAGGGCGACGTGACGCTGCGCGACGCGCTCGTCCACTCCATGAACATCCCGACCATCAAGATCGCGTCGACGCTCGGCGTCGACCGGCTGGTCGCCTGGGCGGGCCAGCTCGGGCTCGGCACGCCGGTGAAGCGGGAGCTGGGGAGCGCCATCGGCTCCTCCTGCACCACGCTGTGGAGCCTGGCCGGCGTCTACGCGCTCCTCGATCGCTACGGCGAGAAGCGGCCGAGCGCGTTCGTGAAGCGCGTCTTCGATCGCGACGGCCGGCTGCTCGAGGACCACAGCGCACCGGCCGATCCCTGGGTCCCGCTCGGCGCGCGCCTCGCCGCTGCGGCCGCCGCGACCGGCGCCGCCGATCGCGTCATGGACCCGCGCAGCGCCTTCATGACGGTCTGGCTCATGAAGGAGGTGGCCACCGTCGGCACCGGTGCGCAGGCCGCGAAGCTGGGCAAGCCGGCGGCGGGCAAGACCGGCACCACCAACGACTCCTTCGACACGTGGTTCATGGGGTTCACGCACGACCTCTTCGCCGGCGTCTGGCTCGGCTTCGACCAGAACGACATGCCGCTCGGACGCTACGAGACCGGCGGCCGCGCCGCGCTCCCCATCTGGCTCGCGTACATGCAGGGCGCCCTCCGCGACCGCCCGCAGCCGGACTTCCCCGTCCCCGACGGCATCGAGTTCGTGAAGATCGACCCGGCCACCGGCAAGGTGGTGCCGGAGAGCGCGAAGGGCGTGCTCGAGCCGTTCAAGGCGGAGCACCGGCCGATGGAGGAGGAGCCTCCCGGCAAGCCGCGCGTCGAGGTGCAGGACCTGTTCGGTGAGTGAAGTCGCGCCGGCGCGGCGCCTTCCTTGATTCCCCGGTGACCGCCACGTAGCATGGGCCCCGGCCCGGGCGCGGAACCGCCCATCTTTCCTCACCTTTCCGGCCGGCGTGGGCGAACATGCTCCAACTCATCGACCGGCTCGGCCTGAAGCGGACGCTGTCCGTGGCCTTCGCCGCGGCGCTCCTCCTCGTGACCGGCCTCACCGGCCTGGTGGTGAACCAGGTGGTGCGGGGCGAGGTGGAGGGCGCGATGCTCCACCGCGCGCGCTCCGATGCGCGCCTCGTCGCGGCCCAGGTCGCCCCCGCCCTCGCCGCGGGCAAGGACGAGGCAGTCGCCGCCGTGCTCGACGGCGCGCTGCGCGACGCGGACGACGCCTTCGTGGCGGTGCTGCGCGGCGACCGCACCGTGGTGGCGCGCGCGGCCAGGCCCGCCTTCGCCGAGCGCATGGACGCGGTGGTGGCGGAGGTCGCCCGGCACCCCGAGCTGGAGCTCGTCACCGTCGACGGCGCGCACGCGCTGGTCGAGCCGTCGCGCCTGGAGAGCGGCGACCGCCGGACGCCCGCGCAGGTGCTCGGCTTCGTGGTGCACGGGCACGACACCGCGCCGCTCGCCGAGCGGCTCGGGCACGTGCAGCTCCTCATCGCCGGGCTCCTGGTGGGAGGCGGGCTGGTGCTCACCGCGCTCCTCTGGTGGCTCATGCATCGGCTGGTGGTCCGGCCGCTCACCGACATGAGCGCGGTGGCGGGGCGCGTCTCGGAGTGCGACCTCGCAGCCCGCGCCCAGAAGCTCGCCGACGACGAGCTGGGCCAGCTGGCGGAGAGCCTGAACCGCATCGGCGAGAACCTCGCCACCACGCTCTCCCGCGTGAAGGGCGTCTCGGAGGGCGTGGGCAGCGTCATCGAGCGCATCGCCCGCACCGGGTCGTCGGTGGCCGAGGGCACCGGCACCGTCTCGGCGCGGGTGGCGGAGACGGGCGCCTCGATGAGCCACATGCTCGCGTCGCTCAAGGGCATCGCCGACAACGTCGAGGTCCTGGCGCAGTCGGCCGACGAGTCGTCGTCGTCCATCCTGGAGATGGCCGCCACCAACAACGAGGTCGCCGAGAACATCCAGGCGCTCGCCGCCAGCGTGGAGGAGACGACCGCCGCCATCGAGCAGATGACCTACTCGATCAAGGAGGTCGCCAAGAACATCGAGGAGCTGTCGGCCACCGCCGAGGAGACCTCCTCCTCCATGAACGAGATGGACGTCTCCATCTCGCAGGTCGAGACGAACGCCAACGAGACGGCCAAGCTCTCCGAGCAGGCGATGAAGGACGCGGAGCTGGGCACCGAGGCGCTCTCCCGCACCCTGGCCGGCATCGAGCGCATCAAGGAGTCGTCCAAGGAGGCGGCCACCGTCATCGACTCCCTCGGCCGCAAGATCGGCACCATCGGCAACATCCTCAACGTCATCGACGAGGTGGCCGAGCAGACGAACCTGCTCGCGCTCAACGCCGCCATCCTGGCGGCCCAGTCGGGCGAGCACGGCAAGGGCTTCGCGGTGGTGGCCGACGAGATCAAGGACCTGGCCGAGCGCACCGGCGCCTCGACCAAGGAGATCTCCGACCTCATCCGCTCGGTGCAGGACGAGAGCGCGAACGCGGTCTCGGCCATGGACCGCGGCGTGAAGAACGTCGAGGAGGGCGTGCGGCTCGGTCAGGACGCCGAGACGGCGCTCAAGAAGATCCAGGCGTCCTCGGTGAAGTCGACGCAGATGGTGAAGGCCATCGCCCGCGCCACCATCGAGCAGGCGCGCGGCTCGAAGCAGGTGACCATGGCCATCAACCGCATCGCCGAGACGGTGCAGCAGATCGCGACGGCGACGGCGGAGCAGGCCCGCGGCTCCGAGCAGATCATGAAGAGCGCGGAGAAGATGAAGGTCATCACCAAGCACGTCGAGCGCTCCAGCCAGGAGCAGGCGCGCGGCTCGAAGCAGATCACGAAGTCGATCGAGTCGATCAGCGAGATGGTGAACCACCTCAACCGCGCCCAGAAGGACCAGACCAAGGGCTCGGAGATGGTCATGAGCGCCGTCGAGCAGATCAAGCAGGTGGCCGAGGCGCAGACCTACTCGGTGCGCGACCTCGAGGCCTCGATCATCGACCTGGCGCAGCAGGCCGACGTCCTCCGCGGAGAAGTGAAGCGGTTCAAGATCTGATCGGCTTCTCGGGGCGTCTACACCGCCTGCATCAGCAGGTACGCCATGGCGTCGAGCGGCAGCACCTCGTCGGTGAGGCCGGCCAGCACCGCCTCGCCGTTCATGCCGAAGATGACGGACGACTCCCGGTCCTGCGCCACGACCGTGCCGCCGGCGGCGCGGAGGGCCTGGAGGCCGTGGACGCCGTCCTTGCCCATGCCGGTGAGGATGAGGCCGAGCGCGGCGCGGCCGAAGGAGCGGGCGACGGACTCGAACAGGTGCGTCCCGGAGGGCTTGAAGCCGTCGACCGGCGGCGCATCGGAGAGCTCGACGGCGTCGCCCAGCACGCCGAGGTGACGTCGGTCCGGGGCGAGGTGGACGGTGCCGGGGAGGAGCGGCTCGCCGTGCTCGGCGACCTTGACGCGCAGCCGCGAGGAGCCGGCCAGCCAGCGCGCCAGGCCCTCCGCGAACCCCTCGGCGATGTGCTGCACGACCAGGATGGGCGCCCGGAAGTCGGCGGGCAGCTCCGAGAGGATGCGGGAGAGCGCGGGCGGGCCGCCGGTGGAGGCGGCGATGGCGATGACGCGCGCCTTCTGCTGCCGCCGCGGTGTGGGGCCCCGCGCCGCGGGTGCGGGTGGGCGCACCTGCGGGAGGAGCGTCACCCCCGACATGGCGCGGGCCATGGTGAGCAGGTGCCGCGCCTGGGCGTCGAACGAGGCCTCGGTGGGCGCCGGCGGCTTGGGGACGACCGCCAGCGCGCCCGCCTTCATCGCCTCGAGCGCGAAGCCGACCGCGTGCACGTCGTGGCCGGAGACGACGACGATGGGCGTCGGCCGCTCGGTCATGATGCGCAGCGTGGCCTCGAACCCGTTCAGCACCGGCATCTCGACGTCCATGGTGACGAGGTCGGGCCGGAGCTCCTGCACGAGGCGCGCGGCCTCGGCGCCGTCGCGCGCCTCGCCCACCACCTCGAACCCGGGCTCGAGGGCGAAGATGGAGCGGAGGAGCGTGCGCGAGGCCTGCTGGTCGTCGGCGACGAGGACGCGGATCACGAGCTGTCTCCTTGCAGGAGGTCGGCGACGGTGTCGAGGAGGACGCGCTGGTCGAACGCGCCCTTGGTGAGGTAGGCGTCGGCGCCCGCCTCCAGGCCGCGGCGCCGGTCCTCGTCGGAGGCGAGCGCGGTGAGCAGCACCACCGGCAGGCGCGCCAGGCGCGGCGTGGACCGGATGGCGCGGGTCAGCTCGACGCCGTCGCGCCGGGGCATCTCCACGTCGGAGACGACGAGGTCGGCGCCCTGCGCCGAGAGGAGGTTCAGCGCCGCCTCGCCGTCGGGTACCGCCTGCACCTCGTACCCGGCGGCCTCGAGCAGGCTTCGCGCCAGCGCGCGGGTGGTGGCGGCGTCGTCGGCGAGGACGATGCGCCGCCGGCGCGCGGGCGCCGGCGCGGTGGTGGCGGGCGCCGCCACGGTGCGGCCGGCGAGCGCGTCGAGCAGCTCCTCCGGGCGGAGCACCACCGCCAGCTCGCCGGCGGCGAGGAGCGCAGCGCCGGCGACGAAGGGCAGCGCCGCGAACTCGTCGGGGAGCGCCTCGATGGCCAGCTCGCGCTCCGCCAGCACCGCCTCCACCAGGAGCGCGCCGCGGCGGCCGCGCGAGGCGAGCACCACCGCCAGCGGCCGGGCGGCCGGATCCCAGCTCCCACCGTCGAGCCCGAGCAGGTGGTGGAGGGGCGCCGCCGGGAGGGGCGCGTCGAGGAGAAGCACCGGACGGCCCTCCACGGACCGCAGCCGATCCGGCGCGGCGCGCACCACCCGCTCCACGTCGGCGGCGGGGAGGCCGAAGGCCTGTCCGCCGTCGCGGGCCACGATGGCGCGCACCCCGTGCAGGGACGTGGGGAGCGCGAGCGTGAAGGTGCTGCCGCGGCCGGGCGTGGACGCCACCGCCACCGTCCCGCGCAGCGCGCGGATCGCGCTCGCCACCGCGTCCAGGCCGACCCCGCGCCCCGACACCGGGCCGACCTCCTCGCGCGTGGAGAAGCCGGGCAGGAAGACGAGGTCGACGAGCCGGGCCGGATCGGCCGGAGGGGTGACGCCACGGCGCAGCGCCGCGGCGCGCAGCGCCTCCGGGTCGAGCCCGCGCCCGTCGTCCGCCACCTGCACCTGCACCCGGATGCCGTCGGCCTCGGCGGCGAGCCGGAGCAGGCCGCGGCGCGGCTTGCCCGCCGCGGCGCGCTGGGCCGGCGGCTCGATGCCGTGGTCGACCGCGTTCCGGACGAGGTGCCCGAGCGGTTCCCGCAGCGCGGCGACGAGCGACCCGTCGAGCTCGAGGCCGGCCCCCTCGACCGAGAGCTCGACCTCCTTGCCGAGCGCGTCGGCGGCGTCGCGCGCCACCCGGTCGAGCCCTGCCGCCGCCTCGCCCCAGGGCACGAGCCGGAGCTCCCGCACCTCGGCGGCGAGCCGGCGCGTCCCCTGCGAGAGCGCCCGCGCCTCGGCGGCGAGGTCGGAGCGGAGCGCCATCACCTCGCGCTCCAGCCGCCGCAGGCGGTCCTCCGCCGCCAGC
>DASTGH010000083.1:0-6724 GCA_035719345.1 Anaeromyxobacteraceae bacterium
GCGGCCGCCTCCAGCAGCAGGGCCGCGGCGCGCGCCGGCTCTGCCTCGAGCGCGGCCAGCCGCTCCAGCGCCGCGGCGCGCTCGCCCGGCTGATCGGCGGCGAGGGCCGCCTGGTGCTCGGCCAGCTCGCGGCTCGAGGGATCGGCGGCCCCGGCGCACTCGAGCGCGGCGGCCGCCTCGTCGGCCCGGCCGAGCCGCTCCGCCAGCAGCCGCGAGCGGGCGAGGTGGAGGGCCGCCGCCTCCGGTCCCTGTGCGCGCTCCGCCTCGCGGGCGAGCAGGTCGCAGGCGAGCGCTTCGTCCCCCGAGGCGAGGGCCAGGCGGCGCGCGGCACGCAGCGCGGCAGCGTCGGTGGGATCGGCGTCGGCGGCCCGCAGGTAGGTGGCGAGCGCACCGGCGGCGTCGGCGAGCTGCTCCTCGCGCAGGCGCGCCGCCTCGGCGAGGAGCGTCGCCGCCGCCGGTCCCGGCTGCTGCGCGGCGGCATCGGCCTCGCAGGCCAGGGCCAGCGCGGCCGCGTCCGCGGCGGGCTCGGCCGCCGGCTCGAGCTCGGAGAGCCGGGCCGCGAGCTGACCGGCGATCGACTCGGCCGGCGGCGGGGCCGCGGCCTCCTCGGGGACGAAGACCTCGGACGCCGGCCGTGCCATGCCCGCCTCGCTCGCAACTGCGAGAGACGACGAGCGATTTTCTAGCACGGCCCGTGCGGGAGCGACAACAGCGGGAGGCGATCCGCCGCGGCGCCCGGGCGCCGGCGCATCCTCACAGCTCGAAGCCGTCGATCTGGCCGCGCTGCTTCAGGATCTCGAGCGCGCCCTTCATCACCTTCTCGCGGTCCTCGCCCTGCAGCTTCACGACCAGTGGAGGGAGCTGCCGCTCGCCCTTCCTCGCGGGCGCGGGTGGGATGACGGCGACCGCCCAGCTCTCACCGAGGTCGCGGTCCGCCGTGACCTGGCACTCGAGCGAACCGATGAAAGCTCTCGCCATCCCTGTCTCTCCCCGTAGAGGGCCTGAAGAGGGGCGCAATGTAGCGTAAAAGGCGTTTCATGAGAACGCGCCTCGCGATCGCCATCGCCGTCGTCGCCTGCGCCGGCCCGAGGCCGCGCGACCCGAAGGGCGAGGTGGCGTTCCAGATCTCCGGGCGCGTGGAGCAGGGGCCGTACCGGTTCGGCGTGGGCGACCTGCCGACGCTGGCCCGCGGAGCGTTCACGGCCGTCCCGCCACAGACCGGAACGAAGGCGCGCTTCGATGGGGTCGCCATCGGCGACGTGCTGACGCGCGACGTGGAGGTGCTGCGCGATCCGGACGTCATGCTCGTGCACGGCCGCGGCGGCGTGGCCGTCGTCGTCCCGCTGGCCGCGGTGCGCCAGTACCGGCCGGTGCTGGCCGACCACGTGGACGGCGAGCCGACGGCGAGCTGGCGGCCCGAGGCCGGCAGGCTGTTCCTCGCCTGGCCGAACCTCGATCAGCCCGGGTTCGACACCGATCCGCGCGTGCGCTGGTGGTGGGTGCCGGGCGTGATCAAGGTCGAGCTCGTCAACTGGCTGCCGACCTACGGCCGCGCGCTGCGGGTCCCGCCGGGCGCGGGCGACGACGCCCGGGTGGGCGCCGAGGTGCTGCAGGGGAGCTGCCTCACCTGCCACAAGGTGCGCGGGATCGGTGGCACCCGCTCCCGCGACCTCAAGGACGAGCTCGTGCGCAAGGACCCGGACGCGTTCACGGCCATGCTCCACGACCACCTGCCGAAGGTGTCGGGCATCCCGTCGGCGCCGGAGGTGACGACGGCGCAGGCGCGCGGGGTCGCGGCGTTCCTGCGCGCGATCGAGATCGCGGGCGCGGGCCGGGTGGAGGACGAGATCAAGGAGCAGCCGATGCTCCCGCCGCCGGGGCGCCCGGGCGCGCCGCGGCCGCCGGGCGCGTAACAGGCGAGGGCTTTGCCCTCGCCCGCTTCTTCGCGCCGGCCACGGCGGTCAGCGCACCTCGAGGCGCGGCGGCGGACCGTCGAGGCAGGGTGCCCCGCCATCGCGCCAGCGCCGCGCGGCCTCGGCCGCCGTGCCGACCTCGCGGCGGAACCGCGCCACGTCGACGCCGGCCAGGTGGTCCGGCAGCGGCAGCAGCCGCGCTAGCGCAGCCTCCAAGAGCTTCGCGGTTCCCGCCGGCCGCCCGTCGCGCAGCGCCTTCACGTAACCGGCGGCCACCTGGATGAGCGCCTGCAGCATGGCCCGCACCTCGCCGCGCTCGACGAGCCAGGCCTGCTCCCAGGCCTCGTGGGCCTCGAAGAACCGGCCGGCGTCGTACAGCGCGCGGCCGCGCAGCAGGGCCTCGCGGGTCGCGGGGCGCAGATCGGCCAACGTCATCGGCGACTCTCGCATCTCGGCCCGTTGGCGAAGGCGTGGTCGGCGCGGAGAAGCGGGCGAGGGCAAAGCCCTCGCCTGTAAAGAAGCGGGCGAGGGCAGAGCCCTCGCCTGTTGAGCCCTCGCCTAGATGGCCCAGATGTACCCGATGCGCACGCCGACCAGGTCGGCGATCTGCTTCGCCACCTGGCGCCCATCGCGGTTCGCCACCCAGCGCGGCACGACGACGTGGAACTCGCCGTCGGTGAGCTCGGCGGCGCTGGCGAAGAGCTGCCACCGGCTGGCGAGCTCCTCCAGCGTGAGCGAGCCGCGGGCCGCGACCACGTCCACGAAGATCGGCTTCGGTGACTCGCAGAAGAGGCTCGGGCGGTGATCCTTCATGGCGCCGTGGATCACCTCGGGCGGCTCCCAGCCCGGCAGGTCGGCGCGGACGCCGCCGTAGCCGGCGAGGGGCAGCGTCTCGGCCATGAGCCGGATGGCCGATTCGCGCGTGCAGCCGACGTTCGCAGCGTTCGCCGTGGATTCGCCCTCGAGCATGCGCCCCTCGCCTCCTTTCCCCAAGAAAGCTGGGCGCTCGCCCCCGGCGGCGCACCTCCCTCGACGCTCGCAGAGCCGGCGTGACGCGCCCATGACAGTGCGCTCGCATCCTCTGCCGCTCGCCGATCACGGCGCGAGGAGACGCATGGCTCGAACCGCCCGACCTCCGAGCGAGCGCATCGACTGGCTCCGCTCGCTCCCCTTCTTCGCCGTCCACGCGGTTGCCCTCTGGACGCTCGCCTTCGGCCCGTTCTCCTGGAAGCTCGTGGGGTTGGCCGCGGCCAGCTACGTCCTCCGCATCTTCGCCATCACCGCCGGTTACCACCGCTACTTCTCGCACCGCAGCTACCGCACGTCGCGCGCGTTCCAGCTGGTGCTGGGCGTGC
Source organism: Anaeromyxobacteraceae bacterium (assembly GCA_035719345.1). Taxonomy (GTDB): domain Bacteria; phylum Myxococcota; class Myxococcia; order Myxococcales; family Anaeromyxobacteraceae; genus Anaeromyxobacter_A. The sequence goes on from DASTGH010000083.1 coordinate 3,269, forward strand.
TCGGGACGTTCGCCACGCAGAAGGGACCGCTCTGGTGGGCGGCTCACCATCGAGACCACCACCGGTTCTCCGACCAGCAGGGCGACATCCACTCGCCGGTGCGCGAGGGCTTCTGGTGGAGCCACGTCGGCTGGATCCTGTCCCGCAAGCACCACGAGACGAAGCTCGACCGGGTGAAGGACCTCGCCCGCTACCCCGAGCTGCGCTGGCTCGATCGCTGGTTCCACGTGCCCGCGATCGCCTACGCGTTCGCCTTGTGGCTGGCGGGCGGGGTGCCGGCCCTCCTCTGGGGCTACTTCGTCTCGCAGGTGTTCGTGTGGCACGGGACGTTCCTCGTGAACTCCCTGGCCCACGTCCTGGGACGGCGACGCTACGCCACCAGCGACGAGAGCCGGAACAGCCTGCTCATCGCGCTCGTCACGCTGGGCGAGGGCTGGCACAACAACCACCATCACTACCAGTCGACGGCGAACCAGGGCTGGTACTGGTGGGAGGTGGACGTCACCTACTACGTGCTGCGCCTGCTGGCGGCCGTGGGCGTGGTGAGCGACCTGCGCCTCCCGCCGGCCGCGGTCCGGGACAGCTGGCGCGCGGCGGCCGCGGGCTCCGGGCAGACTTCAGGCTCCGGGCTCCAGACTTCAGGCTACAGGCCGGCAGCCTGAAGCCCGCAGCCTGGAGCCTCGAGATCACAGGTAGATCGAGCGGCGCGCCGCGACGTCCTCGTCCAGCATCCCCTGAAGCGCCTCGCGCGTGCGCTCGGTCAGCTCCAGCACGCGCGCGGCGTCGTCGGCCGCGGAGGGGCCGCCCTGGGCCGGGATGGGCGCGCCGAAGCGCACCGACCACCGCGAGGGCAGCGGCACCAGCCCGAGCGGCGCCAGCGGCAGCGCCGTCGCCGAGCCGAGGACCGGAACGCCCAGCCACTCGGCGAGCCAGCCCGGCCGCGCGAAGGGCGCGCTCGTCTCCTCGCTGCCGACGATGGCGCAGGGCACGATGGGAGCGCCGGCGCGGAGCGCCACCTTCGCGAACCCGCCGCGTCCGAACCGCTCGAGGCGGTAGCTCTGGCTGGGCGGCCTGTCGGGTCGGCTGCCCTCGGGGAAGACCGCCACCGCCAGGCCGGCGCCGAGGAGGCTCTGCGCGCTCTCCGGGCTGGCGCGGACCGCGCCGAGGCGGCCCAGCGCCCTCCCGGCGATCGGCAGGTCGAAGGCGTGCGCGTCGAGGAGCGCCCGCAGGTCGCGCCGCGCCGGGTGCTCGCGCTCGAGCGCCATGCGCAGGATGAGCGCGTCCCAGGGGAGGGCGCCGCCGTGGTTCGCGACCACCACCAGCGGCCCCTGCGCCGGCACGTTCTCCACCTCGCGGGTCGCGACGCGCCACCACGTCCCGTAGAGGAAGTCGAGCGCGGGCTCGACGGCGCGCCACAGCTCCGGATCGAGCCCGTGCACGTCGGTCGTCCCCGAGCCGCCGAGCACCCCGCGCAGCGCGCCGAGCGCGTGCAGCCGGTCGCGCAGCGCCGGCCCGAGGCTGGCGAGCACCTGCCGGAGGTCGCCCGCGGCCCGGCTCGCCACCTCGTCCCGCGCGGTGGCGACCCGCTCGGCAGCGCGCCCGGCGGCGGCCTCCACCCGCTGCTCCAGCGAGCCGAGGCGGTCGCGGAGGGCGGCGGCGGCGGTGGTGATGGGGGATGGGGCCGGGGTCGGGGTCGGGGGCGGGGGCGCGATCGGGGTCGGGGAAGGCGTCGTGGACCGGCCCGAGGTCGAGGCCGAGGTGCGGGAGGGGGCAGAGGTCGTCACCGCCGCGCCGCCGATGGCCCGGACCGCCGCGCCGCGCTCGAACGGATCGTTCCCGAGCACCGGCGCGACCGGCCGGGAGCGGCGCGGGGCCCCCGCCTTCGCCCGCGCCTTCTTCCGCCCTCCCGCCTTCTTCCCCGTCGCGCGCCCCGCCATGCCCGCCCTGTACCGGCCCGGCGGGGAGGCGTCAAGCGCGGCGTCGGAGCCGGGTGCTAGAAGGGCTCGTGCCCCGCATCCAGGTCCTCCCGCCCGGGCTCGTCAACCAGATCGCCGCGGGCGAGGTGGTGGAGCGGCCGGCCTCGGTGGTGAAGGAGCTCGTCGAGAACGCGCTCGACGCGGGTGCGCGGCAGATCCAGGTCGACGTGGAGGAGGGCGGCCTCGGTCTGGTGCGGGTGGCCGACGACGGGTCCGGGATGGCGTGCGACGACGCACTCCTCGCGCTCGAGCGCCACGCCACGTCCAAGCTTCGCGACGCCGACGGCCTGACCGCGATCGCCACCATGGGCTTCCGCGGCGAGGCGCTGCCGGCCATCGCCTCCGTGTCGCGGATGCGGCTCGACACCTGCGACGGCGCGGAGGGCGCGCCCGGCACGCGCCTCGTCCTGGACGGCGGCCGCGTCGTCGAGCAGGGGCCCATCGCGCGGACCCGGGGCACCACCGTCGAGGTCCGCGACCTCTTCTTCAACACGCCGGCGCGGCGCAAGTTCATGCGGGCGCCGCCGGCCGAGGCGGGGCACTCGAGCGAGGCGGTGCTGCGACTGGCGCTGGCCCGGCCCGACGTCGGGTTCGCGCTGCGCTCCGGGGGGCGCGCCGTGCTCGGGTCGCCGCCGGGAGCGCCGCTCGCCGACCGCGCCGCCGCTGCCCTCGGGCGCGAGGCAGCGCGCCACCTGCTGCCGGTGGAGGGCGGGCGGGGCGAGGTGCGGGTCCGCGGCCTCGCCACCGCCCCCGATCACTCCGAGGCGACCGGTCGCGCGCTGTACCTCTACGTGAACGGGCGCTACGTGCGGGACCGCGGCGCGGCCCACGCGGTGCTCCGGGCCTATGCCGGAACGCTGCCGCAGGGCCGATTCCCAGCCGGCGTCCTCTTCGTCGAGGTGCCGTCGGGCCGGGTGGACGTGAACGTCCACCCGCAGAAGCTGGAGGTCCGCTTCGCCGATCCGAGGGCCGTCCTCGATGCGCTCTTTCACGCCGTCGCCGAGTCGTTGCGGACGGCCCCGTGGCTCCGGCACGGCGCCGGCACCGCCCGAGCGGCGCCGGGGGCGTCAGCCGTGCCCGACGGGGCGGCCGCCGTGCCGCTGGCGGGCGAGGAGGTCGCAGCGGTGCTGGCCGAGGCGCGCGCCGCGGCCGGATCGGCGTCCCCGCCTCTCCCGCCACTCCCGGGCGCGAACCGCGCGTTCGCGTTCCCGATCGCGCCCGAGCCCGGCGCACCGCCGCGCGATCCCGGGTACTTCGGCGCGCTCCGCTACGTCGGCCAGCACGCGCGGACGTACCTCCTGTGCGAGGCTCCGGGGGGCGCGCTGGTGGTGGTCGATCAGCACGCGAGCCACGAGCGCCTCCTCTTCCACCGCCTGCGGGAGGCGTGGCGCGCCCGCACGCTGTCGGTGCAGCCGTTCCTCGTGCCGCAGGTGGTGACGCTCCCGGCGGCGCTGGCCCGCGCGCTCGAGGCGGCGGCGGG
>DASTGH010000084.1:0-10255 GCA_035719345.1 Anaeromyxobacteraceae bacterium
CCGGCTCGAAGCGCGGCTTCTCGGGGTTCTTGCGGTAGAGCAGCATCGTCCGCCCCAGGATCTGCGCCACCTGCGCCCCGGCGCCCGGACCGAGCCGCTCGGCCGCCTCGAAGCGGTCCTCCGGGCTCTCCGTCCCGACGCGCACCTTCACCAGCTCGTGATCCGCGAGCGCCTGGTCGAGCTGGCGCAGCACGGCCTCGGTGACGCCCTCCTTGCCCACCTGCACGATGGCCGAGAGGTGGTGGCCGGCGGCGCGGAGCCGCTTGCGCAGCGGGCCGCTCGGCATGAGCGACCGCTTCTTCGGGTTCGTCGCGAGGGGCATCATCTCCTCAGGTACTTGAGCTCGCGGGCGAGCTCGGCGTGCTCCGGCTCGAGCGCCAGGCCGCGCTTGAAGTGTCGCTCCGCGAGCGCGACGTCGCCGGTGAGCTTGGCCATCTGGCCGAGAAAGAGGTACGCCGGCAGGATGCGCGGCACCTGCTTCACGGCCGCCTCGATCGCGGCGGCGCTGGCGGCGTGCTGCCTCCTCTTGTCGTCGGCGACGAGGAAGTCGACCCAGGCGCGCCAGACGTGGAACTCGGGCTCGTCGCCGTTGAGCCGCACCGCCTCGGCCAGCGCCTCGAGCGCCTTGTCGTACTGCCGCGTCTTCACGTAGACGGTGGCCCTCTGGAACGTGTCCTCCGCCTTGAAGATGGCGGAGACGTCGACGTCGGCCTTCCCGCCCTGCGCCAGCTCGGCGAGGTAGGCCGCGCGCTCGGCGTCGTCGCCGAGGACGCCCCAGGCCTCGCCCAGGCGGGCGAACACGTCGGCGCGGAGCTTCTTCACCTCGGCGGTCTCTCCCGGCGGTCCGGCGTCCGGGTGGTAGCTCTTCGCGAGCTGGAAGTAGGCGGCCTTCACCTGGGCCGGGGTCGCGTCGCGCTTCACGCCCAGCGCCTCGAAGTGATCCGCCTTCACCACGCGGTCGTGGACCGCCTGCAGCGCCGCCACGTCGAGCTTGGGGGCGGGGGCCGCGGCGGGCGCGGGCTTCGGCGCGGCGGGCTTGGCGGGCGGAGCGGCGGGCCGAGGCGGGGGGACGCGGGTCGGGCTCGGTGATGGGGATGGGGTGGAAGTCGGGATCGGGGTCGAGGTCCGGGACGGGGACGGGGACGAGGACGAGGTCGAGGCCTCGACGACCTCGGCGAACGCGAGCAGCTCCACGCTGCTCAGCAGGAGCGCCAGGCGGAGGACGATCTCCGCCTCCGCCGGGTGCGCGGCGGCGATGCCGGCCGGGCTCGACGCGCCGTCGAACCAGGCGGCGGCGCGCGCCTCGACCGCGGTGAGCTTCAGCTCCGACGCCTCGATGCGCCCGCCGCTCCGGTGCGCGCGGCGGTGCTGCCGGTCGCCGAGGAGCCTGCGCACGGCGAGCCCGTCCATGCGGCGGACCGCGTCGCACAGCATCCCCCAGCGCGAGCCGAGGGGGAACGAGGACGGGGGCAGGGGCGAGACCGGATCCCACGCCGCGTGCCCCTCGTCGCAGGTCAGCGCGCGCCCGACGACGGCGCCACCGTGCTCCTGGAGGAGCCGGAAGCTCTCGGCCGGGTTCATGAGCCCGAGGTGCGCCAGCGCGGCGACGAGGTCGCCGCCGAGGTCGCCCTTCACGCGCTCCGCGTCCTTCACCGACTGCGGCTGGACGGCGCCGCGCGCCACCAGGTGACGGCCGAGGTCGTCCTCCGGCGCGTCGGAGTCGGCGTGCTCGATCGTGCCGCGCTTGAAGTGGAGCCGGAACGCGCCGCGCTCGCTGGCGATGGCGAGGAGGCCGGTCGCGCCGCTGGCGGCGGCGAGGTAGCAGAGGTGGAGGGCGCCGCCGGGCGGGAGCGGGCCCGACCACGCCAGGCCGGCGGCGATGCCGGCGGCGGCGGTCACCTCCCGCGCGGACAGGCCGCGGCTCGCCCCGGGCGCCGCCGGCTTCACGCGGTCGAGGCGCGGAGGCCCGCCTCCCTCGCTGCCGTCCGTCACGCGTCTAAAGTACCACCGACTCCCGGTACTCGCCGAAGACGTCGCGGAGCGCATCGGAGATCTCGCCCAGCGTCGCCTCCGCTTTCACGGCGGCGACGATGTGGGGCATGAGGTTGTCCTTGCCCCGTGCGGCGGCGCGCACCGCCTCCACCGCCGCCTGCGCGGCTGCGCCGCTCCGCTCCTTGCGCAGCGCCTTCACCCGCGCCGCCTGCTGCTGCTCCAGCGCGGGGTCGACCTTCATCACGGGGACGGGCGGGTCCTCGGACTTGAAGGCGTTCACGCCGACGACCACCTGCTCCTTCGCCTCCACACGCTTCTGCCAGGTGTAGGACGCCTCCTGGATCTCGCGCTGCACGTAGCCCTTGGAGATGGCCTGCACCATGCCGCCCAGGTCGTCGATCTTGCGCAGGTACTCCTCCGCCTTGCCCTCGATCTCGTCGGTGAGCTTCTCCACCGCCCAGGAGCCGCCGAGCGGGTCGATGACGTCGGCCACGCCCGACTCGTTGGCGATGATCTGCTGGGTGCGGAGCGCGATCCGGACCGAGTCCTCGGTGGGCAGCCCGAGCGCCTCGTCGCGCGAGTTGGTGTGGAGCGACTGCGTGCCGCCCAGCACCGCCGCCAGCGCCTGCAGCGTCACGCGCACGACGTTGTTGTCCGGCTGCTGCGCGGTGAGCATCGAGCCCGCCGTCTGCGTGTGGAAGCGCAGCATCATCGAGCGCGGGTCCTTCGCCTTGAAGCGCTCCTTCATGATGCGCGCCCAGAGCCGCCGGGCGGCGCGGAACTTGGCCACCTCCTCCAGCAGGTTGTTGTGCGCGTTGAAAAAGAACGAGAGGCGGCCGGCGAAGGCGTCGACGTCGAGACCCGCCCGCACGGCGGCGTCGACGTAGGCGATCCCGTCCGCCAGCGTGAAGGCCACCTCCTGCACCGCCGTCGAGCCCGCCTCGCGGATGTGGTACCCGCTGATGGAGATCGGGTTCCACTTCGGCATCACCCTGGCGGTGTACGCGAAGATGTCGGTGATGAGCCGCAGCGACGGCTCCGGCGGATAGATGTACGTGCCGCGCGCCGCGTACTCCTTCAGGATGTCGTTCTGGATGGTGCCCTGCAGCTCCGCCGGCGAGACGCCCTGCTTCTCGCCGATCGCCTGGTAGAGCGCGAGCAGGACGCCGGCGGTGGCGTTGATGGTCATCGAGGTCGAGACCGTGCCGAGGGGGATGCCGTCGAGCAGGGTGGCCATGTCGCGCACCGAGTCGATGGCCACGCCCACCTTGCCCACCTCGCCGAGCGCGCGCGGATGGTCGGAGTCGCGCCCCATCTGCGTGGGGAGGTCGAACGCCACCGAGAGCCCGGTCTGCCCCGACTGCAGGAGGTAGCGGTACCGGCGGTTCGACTCCTCGGCCGTCCCGAAGCCGGCGTACTGCCGCATCGTCCAGAACCGGCCGCGGTACATGGTCGACTGCACGCCGCGCGTGAACGGGTACTCGCCGGGGAGGCCGAGCCGGTCGTCGAGCCCCGGCTTCGGATCGGCCCCGTCGTAGACGGGCTCGAGCGGCACGCCGCTCGTCGTCTCGAACCTCGGCCGGCGCTCGGGCGCCTTCTTCACCGCCTTGCCCCAGACCGCTTCCAGCCACCTCGACTTGGCGCTCATCCCGCTCCTCACTCGACGGCGGCGAGCCTGGCCCCGCCCTCGACGGCTTGCCCCTCGGCCGCGGACAGCTCGACGAGCTTGCCGTCCTTCGGGCTCCGGAGCTCCTGTTCCATCTTCATGGCCTCCATGGTGAGGAGGCTCTGTCCCTCGCGCACGGCGTCTCCGACGCGCGCCAGCACCTTCACCACCTTGCCCGGCATGGGCGCGGTCAGCACCTGGCGCCCGTCCACCGTGAACTTGCCGGCGGCCCGGCGCATGCGCAGCCGGCGCTCGTCCAGGATCTCGAGCCCGTAGGTGGAGTCGCGGACGTGGACCTTCACCTCGGCGGTGCGCTGGTCGAGCTGCACCGAGAAGCTCTCCGTGTCGACGAGCAGGCTCACCGTGCCGTAGTCGTGGCGGAAGGCGTCGACGCGCCGGGTGCGGCCGCCCACCCTGACCTCGTAGGCGCCGGGGCCGACCTGGGTGACCTCGACCGTCTCCTCGCGGCGGCCGCCGTCGAGCAGCGCGACGTAGGTGCGGGCGGCGCTCACGCGAGCCCTCCCCGCAGCGCGCGGGCGCGCGAGAGGCGTTGCCATCCCGGGCCCCCGGCCCGCGCCTGCCCGGCGCGGGCGGCGCTCGCCTCCGCCTCGTCGTGGTCGCGCTTGTAGGCGGCGACCGCCGCCGCCACGACGGCGACCTCCTCCCAGCGCGGGTCGGGCTTCACCACGAGCTCCTTGGCGTGCTCGGAGCAGAAGTTCGTGTCGTAGTCGCCGGCGCGGAACGCCGGGTGCGCCAGCACCGCCCTGAGCCAGCGGAGGTTCACGGTGATGCCGTGGACCGTGTACTCGCCGAGCGCGCGGTCGAGCCGCGCGATCGCCTCGTCGCGCGTCGGCGCCCAGGCGCACAGCTTGGAGATGAGCGGGTCGTAGAACTGCGGCACGACCCAGCCCCCGTACACGCCGGAGTCGTCGCGCACCCCCGGGCCGTTCGGCACGCGCAGGTAGCTGATGCGGCCGGGGCTGGGGAGGAAGTTGCGCGAGGGGTCCTCGGCGTAGATGCGCGCCTCGATGGCGTGGCCCCGCCGCTCCAGCTCCGGCTGGCGCAGCGGGAGCGGCTCGCCGCGCGCGACCTGGATCTGCAGGCGCACGAGGTCGAGGCCGGTGCACAGCTCCGTCACCGGGTGCTCGACCTGCAGCCGCGTGTTCATCTCCAGGAAGTAGAAGTTGCGATCGGCGTCGACGAGGAACTCGACGGTGCCCGCGCCGCGGTAACGCACCGCCTTCGCCGCGCGCACCGCCACCTCGCCCATGGCCGAGCGGAGGCGGTCGTCGAGGATGCAGGACGGGCTCTCCTCGATCACCTTCTGCTGCCGCCGCTGGACCGAGCACTCGCGCTCGCCCAGCCAGATGCAGTCGCCGTGCTCGTCGGCGAACACCTGGATCTCGACGTGGCGCGGCTTGGAGAGGAACTTCTCCAGGTAGAGCCGGTCGTCGCCGAACGCGCCCGCCGCCTCGCGCCGGGCGGATTGCCACAGGGAGGAGAAGCTCTCTCCCCGGTCGCACCGCTTCATGCCCTTCCCGCCTCCACCGGCGGCGGCCTTGATCATGACCGGGTAGCCCATGCGGTCGGCGAAGGCCTTCGCCTCCGCCTCGTCGGCGATGGGATCGGGCGAGCCGGGCACCGTCGGGACCCCGGCCGCCTGCATGTTGCGGCGGGCGGTCGTCTTCACGCCCATCGCGTCCATCGACTCGGGGCGCGGGCCGATGAAGGTGAGGCCCTCCGCCTCGAGGGCGCGGGCGAAGTCGGCCTTCTCGGAGAGGAAGCCGTAGCCCGGATGCACGGCATCGGCGCCCGTGAGCTTGGCCGCTCCCAGGATGCGGGGGATGGAGAGGTAGCTCTCGCGGGACGGGGGCGGACCGACGTGGACCGCCTCGTCGGCGAAGCGCACGTGGAGCGAGCCCCGATCCGCGTCGGAATAGACCGCCACGGTGGGGATCCCCATCTCGCGGCAGGTGCGCATGACCCGGACCGCGATCTCGCCGCGGTTCGCGACCAGCACCTTCCGGATGGGCTTCGGGACGCTCATGCGCGGAGGCGGGACCATAGCCGCGGGCGTGCATGTGCGACAAGAAAGAAGGCGGGGCGACGCGGCGCGTTAGGGGGCGGTAACGGCCGGGGTCCCTGGCCCTCTCCCCTTCCCTCCCCCGGCGCGAGCCGGGGGAGGGGGACCGAAGCCCGCCACCGCGCCTTCGTCCCCGTCCGCGTCCTCGATCCTCGTCCCTCGTCCCCCCCCCCTCGTCCCCGACCGCATCACCGCGCCTCGTTCCTCGACGCTCGCCGAAGTTCTCGACGGAGGCGCTCGGCGAGCAGCAAACGCCATGTGCCCAGCGATTTCCGCGCCGCCGCACCCATCCGGGCGCCGATGGATCCCGCATCGGCCTGCCGCGCGCACCCCGCCGTCGCGTTCCTCGACGCCGGCCGATCCGCGAGGCGCGTCCACCGTTTACGCACCGTGACGGGCTGCGGCCTTCCGTCCGCCGGCGCTGGCGCGGCGCTTGGAATGGAAGGCGGGTGGAGGCGCACGATGAGCTGCCCCTACCTCACCGAAGTCACGATGTGCTTCTGCCGGGCCTTCCCCGTGAAGAAGCTCGTCCCCGTCCACGGCGTCGTCACCGACAGCGCGTGCGAGGGCGAGGCCTACGGCGGCTGCCCGGTGTTCCGCGAGGCCGCGGCGCGGCTGGGGCACGCGCCCGCCGACCTCGACCAGCTCGTCCACCTGCAGGTCAACCACGGAGGGAAGTCATGATCCTCGCGTTCCCCGTCGCCGTCGCCGCCGCGCTGTTCCTCGGATTCCTCACCCTCGCCGCCCGCGCCTGACGGAGGTCCGGTCATGAAGCTCTCCCGGAGAGGTTTCCTGCGCGTCGCCGGCATCACCGGCTCGGCCGCCCTCGTGGCGCCGGGCCGCGCCCGCGCGCAGGGCGACACGCCGCTCGACAAGACCGGCGAGAACGAGTGCGCGATGCTCGTCGACACGACGCTCTGCGCCGGCTGCCGCGCCTGCGAGGCGGCGTGCACGGAGGCGAACGGCCAGCCGCCACCGCCGACCGACGACGAGGTGGTGAAGCTCGGCCGCCGCGAGACCGGCCCCGAGCAGTTCACCATCGTGAACCAGGCGACCGTCCCCGGCCGCGACGGCAGCGACCGCTTCGCCAAGCGGCAGTGCATGCACTGCGTGGAGCCGGGCTGCGCCTCGGCCTGCCCGGTGCGTGCGCTCGACAAGACGCCCGAGGGCCCCGTCATCTACCGCGGCGAGCGCTGCATGGGCTGCCGCTACTGCATGGTCGCCTGCCCGTTCGAGATCCCGAAGTACCAGTACGAGAAGGCGATCCCGCTCGTCCGCAAGTGCACCTTCTGCGCGGGCCGCCAGGCCGAGGGCAAGAAGCCGGCCTGCGCCGAGGCCTGCCCCACCGGCGCGCTCTCCTTCGGCAAGCGCGGCTCGCTGCTCGAGCTGGCCAAGGGGCGCATCTACCGGAACCCGGAGAAGTACACGCACCACGTGTACGGCGAGCACGAGGCCGGCGGCACGGACTGGATGTACATCACCGACGTCCCCTTCGACGCGCTCGGCATGAAGAAGGTCCGGGACGAGGCGTACCCGGACAAGGTCCAGGGCGCGCTCGGCGCACCGCCCTTCGTCATGACGCTCTGGCCGCCGCTCTTGATGGGGCTCTACACGTTCTCGAAGCGCAGGGACGCCGTGAACCACGAGGCGGGCGAGAAGCCCGAGGCAGCGAAGGAGGACGGAGGCCGCCATGGCTAGCACGCTCACCGCCACCGCCCCGCGCGGCTGGTTCGTCGAGAAGATCCTGCTGGGCATGGAGCCGCGGACCTACCTGCGCTCGCTCCTCACGCCCTGGAACGTCGTCATCGCCGGCATCCTCGCGGTCGGCGTGCCGCTCATCTTCTACCGGTTCTACGCCGGCCTGGGCGCGGTGACGAACCTCTCCCAGATCCAGCCGTGGGGCCTGTGGATCGGCTTCGACATGATGACCGGCATCGTGCTCGCCGCCGGCGGGTTCACGCTGGGCGCGGCCGTCCACCTCTTCGGCATGCACCAGTACCACCCCATCGTGCGGCCGGCGCTCCTCACCGCGTTCCTCGGCTACCTGCTGGCCGTGTTCGGCCTCATCGCCGACCTGGGCAAGCCCTGGAACATGATCATGGCCATCCGCTACCACGGCAGCGCCTCGGCGCTCTTCGAGGTCGCCTGGTGCGTCATGCTCTACACCACCGTCCTCACGCTCGAGTTCCTGGTGCCGTTCTTCGAGTGGATCGGCTGGCGCAAGGCGCACGACCGCCTCATGAAGGCGATGCTCGCGCTGACCGTGCTCTCGGTCGTCTTCTCGACCATGCACCAGAGCGCGCTCGGCTCGCTCTTCCTCATCGCGCCGGCGAAGCTGCACCCGCTCTGGTACTCGCCCTACATCTTCATCTTCTTCTTCATCTCCGCCGTCGCGGCCGGCATCTCGATGGTGGTGTTCGAGGGGACGCTCTCGCACCGCGCCTTCCGTCACCGCATCACCGGCCACCACGCCGACATGGACAAGCTGCAGCTCGGGCTGGGCAAGGCGGGCGCCATCGTCCTCTTCGCCTACTTCTTCCTGAAGCTCCAGGGCGTGGCCGAGGGGCACCACTGGGAGCTGCTCTTCACCGGCTGGGGCGCCTGGTTCCTGCTCGAGATCGTCGGGTTCGTGCTCGTCCCGGCGTTCCTCTACGGCTACGGCGCGCGGCACGGGAAGGTGCGCTTCGTGCGCGCGGCGTCGGTGATGGCGGTGCTGGGCATCATCCTCAACCGCCTCAACGTCTCGGTCATCGCCTACAACTGGAACGCGCCGGTCCGCTACGTCCCGAGCTGGATGGAGATCACGGTCTCGGTGACGCTCATCACGCTCGGTGTGGTCGCGTTCCGATGGATCGTGAATCGCATGCCCATCATGTCCGAGGACCCGCGCTTCGCGGGCAGCGAGTTCTGAGGGGAGCCCGCCATGTACGAGAACGAGCTGCTGAACCTCTACGGCGCGAAGGTGATCGAGTACGTCCTGGCCCTCGTCTACCTGATCCTGTTCGTCGGGTTCTGGCGGTGGGTGCAGGGGGCCAAGCCGCCGGGCCGCGAGCCCGACGCGAAGCCGGCGCACGGCGGGAGGGCGTCATGACCGCGCGGACGACGAGGTGGGCGGTGGCGCTGGCGGCCGCGGCGGCCGCGGCCACGGCGCTGGCGGCGGGGCCGCTCTACCGGCTGCCCCCCGACTACGCCTTCCCGCGGGGCGAGTCGAGCCCGGGCCCGGTCATCTTCAGCCACGCCTCGCACGTCGACGCCAAGAAGCCGTCGTGCGTGACCTGCCACCCGCGCACCTTCCGCATCACGGAGACCGGGCGGACCGCCAGCCGCGAGGTGGTGAAGCACGAGCGGATGGAGGCGGGCGGCGCGTGCGGCGCCTGCCACGGGAAGGCGGCGTTCGGCTTCGACAGCTGCGAGCTCTGTCACAAGAGCTGAGGGAGGAGGGACGTCATGGCCACGATGATCGGTACACTGCAGGCAATCGGCGTCTTCCTGCTGGGCCTCGTCGCCCGTCTCGGGGTGCTGCTCCTGGTGATGGCGGTCCTCGCCTCGCCGGCGCTGCTCTGGCTGGGAGGGCGCTGGGCGTGGCGGCGGATCCGTCCGCGGGTCCGCGGCCTCCGCCGCGCCGGGCACGCGCTCTACAGCCCGGGGGCGCGCTACGCCGCGGGGCACACCTGGGTGGCGCGCGAGGGCGGCGCGCTCAAGGTCGGGATCGACGGGGTGGCGCAGGAGCTGCTCCCCTGGGCGCTGGCGGTCGAGCTGCCCAAGCCGGGCGCCAAGCTGCACGAGGGCGACGTGGCCGCGATCGTCTCCGTGGGCGGGCAGGACGCGCGCATCGCGGCCCCGGTCTCCGGCCGCGTGGTGCGGGTGAACGCGGAGGTCGAGCGCGACCCGTCGCTGCTGAAGGAGGACGGGTACGGCCGCGGATGGCTCTTCGCCGTCGAGCCGTTCGACGCGCGCTGGTCGACGCTCCCCGCCGGCGAGCAGGCCCGCACCTGGCTCGCCCGGGAGTCGGAGCGGCTCGACCGGTTCCTCGAGGAGCGGCTCGGGTTCGCCGGGCTCTCCGCGCGCCGCGGGCCGGCGCCGCCGCCGATGCCCACCGCCGACTGGGACGACCTGACCCGCTCGTTCCTGCACGCGTAGCGAGGCGGGCGGCGGACGGGGCGGGCGCGCGGGCCGGACGGCCCGCGCGCCCTTCGCCGTCCCGGCGCCGCTGCGCGCGGCCCGGCCGCCGCCCTATGTTGAGGCGCGTGGGAGAGCCGAGGACGGAGCGCGAGCCGCGATTCGGACGCCTGCTGCGCCGGCTCGCCGAGCGGGCCGTCCGTGAAGCCGCCGACCGGCAGCGCCTGGCCCATGCGCTCGACGCGGTGCTCGCCGCGCCCGCCGACTTCGATCTCAACGCGCTGGTGGAGGCGGTCGCCGCCGGCGCGCCGGCGGTCGACGCGGCCGGCATCCTGGAAGCCGGCGCCGGCGGCTACACCGTCCGCGCGGCGCTCGGCATCTCGCCCGCGTCCGGC
>DASTGH010000085.1:0-3563 GCA_035719345.1 Anaeromyxobacteraceae bacterium
GCCCTCCGGCCGCGGCGCCCGCGAAGCCCGCGGCGCCGCCTGCTCCGCCCCGCCAGCCCGTGCGCCGCGCGCCGCAGGAGGCGCACCGGGAGGACCTGCTCGCCGACCTCTTCCTGCGCGCCCCGCAGGTCCGCGCGCGCGCGGGCCGCGACGAGGGCCTCGGCTTCCTGCTCGATCTCGCCCTGGAGAAGGTCCGCTGCGAGGCGGGGTCGGCGCTCCTCGCCTCGGGCGACGGCCTCCTCAGCTTCGCGGTGGCGCGCGGGCCCAAGGCGGCCGAGCTCCTGCGCCTCGCGCCTCGCATCCCGATGGGCGTGGGCATCGTCGGCTTCTGCGCGCAGGAGTCGGTCGCCCTCGCCGTCTCCGACGCCGAGGGGGACGCGCGCCACCACCGCGCGGTGAGCGAGGCGGTGAAGCACCCGGCGCGCTCCCTCGTCTGCGCTCCCATCGCCCGCGGCGGGCGCGTCTTCGGCGCGCTCGAGCTCGTGAACAAGGTGGGCGGCGGCTTCGACGAGGCCGACCTGGCGGTGCTCTCCTACCTGGCGCACCAGGCGGCGGAGTTCCTCGCCGCGCGCGACGCGGCGGAGTGACCACTCATGCGAGGAACCCGCACCGTGGCGGGACGTGGGGTTCCAGCGCGACTTGACTACGGCGCGAGCTTCACGACATCTCCACGGAAAGCGACCGCCGCCACCACGCTTCCTGCTCCGCACATGTACTCGGTCTCGCTCGACGTCACGATGTTCTTGTAGACGCTCTCGATGCCGATCACGGCATCGCCGCCTTCCCTTCGAGCACGCTCCTGGAGCTGCAGCATCGCGCTCAGGAAGACCCACTGGCACGCGTCTTTGTCACTCTTCCCGAAAGCGTTCGTCCTCTTGTTTGTGGTCCGGGTTCCGATCGACTGGGCCACAGCCGGGCGACGCTCCTTGCCGAAGTAGAGCCTGATGGCCGGATCGAGCTTCTCGCGTGCCGAAGGCGTGTTCATCGCCTCGTCGATAGACAGCAACAGATGATCGTCTCGAGCATCCGTCGCAACAGCGATCGTCAGCAAGACCGCAGCTACCCACAGTTTCGCAGTTCGCATAAGTCTCCACGTTCGGTGTCGCTCGCGACTACAACATCCAGGCTCGATGCGTCCGCGCTCGGGAGTGAGGCCCGAGTTCACCACGGATCGCCCGCAGGGCACATGACCGCGCGCAAGTGCGCGAGCCGAGACGCGGCGTGGTCCGGACGCGCACATCGACAAGAACCGTCCGTCCGGAGGCTGCGCGGAGCCATGAGGCGAGGCGGGACTGGCCGACGCCGGACCTTCACGCACTGCGTCCGGCGCTCGCTCACTCCCCCTCGTCCAGCGCCGCCTCCGACTTCGTCAGCTCCGCCATGACCACCGTCGCATACGAGCCCTTCGGCAACTCGAACGTCGCGAGGTAGCCACCCTCGAGCGCCGCGAGCTCGACGGCGATGGGCAGCCGCGCCGCGCGCCGCGTGCCCTCGCTCTCTCCTCCGCCGCGCGCCAGGTCCGCGGGGCCGAGCCCCTCCGCCGCGAGCACGCGCGCCTCGCGCGCCGCCGCCTCGCCCTCCGCCGGCGGCAGCTTGTGGCCGAACATCGGGCCTGCCGGCGAGACCTCGAAGCGCGCCACGCGCGGCCCGTCGACCGCCGGGTCGCGGCAGGTGAAGACGCCCCCGGTGTCCAGCTTCTTCATGACGTCGCCGCCGAGCGCCGCGGCGAAGAGGCCGTCGGCCATGCGCTCCGCGAGCCAGGTGTTGAACGCCCGCGATTGCCAGGCCGACAGCACCAGCCGCCGCAGGAAGCGGTCTCGGGCGGCGCGCCGCACCTCGGCGTCGTCGAGCCGCCCGAGCAGGAGCGCGCGCCCCAGGTCCGCGTTCCGGCCATCCACCCCGAAGCGCTGCGCGCCGAAGAAGTTGGGCAGGCCCCGCGCCGCCAGCGCGTCCGCGCAGGCGCGCGCCCGCGCGAGATCCCCGCCGCGCACCGCGACGGCGAAGCGGTTCCCGCGCAGGTGGCCGGTGCGGAGCTTGTTCCCGTGCCGCGACCGCTCGAGGACGCGCCAGCCCTCGCCGGCGAGCGCCGCCGGGTCGGGGTCGCGCGCCGCGGGGAAGGAGAGCCACTGCGTGGTCACGGCGGCGCGGTCCTTGAGGCCCGCGTACCCGGCGTCGCGGTCGGCGACCCCGAGCGCCCGCGCCAGCTCGCGCACCACGTCGCGGGTGGTGCGCCCCCGCTTCTCCACCCGGAGCCACAGGTGCGGCCCGGCGCCCGAGGGCGCGTAGGCAGGGATCTCGTCGACGCGGAAGTCCTCCGGCGAGGCCTTGACCGCGCCGCCCGAGCCGGGCAGGTCCGCGGTGACGAGCGCGGGGGAGGGCGGCGTCACGCGAGGTCGCCGAGCGCCTCGAAGCGCGCCTTGACCGATCGGGCGAGCCGGTCGTCCGCGTCGCGCGCCAGACGGCCGCCGGCCTGGAACAGGTAGAAGAACATGAGCTCGCGCAGCGCCGCGAAGAGCAGGCGCACCGGGTCGCGCGACGGCTCGAGGCGGGCGAGCGCGGTGGGCGGGAGCGCCGCCAGGTTCCCGAGCACCGTTTCGGTCTCGACGGCGCCGTCGCGGCGCAGCGACACGTGGGTCCAGAGCGGCGCGTAGCGGCTCGCCGGATCGCCGAGGAAGGCGCGTACCGCCGGCGCCAGCGCATCGCCGCTGGCGGCGGCCACCGCCGCCGCGATCTCGGCGAGGATGGCGTTCAGGCCGTCGGCCACCGCCGCCAGGCGCTCCTCGGGCGTGGCGCGGCGCGCCGCCGACGGCTGGGCGGCCGCCTCCACGTAGCCCGCCTCGGAGAGGTGGTAGAGGATCTTGGTCGCGTCGAACTCGTTCTGGTGCGCCTCGCGCGCCACGTCCGCCACCGTGCGCCGCCCGTCCACGAGCTCCAGGATGCGCGCCTCGGAGGGCTTGAGCGTGATCGGCACCTTCGGATCGCGGCGGCGGGGGTAGGCGTCCGGGCCCGGGATGCGCGCGCGGAACAGGCTCATCTCGTCGATGCGCCGGATCCCGTCCATGAGCAGCGACTGGGTGTTGACGGCCAGCGGCGTCCCGGGCTCGGGCTGAGCCTCGTCGACCATCGTGAACACGCCCTCGCGCGTGAGGAGGATGGCGTGGAACACGGCCGCCACCTGCTCGTGCAGGCACTTCCACACGTCCGCTGCGGAGACGAGGCCGCGCTCCACCAGCACCTTGCCGGGCGGCGGGCCCGCGCCGGCGACCTCCGCCAGCCTGGCCTCGGAGAGGTAGCCGAGCCGCACCGCCACGTCGCCGATGCGCTCCCCGGGCGCGTCGGAGAGGGCGCCGCGCACCTCGCCGTCCCGGAAGACGACGCTGCGGTCGAACCCGGCGCCGCTCACCGTGAGCAGGCCGCCGAGGCGCGACTGGTGCACGAAGGCGACGAAGTCGGCGATGGGGAAGGCGGAGAGGTCGCCGGCCAGGACGCAGCGGGGCCGGGGGACGGGGCCGCCCACCGCCGGCTGCCGGCGCGCCACCAGGAGATCGGGGGCGGAGGGGTGC
>DASTGH010000086.1:0-5775 GCA_035719345.1 Anaeromyxobacteraceae bacterium
GGGACCCCGGCGCCCTCGAGCGCGGCGGCAATGGGGCGGCTCACCGCCAGGACGCGCCCGAACCCCGCGCAGGCCGCGCGCGCCAGCTCCCGGCGCTCGCGCCCGCCGGCGAGCCAGGCCGGGGCGAGCCCGGAGTGGAGCGTGAGGAGCGGCCAGGGCGCCCCCGGCAGGCGCGCCCGCCCCGCGCCGAGCGCGACGAGCCAGCTCTTCGAGTTCGCGCCTCCGGTGTGGACGTGGACGAGGCGCCGCTCGGCGGCGGCGCGCGCCAGGGCGGCGGCGTAGCGGGCCGGGCCGCGGGCGCGCACGACCTCGTCGCCCTCGTGATCGCCCTTGCCGATGTCGAGGACGCGGACGTCGTCCCCGCGCGCGCGCAGCGCGGCGGCGAGCGCCGCGACGTGCACGGAGACGCCGCCCTGCGGGGGAGGCCAGTCGCCGACCAGCGCGAGCTTCACGAGGACCGCCCCCTCACCCCGCCGCGCGCTCGGCGGGCTCGGCCGGGACCGGCTCGTCGGGACGATCGGGCCGCATGCCCGAGACGGGCCGCTGCCAGCCGAGCGCGCCGAAGACGCCGTCGAGGTTGCACGCGGCGAGCGAGGGGCTGTAGCGGCTCGCGCCCATGGTGCTGTTCTCCCAGACGGTCTTGCGCTTCAGGGTGAAGGGGTCGCCGCCGCGCCGGTTCTCCACGTCCTCGGTCGTCACCGCCGAGGCGAACCCCGCATCCGCCACCTCCTGGCGGATGCGGGCCGTGTAGTAGCCGTTCGGGTAGGCGAAGTGGCGCGGCGGCTCGCCCAGCCGCTCGGCGAGGTCCTGGTGGCAGCCGCGGATCTCGGCGCGGGCGCGCGAGAAGGGGACGTTCGCCAGCGCCACGTGGTTCACGGTGTGAGCGCCCACCTCCACGCCGCCGGCCTGCAGCGTGCGCAGCTCGTCCCATCCCATGAGGCGCGTCGCCGGCGACAGGTCGGACTCGTGCAGGCCCAGCCGGCGATCGAGCGCGTCGGCCAGCTCGCACAGCGGATCGTGCGGCAGCCGCGCGATGAGCCGGTCGAGCGTCGAGCCCGGCCCCTCCGCGGCGCAGGCGTCGAGCAGCGCCTGCGAGTGCGGGGGGAGGCCGGCCGCCTGCGGCAGGAGCCGGCGCCGCGCCAGCTCGCCGAGGGAGGCGTAGAGGCGGTCGTGGAGGAGCCGGCGCGAGGTCCCGATGAACCCCGTCGGCACGTACACGACCGCGGGCACCCGCAGGTCGCGCAGCACCGGGAGGGCCTCCTCGTGCACCCCCACGTACCCGTCGTCGAAGGTGACCACCGCCACGTCCGGCGCCACCGCCCGGCGCGACGGCGGCGACGGTGGCGCGTCGAGCAGGCGCACGGCCTCGTCCAGCGTCACGATCTCCCGCTCGCGCGCGAGCTGCTGCAGCTGGCGCTTGAGCGTGCCGGCGGAGACGAGCAGCGAGGGCAGGACCCGCCCCGCGTCCGCCTCGAACGCCGCCGTGGGCAGGTGGTACGACAGCACCAGCACGCGCGTCCCGCCGGCCGCGCGCCGCGCCACCGAGCGCACCACCCAGCGCGCCCCGGCGCTGCACAGCGCACCCGCCACCGCCGCCTTCATCGCGCGCCGCACCCGCCAGCCGGCGCTCCCGTCCGCGCGCTCCGGCATCACCCATCCTCCTGCGCCGGCGGGGCCGGCGCGTCGACCGTGGTCGTCCGCGGCGCCGGGCGCGCCGCCCCGCCCGCGAGGTGGTTCACGGTCACGTCCCGGCGCACGCGCTGCAGCGCGTGCCACATGCCCTCGGGGGCGACCGCCCGGGCCGCGGCCCGCGCTCGCCGGAAGAGCTCCTCGGCGGCGGCGCCGGCGTCCGAGCGCAGGCCGGGCGCGCGCAGCCGGAGCGACAGCGTCTCGCGCCGGTCGGCCGCCCAGTCGAGCTTGTGCGGCTCGGTGCCGCGCAGGAAGTCGTAGTCGGCGAGACCGGCGGCGTAGGCGTCCTCGACCGTCTTGCCGATGAGCACGAGCCCGGGGCTGCGGCTGGCGTGGGCCGGGTCCATGCCGGACTGGTAGTAGTAGAAGCGGCGCCCGAGCTGCAGGCCGTAGACGGCGGCGATGGACGCCTCGCCCAGGAACATGCGGTACATCCGCAGCCAGCCGCGCGCCGCCAGCAGCGGGGCGACCTGCCGGTGGAAGTCCTCCACCGGACCGCGCGGGATGCCGCCCGAGCCGCCCTCCGGGTCCCAGCGCAGGTGGTGCAGGCGGAGGAAGTCCTCCATCGCCGGCCCCGCCTCCTCCGGCCTCGTCGCCACCTCGATCCGGTAGCCCGGCTGCTTCTCCAGCCACCTGCGGCGCCGGAGGTAGGTGTCGCGCCGGCGGAAGCCGGCCAGGTGCCCGGCGAAGGTGCCGCGCAGGGCGAAGCCGGGGCAGGTGCAGGCCGGCGCCACGGTGACGTGGACGCCGCGCGCCTGGAGCGCGTTGCGGAAGGCGGGGACGGTGGCGCTGCCGCAGGGCAGGTCCTCGAGGTCGACGACGTCCCAGCGCTCCATGGCGGCGGCCAGCGCGCGCGCCACCGCGTCGCGGACCGCCGGCCCGAAGCCGGGACGCACCAGCAGGTCGACGGCGTCCGTGCCGGTGAGCCCGTTGGTGAGGAGGGCCCAGCGGCGCGGGGTGCCGAGCGCGGGGCGCGCCGCCAGCGCGACGAGCCCGGCCAGGCGCTCGCCGCGGTCGCGCGCCTCCACGATCCAGACGGGCCGGCGCTGGCCGAAGCAGCGCCACCACGTGTACTGCCACTCCCAGGAGAGGAAGGGGTTGTCGCACCCCGCCGCGGCGAAGAGCTCGCCCCAGGAGTCGCGCAGCGAGGCCAGGCGCGCCGGATCGCTGCTCTCGACGATGCGGACCGGAGCCATGACGTTGCGGACCAAGTTCCTCGTCATCGGGAGAGGGCCTCCTCCACGGCCGACGCCAGGTAGGCCATGTCGTCGGAGTCGAGATCCTGGTGCAGCGGCAGCTCCAGCACGCGGCGGCGCAGGTTCGCCACCTCCGGGAACTGCTCCAGGTCGCAGGCCGGGTGGCCGGTGTTCCAGAACTCGACCGTCTCGATCCCGCGCGCCGCCAGCCGTCCGGCCAGCGCCGTCTTGTCCTCGACGAGCAGCGGGTAGAAGAGCGGGCAGGCTCCCGGCGGCAGCTCGCTGTGGAGCGGCGGCGCCACCTCGCGCAGCCGCGCCTGCAGCAGGAACCAGTTCCTCCGCCGCGCCGCGACGATGGCGTCCCAGTCCTGGTGCTCCAGCACCACGCGCGAGAGCGGGCTCATGCCCACGTCCGCCGCGCCCGGGTCGAAGTGCATGGTCCCGGTGGCGAGCGCGTGCACGCCGGTGGCGAAGCGCACCGCCCGGTGCGTGCGGCGCACGCTCTCCCGGAACGCCTCCCCCGCCGGTCCGTAGCGGAAGGCGGCGTGCGCGAGGAGGAGCCCGGTGGCGTGCGAGAGCGTCGACCCGAGCGGCGCTCCCCGCGCCGGCCAGGGCGCGTCGAACGGACGGTTCATGACGAGCAGTCCGCCGTTCGGGACCGGGATCGTCTTGTACAGGCAGAAGATGGCCAGCTCGCCGCGGGCGCCGAGCGGCACGTCGCCGTCGCGGGCGAGCAGCGAGAGCGCGCAGTCCTCGATCACCGGCAGCGCGCGCCGGCGCGCCACCTGGAGGACGTCCTCCATCGGCTGCGCCACGCCGTTGTAGTGGATGACGTAGACGGCGCGCGTGCGCGGGCCGATCTTCGCCTCCAGATCGCCGACGTCGAGGCGCATCCGCCCGTCGACGCGCACGAAGCGCAGCTTCGCGCCGGCGGCCTCGAGCGCCTCCACCTCCACGCCGTGGTGGTACGCCGGCACGAGCACCTCGTGCCCGGCCAGGCCGAGGAGCCGGGCGCCCAGCCACACCGCGTTGCGAGCGAAGTAGAAGCGCCGCACCTCGCGCTCGGCGAAGGGGTACGGCCGCGGTCCGGGGCGGAGCCGCGGCAGCAGCATGTGCGGCCAGAGGGTGGGGTTCGCCGGCAGCACGCGGCGGGCCTGCGGGAAGACCGCCACCGCCGCGCGCACGCGCGCCGCCTGGGTCAGCGTCGCCACCATGAGAGCACCTCCTTCGCCAGGGGCTTCACCCGGAACTTGAGGGCGTGCCGGGCCGCGCCGGAGAGCCCGGGGCGGTACACGTAGAGGAAATCGTGGGGCCTGAGGGACGGCCCCCAGTCGCGCTTCCACGCCATGTCGGGCCCGAGGAAGTCGAGCTCGGCGAGGCGCCGCGCCTGGCACTCGGAGAGGACCTCCCGGAAGAGGAGCTGGCCGGGCGAGCAGGCGCCCAGCTCCTCGTCGTAGGCGGGCTTGGGGAGCGAGTAGACCCCCCGGTGGCACAGGCCGAAGTGCATGGCGACGGGACGCCCGTCGAGCTCGAGCGCGCGCAGCGCCAGCCAGCCCTCGCCCGCCGCCGCGCGGGCGACGCCGCGGTAGAAGGCGAGCGTCGCCGGATCGCCGGCGATGGCGGTGCCGCTCCGCCCCTTCCAGCCGGCCGCCTCCAGCCGGAAGAACGCCTCCAGGAACGGCTCCACGTCCTCGCCGCCGTCCACGCGCCGGTAGGAGACGGCGCCCTGCTCCTCCAGCCGGCGCATGCGGCGGCGGAGGTTCCCCAGGAACTTGGACGAGACCTGCTCGTCGCGGGGCGGGCCGGAGAGCGGCAGGTAGGGCGTGACGAGCGACTCCCACCGGCCGACCGGGTGGCCGTCGCGCCGCGCCAGCTCCTCCACCGCGGTCGAGGTCGGGCCGTGGCGTGGCACGTCGCGCAGGAGCAGCACGTCCCAGCGCAGCCGGTCGCGCAGGTAGCCCCACAGCGCCTCGCAGGCGCCGCGGGCGTCCTGGCCCAGGATCCACTCGGCGCGCGAGGAGTGGTCGTTGGCGGGCGACCGCAGCGTCACGGTGCCGGCGGCCCGCTCCTCGAGGAGCGGCACCATGCCCGCGGCGCGGCCGCCGGCGTCGCGCGCCACGAGCACGCGCACGTCGGCTCCGGGCGCGAAGGCGTCGAGCCAGGCCGCCACGAAGGCGTGGCGCTGGAACGGCTGGTCGACGGGTCCACCCTCGAGCAGCGCGTCCCACTCCCCCCTGAGCGCGTCGAAGGCGGCGCGCCCCTGCAGCTCCTCCACGCGGTACGCGCCGCGGGCGCTCATCGCCCTCGCCGCCGGCGCGGCGGTCACCGCCTCCGCCAGGGTGGTGGTGGTCATGGTCACTCCACCGTCACCGACTTGGCGAGGTTGCGCGGCTGGTCCACGTCCCGGCCCAGGGCCACCGAGAGCTCGTAGGCGAGGAGCTGGAGCGGGGCGGCGGCGAGCAGCGGCTGCACCGCCTCCTCCGCCCGCGGCAGCCAGAAGACGGCGTCGGCCAGCGCCGCCAGCTCCCGGTCGCCCTCGGTGCCCACCGCCACCACGAAGCCGTCGCGCGCCTTCACCTCCTGCAGGTTGGAGAGCGTCTTCGGGCGCAGGCGATCGGAGGGCGCGACCACCACCACCAGCGTCTCCGGCCCGACGAGCGCGATGGGCCCGTGCTTCATCTCGCCCGCCGGGTAGCCCTCGGCGTGCAGGTAGGTGATCTCCTTCATCTTGAGCGCGCCCTCGAGCGCGAGCGGGTAGCCGTAGCCGCGCCCCAGGTAGAGCGAGCCGGAGACGCGGGCCAGGCGCGGCGCCAGCGCCCGCGCCTGCGCGTGCGCCGCGGGCAGGAGCGCCTCGAGCTGCCCGGGCACCGCCTCGAGCGCCGCGAGCAGC
>DASTGH010000087.1:0-3752 GCA_035719345.1 Anaeromyxobacteraceae bacterium
GCGCTGCGCGGCGCCACCGGCCGCCACGCCGGGCTGGGGGTCGGGCTGGCGGCGGCGCGCACCGTGGCGGAGCTGCACGGCGGCGCGCTCGAGATCTCGCGCCGCGGGCGGCGGCGCGTGGCGGAGATGACCCTCCCCGCCTCGCTCCCCGCCGCGGCCCGCGATGCGCCGCGCACCGCGGCCGAGCCGCGCGCGCAGGTGCTGGTGGTGGACGACGACCCGGACGCGCGCGAGGCGCTGTCGATGATGCTGGGCGACGACTACGACGTGGCGCTGGCCGCGGACGGGCGCGAGGCGGTCGACCTCGCCCTCGCCGCGCCCCCCGACGTCGTCCTCATGGACCTGTTCATGCCGCGGATGGACGGCCTCGCGGCGCTCGACGCGCTCCGGCAGGAATCGGCGACGGCGGACGTCCCCGTCATCCTCATCTCGGCGCGCGGCGACGAGATCGTGCGCTCGCGCAGCCTCGACCTGGGGGCGGTGGACTTCCTGCAGAAGCCGTTCTCGGGGCGCGAGCTCAAGGCCCGCATCGAGCGCACGCTGCGCCTCACCCGCCGCGAGACGCAGCTGCAGGCGCTGGCGTGGACGGACGCGCTCACCGGGCTCGCCAACGTGCGGGCGTTCCGGGCGCGGCTGGACGAGGAGGTGAAGCGGGCCCACCGCTACCGCACTCCCCTCGCCTGCGTCATGGTCGACATGGACAACCTGAAGCCGATCAACGACGCGCTCGGGCACGGCGCCGGCGACGCCGCCATCGGCGCGGTCGCGGACGTGCTCCGCCACGACCTGCGCGAGACCGACTTCGCGGCGCGCTACGGCGGGGACGAGTTCGTCCTGCTCCTGCCGCACACCAGCGCCCTCGAGGCGCGCGTCTTCGCCGAGCGCGTCTGCGCGCGGCTGCGCGCCTCCACGGTCGAGGTGCGCGGCCACGCCGTGCCGCTGCAGGCCTCGTTCGGCATCGCCGCCCTCGGCGACGAGCCCCTGCCGGAGGCGGGCGAGCTCCTCGTGCGCCGGGCCGACGCGGCGCTCTACGCCGCCAAGCGGGAGGGCCGCAGCCGCGTCGCCGCGCACCCGAGCGCGCAGCCGGAGGTCGACGAGGGGGACGGCGTGGACGAGGCGGTTCCGGCTCCGAGCTAGCGGAGGACACCCCGGGAGACCGCCGTCACCCCTTGGCGCCCGCCGCGCCGCGCTCGCTGTCCTCGTCGCCGGCCTCGGTCTCGGCGTCCGTGACGCGGTCGCGGGCCAGGGCGGCGTAGCGGTTCAGCTTGTTGTAGAGCGTCTTCTCGCTGATGCCGAGGCCCTCGGCGGTGCGCGCCTTGTTGCCGGCGTTCCGCTGCAGCGAGGCGAGGATGTACTCCTTCTCCACCTCGCGCAGCGGCAGGCCGACCGGCACGCGCAGCGTCGCCGACTCCTGGTGCGACGGCCGCATGTCGGGCGGCAGGTGCTCCTCGTCGATGGTCTCGCCGTCGGTGAGGATCATGGCGCGCTCCACCGTGTTGCGCAGCTCGCGGATGTTCCCCGGCCAGGCGTAGCCCTGCAGGACGGACATGGCGCCGGGGGAGACGCCCTGCACGTGCTTTCCCGTCTCGCCGTTGAACTTCTCGATGAAGTGCTGGACGAGGAGCGGCACGTCCTCCCGCCGCTCCTTGAGCGGAGGGAGGTGGATGGTGAAGACGTGCAGGCGGAAGTAGAGGTCCTCGCGGAAGCGGCCCTTCTTGATCTCCTCCTTCAGGTCGCGGTTCGTGGCGCAGATGACGCGCACGTCGACCTCGACCTCGCTCTTGCCGCCGAGCCGCCGGAACTTCCGCTCCTCCAGGACGCGCAGGAACTTGCCCTGCATCTCCATGGGCAGCTCGCCGATCTCGTCGAGGAAGATGGTGCCCCCGTGCGCCAGCTCGAAGTTGCCGAGCCGGCGCTGGTCCGCGCCGGTGAAGGCGCCGCGCTCGTATCCGAACAGCTCCGACTCGATGAGCGTGGGCGGGATGGCGCCGCAATTGAGCGCGACGAATGGCTTCTCCTTGCGCTGCGACAGGGAGTGGATGGCGCGCGCCACGACCTCCTTGCCCGTGCCGCTCTCGCCGGTGATGACGACGCTCGCGTTCGCGGGGGCGACCTTCTTCACCAGCTCGAAGACCCGCGACATGGCGGGCCCCGAGCCGATCATGTCGGTGCCGGGGGCGAGCGCGGCGAGGCGCCGGCGCAGGAGCTGCACCTCGCGCATCGTCTCCTTCTTCTCCAGCGCCCGGTCGAGGACCACCCGCAGCCGCGAGACGTCGAGCGGCTTCTCGATGAAATCGTACGCGCCTTCCTTGATGGCCTGGACGGCCGTCTGGACGGTGCCGCGCCCGGTGAGCAGCACCACCGGGCAGTCGGGCAGCTCGGCGCGCAGCGCGCGCAGGAGCCACAGCCCGTCCATGTTGGGCATGACGAGATCGGTCAGGATGACGTCCGGATGCCACTCGATGGCGCGGCGCAGCGCCTCGGTCCCGTCGGCGGCCGTCTGGACGTCGTAGCCCCAGCGGTCCGCCAGCTCGGCGAGCGCATCGCGGCTGTCGGTCTCGTCGTCGACGATGAGCAGGCGGTACTTCATGACGAGCGTTCCTTGGGCAGCACCAGCGCCACCCGCACGATCCCGGCGTCCGCAGCCGCCTCGAGTCTCCCACCCATGGCCGCGGCCCCGTCGGAGACGATGCCGTCCATCCAGGCCAGGTCCGGCTCGCCGCGGCCCGCCGCGTGCTCGATGGAGAGTACCACCTCGTCACCGCTCGCCGCGGCCCGGGCGAGCAGGCGACCCTCCGCGGGGGTGCTCGTGACGGCGCGCCAGAACAGCCCCAGCAGGAGGCGCGCGGCGCGCGCCGGGTCGCCGGCGGCGCGCAGCACCCCGGGCGCGGCCTCGCAGGTCAGCGCCAGCCGCCTGCGACGCGCCTCGTGCCCGAAGAGGCTGGCCGCGTCGGCGACCATGGCGCCGGCGTCGAAGCCGGTCGCCTGCGGAGGATCCGCGACGTCGAGGTAGCGGCGGATGACCTCGTTCACCCGCGCGATCTGGTTCTTGAGCGAGGTGAGATTCCCCGCGCATGCCGCCGAGAGCGGATCGCTCGCGGCCGCGATCTTGTCGCTGAGCAGCGCGAGCTGCAGGACCATGGCGTTGAGCGGATTCTTCACCTCGTGCGCGACGCTCCCCGCAAGCCGTGCGAGCGAGACCGCCTGGAGCGCGTACTCGCGCGACGGCACCGCGTCTCCCCCGGACGGGCGCGCGCGCAGGAGGACGCCGTGTCCGTGCGCGAGCCGCTCCAGCTCCAGCCCGGGCGAGTCGCCCGCGCCCGGCACCGAGAGGACCGCCGGTCCGCGCCCGGCGAGGAAGTCCTCGAGCCGCTCGCGCACGCCGTTGCGGAACGCCGCGGCGGAGCGCAGGTCCGCGCCGGGGCCGGCGCCGACGAGCGCGCCGAACGCCTCGTCCGCAGCGAGGACCCTTCCCGCGGGGTCCAGAAAGGCCGTCCCTTCCGAAACCATGGTCTCCGGGTTACCTTTTTGCGGCCTCGGCGCCCGCAGAAATGACGATGCACCTCATCATCTTCAACGCCCGGTCGCGGGGGGCTGGAATTTCGGGGCGGCGCCGCACCGCGGGCTGGAGGTTTTCCTGCCTCGCCGCGGCATGCCTCGCCATCGCCTGCGCCACGGGCCGCAGCGGGGTGTCTCCGACCCCCGGCGCCGCGCCCGCGACGCGGCACGATGCCGCGCCGGCCGCGGACGCC
>DASTGH010000088.1:0-2260 GCA_035719345.1 Anaeromyxobacteraceae bacterium
GATGTCCTCCCCCCACGCGCCGGCCGGCGCGCGCCCGTTCACCGAGAGGCGACAGGCTACCACACGTCGTCGTCGCCGGGGCGCGGCTCGTGCGCATGCGGCCTGCGGTCGCGGCGGCGGCGGGTCAGCCCTGACCGGCCACCACCGCCGCCAGCGCGCTCTCGTCGCGGTGCACCGTCGCCTCGAGGCGAAGCCGCGCCACGGTCCGCTCCACCGCGCGCTCGGCCAGCTCGCGCCGCAGCCGGTCGGCGATGGCGGCGCGCGCCTGGTCGAGCGGCACCAGCTCCGCCGGCAGGACCGCGGCGCAGCGGTACGTCGCCCAGCCGCGTCGCGCGCGCACCGGCTCCGTCCACCGGTCCGCGCCGGTGCTCGCCACCGCCGCCGCCAGCGCCTCGTCGCCCGACTGCGCCCACTCCTCGAGCTCCGCGGCGGAGAGCTCGACGCCGCCGACGTGCGCGCCCTGCAGCGCCGCGGCCTCGCTCGCGGCCGCTCCGACCGTCGCGCCGCCGTCGAGCCGCGCGCGCAGCCGCCGCAGCTCGTCCTCCTCCCGCGCCACCACGTGCACGCACGGCCGCCTGGGCGGCAGCGTCCATTCCTCCGGGTGCTCGCGCCAGCGCGCTGCGATCTGCACCTCGCCGGGCTCGCCCGCCGCCGCGACCACGCGCGCCAGGTAGTGCCGCACGAGGAGGTCGCGTTGCACTTCCGCCACGGCGCGCTCGACCTCGGGGCCGCGGCCGTACCCGCGCGCCACCGCCTCGTCCTCCAGTGAGCGCAGCTCGTGTCCGCGCGGCGCCCTGCGGCGCGCCGCGACCTGGGCGGTGTAGCGCGCGACCGCGCCCTCGCGCTTCGCCGCGACGACGGCGCGGCGGATCGCGTCGCGCTGGGGGGCGAGCTCCGCGTCGGTGGCGAGGTGGCGCTCGTGGACGAGGACGATCGCGAAGCCGCGCACCACCGGCACCGGCCCGGCCAGCTCGAGCGGCGGCACGGTGAAGGCGGTCCGGGCCAGCCCCGGCGGCAGGGCGCCGCGCGTCACCCACCCGAGCACGCCCGCCTGGCCCGCCACCATCGGGTCGGACGAGGCGCGCCCCTCCTCGATGAGCGCCGCGCCCCCGCGCAGCCGCGAGAGCGCCGCCTCCGCCTCGACCTGCGTCGCCCGGACCACGAGCGAGAGGCGCACGCGGTCGTGCCGCGCGTGGAACGCCTCCGCCACCTCGGCATCCGTCGCCTGGAGCCGCGAGACGACCTCGTCGTCCACGAGCCGCCGCGCTGCGATGCTGCGGCGCTCGGCCTCGACCGCGGCCACCACGTCCCTCTCCCTGTCGAGCCCATCGTCCCGGGCTGCCCGTGCCACGGCCGCCTCGCGTACGAGCGTCTCCAGCGCCGCCAGCGGCGGGAGGCCCGCGCCGTGGGCGCGCGCCAGCACCTCGCCCGCCGTGACCGGATCCGGGCCGACGCGCGCGACGACCGTCGATGCGGGCGCTGTGGCCAGCGCCGCTGACAGCAGCAGGGGGAGCATGTGCCGCGGATTCTACAACGCCCGGCCGGGCTCGAGCGCGGCGAGCAGGCTCCGCGGGTGGTAGAGGTCGCGCAGCGGCCCCTCCTCGCGCGGGACGGCGCCGAGGACGCGCGTCCTCCACGCCTCGGGGATCGCGCCTTCCCCGTGCAGGGCGCCGAGCAGCGCGCCCGTGATCGCGCCGTTCGTGTCGGCGTCGCCGCCGCGGTTCACGACATCGAGCAGCGCGGCCTCCCAGCTCGGCGCGTGGAGCGCTTCCCAGAAGGCGAGCCGGAAGGCGACGCGCACGAAGCCCTGCGTGCGGTGCAGGTGGACGTCGCGGCCGTAGAGCGCCGGATCGCGCCGCTCCGCGAGCGCCAGGTCCTCCTCGAGCTGGTGGAGCGCGTCCGCGACCAGGCCGGCGTCGGCTGCGTGCTCGGCCGCGAGCGCCTGGGCCGCGGCCGGCAGCTCCGCGCGCGCCGCAGCGACGAGCGCCCGGGCGTCGTCCGGCTCCTCTAGCGCCGCTGCGATCGCGGCGTCGAAGGCGGCGCAGGCGAGGCGGCAGCGCGGGTCGTAGTGCGTGATGGCGGAGTCGCCGAGCGCCGCGGCGCGGCGCGCCCCGCCGTCGGTGGCGAGCAGTACGCCGATGGGCGCGGTGCGCATGAGCGAACCGTTGCCGGCCGGGCGCCGCGCCGCGCCCGCCCACACGATGCGTCCGGCGTCGAGCGGCGCCGTACCCTCGCGGATCGCGTTCAGGGCGGCGGCGGT
>DASTGH010000089.1:0-5479 GCA_035719345.1 Anaeromyxobacteraceae bacterium
GGCGGCGCGGCAGCGCGGCGAGAACGGCGTCCACGGGCCGCTGGCGGAGCGCCTGGTGGCCGGCGAGTCGGTGCTGCGCGTCCAGGCGGACCTGCTGGCCGATCGCGCGCGCAGCGGTTCCTGGCGCGCGGTGGTGGACGAGTGCGTCTCCGTCCTAGGCGCGCTCTCCCGGGCGCAGCGCACCAACGGCGGATTCCACCTCGCCACGCGCATCGCGCACGCCACGCTGTCGGACGCGCTGGCGCGGTGCGCCGACGAGTTGCCGGTCGTGCCCGGCGGCCCCGCGGCGCTCGTGGCCGCGGTCGAGCACGAGGACTTCACCGTCGCGCTCTCGATCGTGCGCCTGGCGATCCGCGCCGCGGGCTGGCGCGCCTGGTGCGTCGGCGCGGTGCCGTCGGCGGAGCTGGCTGCGTTCGCCGCGGCGCAAGGCGCGGACGCGATCCTCCTCTTCGCCTCCATCGCGCGCTCGCGCGCGGGCGTCGTCGAGGAGGTGAGCATCGTCGAGGCAGCCTGCGCGCAGGGGGCCGTGCCGCTCGCGCTCGTCGGCGGCGGCCCGTTCGTGCCGGTCGGCACGGCGCGCATCGTGCGCTCGTTCGGCGAGATCCCGGACTTCCTCGAGTCGGTGGCGCGGCCCTCCTGACCGTCGGCGCGGCTGCGGCCGCGCGCGAGCGCGTTGCACGGTTTCACGCACAGCGCAATGGGGACGGCACGCCCGAGGCCTTGCGCCGCGGCGGGGCACGAGCCCACGATAGAAGCGTCGCACGACCGGAGCTTCCGGTCCGGTCTCCAGGCGACCTCCCCAGTGATGGGCGGCACCGCTCGGGCGGTGCCGCCCGTTGCGCGTCACCCGGCGCGCTCCGATCACTGCTGCGCTCGAGGTCGAGCGCTTCGGCGCTTCAGATCCGCTCGAACCGTGCACGCGTCGCGACCAGGCGGAGGGGCCTGGCATGGCGGCGATGCCCGGCGCGTTTCCTCCCATGAAGAACCGTGCCGTAGGCTGGCACCCCTCGGTCACGCGGTGCATACGGTGATGTCCGTGGGCGTGCGCGGGCCCCGCCCGCGCCCGGAGACGCCATGTCGAGGCCCCGTCGAGCGCCGCGCGATGCGGTCCCCCGCCGCGCGCGGAGCGCGGCCAGCCCCCCGCCGGTCGGCGGGGCGGGTCGCCGCGCGCCCGCCGGGTCTTTCACGCCGTCGCCCCTTCCCTCGTCGGCGGGCACCCTGGCGCGGCCCGTGCCGCTGTTCGACCTGGCGGAGAAGTACCGGCAGCTCGTCGTGAAGTACGAGCGCGACGTGCTGAAGACGTCGAGCGCGGCGCTCCTCGCGCTCGCCGCGATGCGCGCCAGCAGCACCGCGCTCGCCACGTTCCGTGGCAGCCGCATCGTGGTGCGGAACGGGCGCTGGGGAGAGCTGACCAAGGTCCACGTTCCCTGGCGCGTGTGCCACGGCGCGACGGCCGCGGAGCATCCCGGTCTCGAGGCGCTGGTCCTGGCCGAGGTGCGGCGGCTCGCCTCGAGCCGGCGGCGCCTCGCCACGCTCCGCTGCGCCGCCGCCGCGGGCGAGCCCGTCGTGGAGCTGCGCCTGGAGAAGCTCGACCTGGGCGGACCGGTCGTGCTGGCCATGATGACGGACGTCACCGAGGCGATGCGCGAGGCGCGGGAGCTGTCGGAGCTGCGCGAGCGGATGATGGAGCAGCAGCGCCTGCGCGGGCTCGGAGAGCTGGCCTCGGGCGTCGCCCACGACTTCAACAACACGCTGAACGCGCTGGCGCTGCGCCTCGCGAGGGTGGCGTCGGCGCACGCCGGTCCCGGCGACCGGGCGGAGGACCTGCGGGTCATGACCCGCATCATCTCGGACGCGGCCGACCGCGTGCGCCGCCTTCAGGAGCTGGCGGCCACCCGGCTCGACCGGCCCGCCGGTGCCATCGACCTGGCCGGCGCGCTGCTCGAGGCGGCCGCCATCGCCCGGCCCGAGATCGAGCGCCCCGGGGCCGGTCCGTCCGCCACCGTGGAGCTGGACCTCGCGCCGCTGCCGCCGGTGCTCGGCGATGCGGCCGAGGTCCGGCACGTGATCGTGAACCTGCTGCTCAACGCGCGCGACGCGATGCCGCGCGGCGGGCGCATCGTGCTCGGTGCGCAGCCGCGCGGCGACCGGGTCGTGCTCTCGGTCGCGGACGAGGGCACGGGCATCCCCGAGGCGCACCTTTCACGCATCTTCGATCCGTTCTTCACGACCAAGGGCGACAAGGGCACCGGCCTCGGACTCGCCATCGCCGCACACGTCATGCAGCGCATCGGCGGGTCGATCTGCGCCGCGAACCGGCCGGAGGGGGGATCCGAGTTCGTGCTCGAGTTCCGCACCGCCGCCTCGTCGCAGGCCGCCGGCGAGGTGGGCGGCGAGCCGGGCGGTCCGTCGGTCGCGCCGCCGGACCGCCCCGAGCTGCGCAGGGGCGGCTCGGTGCTGGTGGTGGACGACGACGCCGACAACCGCGACGCGATGGCGATCGCGCTGCGCATGGCGGGGCAGGAGGTGGACGTCACCGGCTCGGGCCGCGAGGCGATGGCGCGGATCGCCGCCGGCCGGCGCTACGACGTGGTCCTCTGCGACCTGGGGCTGGGCGAGGTGGATGGCTGGGAGGTGGCGCGCCACATCCGCCAGGACGCCCCGGACGCCCGGGTCGTGCTGGTCACCGGCTGGGCGGAGCAGATCGCCGCCGACGACCCGCGCCGCGCCCTGGTGGCGCGCGTGCTCCCCAAGCCGCTCGACCTGGACGCGCTGCTCGCCACGCTCGCTGACCTGACCCGGCCGGGCGCGCCGGCCGGCGCCTGAGACGGTGGTTCGGAAACACCTCCGTTCGTGCTGAGCCCTTCGACTTCGCTCAGGGCAGGCGGAGTCGAAGCACGCGCCCTTCGACTCCGCTTCGCTACGCTCAGGGCGAACGGTGTTTCCGAATCGCGCTCGGCCGTTCTAGTGCCGCCCCCGCTCGTCGCCGCGCGCCGACGCCTGCGCCGCGGGGTCCGACGCCGCGACCGCGTCGGGATCGCGCCAGGCGGGGAGCGTCAAGGTGAAGCGCGCGCCGCCCTGGAGGCGATTGGCGGCGGAGACGTAGCCGCCCACCCGCCGCGCGTAGGCGGCCACGTTCGCCAGCCCGAGGCCGGTGCCGCGCTCGCCCTTGGTCGTGAAGAACGGCTGGAAGAGGCGGTCGAGCGCCTCCGGCGCGAGGCCGGGCCCCTGGTCGTCGACCTCGAGCGTCGCCCAGCCCGCGGCGTGTCGCGCGCGCACGTCGATGAGGCCGCCCTCGGGCATGGCGTCGCGCGCGTTGGAGAGCAGGTTCAGGAGCACGTGCCGCAGCTCGGGCGCGTCTCCCGCCACGAGCGGGAGCGTCCGGGACAGCTGGCACCGCGCCAGGATGGGCCGCGGGCGCGCCCGCGAGGCGTGCTCCAGGTCGGGCCGGGCGAGCTCCAGCGCCTCGAGCACGGCGGCGCCGAGGTCGACGGGGCCCGGCTCCGGGATGGCCGCGCCGCCCGCGGCGGAGAGGCGACGCAGCCGCGACGCCGCGTCCTCCACCAGGCGCACCAGGGCATCGAAGTGCGACCCGGCGGCGGCGGCCACGGCGGGGTCGCGGGCCAGCAGGTCGACGCGCAGCCCGATGGCGTGCAGCGCGTTGCGCAGGTCGTGCCCGATCCCGGCGCTGCGCGCGGCCGCGGCGCGGAGGCGCTGCTCCTCCGCCACCTGCGCCCGGAGCCTCGCCAGCTCCCGCTCGGCCTGGACGCGCGCCGTGACGTCGCGCACCACCGCCACCCCGAGCCGCGTCGCGCCGGCGAGCCGCTCCAGCGAGAGCTCGTGGATGGTGTCCGAGGCGACGCGCTCGAAGGTGGTCGTGCGGGAGCCGCCGGGCGGGAGCCTGCTCAGCTCTCGCAGGGCCAGCTCGGAGAGCCGGGCGCGCACGGCGGGCCGGGCGGCGCCGTTGCGCGACAGCTCGCGCCACTCGGCGGCGCCGCTGCGCTCGAGGGCGAGCCAGCGAGCGTTCGCGATGTGGGCGCGGCCCTCTCCCACGAGCGCCATCGCGTTCTCGGTCCCCCGGAACGCCGCGACCGCGAGCCGCACCAGCCCCACCTCGTCGCGCGCGTTCTGCGCCGACTTGGTGACGAGGTCCTGGTGCTTGCGGCAGAGGGCGTCGTACTTGGCGCGCAGCGCCCCGGCGGCGGCGCCCGTGGTGGGCGCCGGCGTCCGCCTGCCGCGCTTCGAGCCGGTCGGCATCCTGCGCCTCCAATGTAGCGTCTCGGCGGTGGAGCGCCGTCGACCCTGCAAGGGGGCCACCGGCGCCGTCCCGTCAGGCGGACGACGGCTCCGCCCTCCGCCTGGTGCGCACGTCCCGGCGCTCCACGCCATCGCGCAGCCGCTCCTCGGCCAGCAGGACCGCGCGCGTCGTGTCCTCGACGATGACGACGCCGCCCAGGAAGCGGTCCTCGTCCACGAGCGGCACCGCCGCCAGCGCGGCGTGCCCGCGGCCGCCGCCGGCCCGGTCGTAGGAGATGTCGTCGATCCGGTGGCCCACCTTCCTGCCGAGCGCGCGCCGGATGGCGCTGATCACCTTCCGGCCGATGACCGGGATGCGCAGCGTCCAGAGCGTCTGGCCCAGCGCCTCGTTCTCGGTGATCCCGAAGAGGCGCTCCGAGGCGAGGTTCCAGAGCGTGATGCGGCCGCCCGGGTCGATCACCACCACCGCCGCCGAGAGGCTGCGGATGATGGTGCGCTGGTAGAACGACATGACGTTGAGCTCGTCGGTGCGGTGCGCCAGCTCGCGGTTCGTGGCGTCGAGCTCGGAGTTGGTGGACTGCAGCTCCTCGTTCGTCGTCTCCAGCTCCTCGTTGGTGGACTGCAGCTCCTCGTTCGTCGTCTGCAGCTCCTCGTTCGCGGACTGCAGCTCCTCGTTCGTGGTCTCCAGCTCCTCGTTCGACGACTGCAGCTCCTCGTTGGTGGTCTGCAGGTCCTCGATCGCCTTCTGCCGCTCGTCCCGGGTCTGGCGCAGCTCCGCGTCGAGACCGCGCACCGTGGTGACGTCCGTGACCACGTAGAGCAGGCCGACCAGCTCGCTGGCGGCGTCGTGGAGCCGCATGACCTCGGTGGAGAGGACCGTCTCGGCGCCGTCCACCTCGAGCGTCGCCTCGCCCTCCCGCCGCTCGACCTTGCCGTCGCGGACCTGCGCCGTCTTCTCCAGGAGGAGATCGCCGGGGAGCCCCGGCAGGCCGAGCGCGGTGAGGCGCTTGCCCACGACCTCGGACTCGGTGCGCCGCCACAGGCGCGCCGCGGCGGCGTTCCAGCAGCTCACGGCGCCGTCGACGGTGGTGGCGATGACGGGCGCGGGCAGCGCGTTGACGAGGTCGCGGTGGAACTGGCCGAGCGCCGCCAGCTCCTCCCGCGTCTGGCGCGCGGCGCGTGAGACGTCCTCCTGCTCGATGATCCCGGCGAGCCGGTCCTC
>DASTGH010000090.1:0-2324 GCA_035719345.1 Anaeromyxobacteraceae bacterium
GGGGCCAGCGCCTCGCAGCTTCCCGCGGGCGCAGGCGGGCAGCGTCCCGCCGGCGGGGCTTCGGCCGGCCAGCTGCCCGCCGGCGGCGGCGCTTCCGCGAGCCAGCAGCCCGCCGGCGGCAACCTCTACAATCGACCGGAGAACGCGGACCGCAACGCGCAGCAGACGCCCGCGGCGCGGCAGCAGCCGTCGGTGGCGCAGCAGCCGAACAACGTCTACGGCGACCGCAGCGGCAACGTGTACCGCCAGAACGACGGCGGCGGCTGGGACCGCAACACCGGCAGCGGCTGGCAAAACCAGGGCTCGCGCG
Organism: Anaeromyxobacteraceae bacterium; assembly: GCA_035719345.1. Lineage (GTDB taxonomy): Bacteria > Myxococcota > Myxococcia > Myxococcales > Anaeromyxobacteraceae > Anaeromyxobacter_A. The sequence continues at coordinate 311 of DASTGH010000090.1, forward strand.
CGCCTTCCAGCGTCGGGCGCGACGCCGCGGCGCGCGGCGGCGGCTACGGCGGCGGCCGCGGCGGAGGTGGCGGGCGCCGGAGGTGACGTTGCCGCACCCGCGGCCGCGGGCCGGCGATTGCCTTACGATGCTCCGTCATGACGAGACCCTCCATCGCCGGCGCGTACGCGCTGGCCTGCCAGGCGTACGCCGACGTGGGCGTCGATGCCGAGGCGGCGCTGGCCCGCCTCGACCGCATCCCCATCTCGCTCAACTGCTGGCAGGGCGACGACGTCCGCGGGTTCGAGGACCCGCAGGCGCCGGTGACCGGCGGCATCGCCGCCACCGGGAGCCACCCCGGACGCGCCCGGAACGGCGACGAGCTGCGCGGCGACGCCGACGTGGCCATGGCCCAGATCCCCGGGCCGAAGCGATTCAACCTCCACGCCATCTACCTGGAGGCGGACCGGCCGGTCCCCCGCGACGAGATCCGGCCGGAGCACTTCCAGCGCTGGGTCGACTGGGCCAGGGCGCGCGGCATCGGGCTCGACTTCAACCCGTCCTGCTTCTCCCACCCGCTCTCCGAGCAGGGGATGACGCTCAGCCACCCCGATCCGGCGGTGCGCCGCTTCTGGATCGACCACTGCCGCGCGAGCCGCGCCGTGAGCGCGCACTTCGGCCGCTCGCTGGGCACGCCCTCGATCATGGACATCTGGGTGCCGGACGGCTCGAAGGACCTCCCCTTCGACCGCTTCGGCCCGCGGCAGCGCCTGCTCGAGTCGCTGGACGAGATCCTGGCCGAGCCCATCCCGCGCGAGCTCCACCGCGACGCGGTCGAGGGCAAGCTCTTCGGCCTGGGAGCGGAGAGCTACACGGTCGGCTCGAACGACTTCTACCTCGCCTACGCCGTGCGCCGCGGCATCATGCTCTGCCTCGACACCGGTCACTTCCACCCGACCGAGGTCGTCTCCGACAAGCTCTCGGCGGCGCTGCCCTTCCTCGACGGCATCCTGCTCCACCTCTCCCGCGGGGTGCGCTGGGACAGCGATCACGTCGTGCTGCTCGACGACGAGACGCAGGCGATCGCGCACGAGCTGGTGCGCGGCGGCGTGCTCGACCGCGTCGCCGTCGCGGTGGACTTCTTCGATGCCAGCATCAACCGCGTCGCCGCCTGGGTGATCGGGACGCGCAACGTGCGCCGGGCGCTGCTGCGCGCGCTGCTCGAGCCCGCCGGGCGGCTGGAGGACGCCGAGCGGCGGCTCGACCCCACCGCGCGGCTGGCGCTGCTCGAGGAGCAGAAGTCGCTCCCCTGGTCGGCGGTGTGGGCCCACTACTGCGAGAGCCGGGGCGCGCCGCCGGACGTCGGCTGGCTCGACGCGGTGCGCGCGCACGAGCGCCGGGTGGCGGCCGAGCGCGGCGCGCCGCTCCCCGCCGCGCCGCCGTCCCCGGGCCCGTCGCCGGCGCCCATCGCGGCGCGCGCCAGCGAGGCGGAGGACGTCTTCCGCTCGCCCGCCGTGGAGGCGCAGAAGGCGCGCATCCTCGACATGGGGCGGCGGCTGTGGCAGCGCGCCTACGTCGACGGCAACGGCGGCAACATCTCGGTGCGCGTCACCGACGACCTCGTCCTGTGCACGCCCACGCTCGTGTCGAAGGGCTTCATGACCGCCGAGGACCTGTGCCTGGTGGACATGGAAGGCGTGCAGCGCGCCGGGTCGAAGAAGGCGACGAGCGAGATCCTGATGCACCTCGCCATCTACAAGGCGCAGCCGCTCGCCCGGGCGTGCGTCCATGCCCACCCGCCGCACGCGACCGGCTTCGCCGTGTCGTACGTGCAGCCAGTGAGCTGCCTCGTCCCGGAGATGGAGATCTTCTGCGGCGAGATCCCCATCGCGCCCTACTTCACGCCGGGCACGCCGCCGGTGGGCGAGTCGGTGGCCAGGCTCTGCGACCGCCACACCACCGTGCTCATGGGCAACCACGGCGCGGTGGCGTGGGGCTTCGACGTGCAGGACGCCTACTTCAAGATGGAGATCCT
>DASTGH010000091.1:0-2422 GCA_035719345.1 Anaeromyxobacteraceae bacterium
GGTCATGCCGCTCTCGCAGGCGAAGGAGGAGTTCCAGAAGCGGTACATCAACGAGGTGCTGGAGCGGAACGCGGGCAACCGGACCAAGACGGCGAAGGACCTGGGCGTGGACCCGCGCACCATCTTCCGGCACCTGGAGAAGCTGGAGGCCGAGCGGCGAGGGGTCCCGCCGCCGCCCGCGCCCGCCGGCGAGGAGGAGCCGGCGTGACGCGCCCGCGCGCCCTCGCGCTCGCCGCCGTCCTGGGCGCGGCCGCGGCCGCGCTGGGCGGCTGCCCCATCCCCCAGCCGCTCGCCGAGGTGAGCCGCGTCGACGGCGGGAGCAACACCACCGCCATCGTCCTGCCCGAGACGGCCTCGCCCACCGCCACCGTCGTCCTCGTCTCGCGGAGCTGCGTCCCGGACCCGCTCTTCCCGCTCTCCGCCACCGTCGAGGACACGGACACGGCGGAGGTGGTCGAGGCGCGGTGGTTCGTGGACTACGCGCCGGTGCTCGGCCCATCCTCGGTGCCGCAGCTGGTGGAGGGGACCGTCCAGCCCTCGCCCGATCCGCGCATCCCGCTTCGCGGCCTGACGCCGTTCGTCTTCAGCCCGTATGCCTACGGCGGGACGTCGGCCGCCCTGCACGTCGTGGAGGTGGTCGTGTCGAACGGGTTCCTGCCGGTGCAGGACCCGACCCAGCCGCTCGCCCGCGCCGCGCTCCCCGGCTTCACCACGCAGACGTTCCGCTGGGTCTTCCAGCTCGTCGACGCACCCGGCCACTGCGGGTGAGGAGCGGCGGGGTCATCGCCTGAGGCTCACCGCCTCCCGCGCGTGGGCGAGCGACTCGGCGGCCGCCCGCGCCAGGTCGCCCTTCTCCTGGGCGAACCGGTTCACCTGCGCGGCGTAGGCGTGATTCAGCGCCCGGAGCGCGTCGCGCGCCGCGGCGAGCTCGGCCCGGGCGGCCGCGTCCTCGCCGCCGGCGTCGTCCAGGCGGCAGCGATCGCCGAGGTCCCTGACGCGCTCCTCCCAGTCGATCGACCACTGCTGCCAGGTGGCGAGCGGGTCGGGGCCCTCGAACTCGGAGCCGAGCGCCCAGGCGCGCTGGTTCTGCTCGCGGTAGAGCGCCTCGAGCTCGGTCATGCAGACCCGCAGCACGGCGCGGGTGGGCAGCGGCCCCTGGGCCCGGGGCCGCGCCGGCTCTCGGAGCGCCTGCGCGATGCTGAGCGCGGTGAGGCCGATGCTCACGAGCAGCACCGCGAAGTAGAGCACCCAGAGTGCCCCGCGGTACGGGCGCAGGGTCGGGTCGCGCGGCGGGCTCACGCGCGCAATGTGCCACGGACGCCCGGGCGTCGCGCGGGAACCTGGGCCCGGGAACGTGGGCCGGGGAACGACCGGCGGAGGGATCCGGCTAGGTGCGGGTCGAGATGACCTGGAGGAACGTGCACGGCCGGCGTGAGACGATCGCCCGCAGGCACCGGACGTAGCAGCCCGGGCCCCACAGCCGGAGGATCGTCAGGCTGTGGCGGAGGACGTCGCGCCCTGTGATCGTGCCCTGCACGTCTACCTGACCCTGCATTGCAGATGCCGAAACCATGGCCAGTTGAACTTTCTACGGATCCAGATGTTCCACGCCCCTCGGGCGTGACTGAGCGGCCACGGGCGTGTCGAATTTGGGCCCACCCCTCTCCCACTTTTACAGACCCTTTCGTGATTTCACATGTGCAATGCAAGTGCAACTGTGAAAGGTCCCCAGGGAGGGGGTACCCCAGCCGACGGAGCGCACCCCTGGCGTGATATCAATGACTTCAGTGACACCCGGCGGGGTGGCCCCGTGCTTGCTTGGTTGTGACACGAAGCGCAACGCGGTCGTCGAGGGGACCCCCCCGCACCTCTCAAAGACCTGCTCGTTGCGCTTCTTTTTTTGGGGAGGGGCTCTCGTCGGCGCCGCACCTTGGCTCGCTCACTCGAGCGCCGGCGAGGGCCTACCCTGAAAGGCGCAAAACTCGCGGGATGTGCGCTCCCGCCGTACGGATGGCGCAAGAGCTGCCCGCCGGTTCCCGTCACCCCGGCTGACCCAGCGGGTCAGCGGCGCCCCACCCGGCGCTCGAGGTCACCCAGGGACAGCTCGAAGACGACCGGCCGCCCGTGAGGGCAGCGGCCCTTGAAGTCGATCGCGTCCAGTCCGTCGAGGAGCGCGCGCGCCTCCTCGGACGTCAGGTCCTGATGGGCGCGGACCGCGGCGTGACAGGCCATGGTGGCGAGGAGATCGTGGAGGACTTCCTCGATCGCCGTCGTTCGCCCGAGCTGCTCGAGCTGCTGCGCCAGATCGGCGAGGAGCGCCCGCAGGTCCACCCCACCCAGCGCCGCGGGCGCGCCCGTCACCGAGAAGGCGTCGCCGCCGAACGGCTCGACCTCGAGCCCGAGCGCGCGCAGCTCGCCCGCC
>DASTGH010000092.1:0-20059 GCA_035719345.1 Anaeromyxobacteraceae bacterium
CGGCAAGCTCGGCCTCGCCGACGCGAGCCCGGCGCGCGACCTCGTCCTCGTCGCCGAGGGCTCGCTCGCGGCGACGCCTCCGGCGGCCACCGCCTTCCCCGGGCGCGTGCTCGCGCTCTCCGGCGGGTGGAAGGCCTGGGAGGAGTACGCGCTCGCGCCGCCGCCCCCGCCCGCCGCCGATGCCGACCCGGCGGCGCGCGACGAGTTCCGGCTCCGGGCCGGCCTGCAGTCGGCGCTCACCGGGATGAAGGCGGCGCCACCGCCGCCGGCGCCCTCGGCCGCGCCGGCCGGGCCGCGCAGGTCGGGCGGCGGCTGCAGCGGGTGACGAGGCCGCTCCCTCTCCTCGCGAGCGCGGAGAGAGGGCCGGGGTGAGGGGCCCTTTACCGATGGTGACCATGATGACCGAGCTCGACGTCGCCCGCCACAGCCGCATGATCGACCCCCAGCTCCACGTGTGGGGCTGGGAGATCCCGGCCTACCTGTTCCTGGGCGGCGCCGCCGCCGGGCTCATGATCCTGGCCTCGCTCCTCGCCGCACGAAGGGACGGCGAGCGGTCGGCCGCGGCGCGCTGGCTCGCCTTCGCCGCACCCGCGCTCGTCTCGCTGGGCATGGGCGCGCTCTTCCTCGACCTCGCCGGCAAGGCCCACGTCGCGCGCTTCTACCTCGCGTTCCGCTGGACCTCGCCCATGAGCTGGGGCGCGTGGATCCTGCTCGTCGTCTATCCCGTGACGCTCCTCTTCGCGCTGGCCGGGCTCGAGCCCTCCGAAGCCGCCCGCGCGGAGGCCGTCCTCGGGCGCGCGGGCCTGGCAGGGCTCGCCGCCCGGGGGCGGGCGTTCGGGCTGGCGCACGCGGAGGGGGTGCGGCGCGTCCATCTCGGCGCCGGTGTGGCGCTCGGCGTCTACACCGGGATCCTGCTCTCCACGCTCGGAGCGCGGGCGCTGTGGAGCTCGGCGCTGCTCGGGCCGCTCTTCCTCGCCTCCGGCTTCTCGGCCGGGGCGGCGCTGGCGCTCCTCGCCCCGCTCTCCGGCGCCGAGCACCGCGCGGTCGCGGCGTGGGACCGGCGCGCGCTCCTCCTCGAGCTGGCGCTCCTGGCGCTCTTCGCGATCGGGCTCGCCACGGGCGGGGCCGAGGGGAAGGAGGCGGTCCGGCTCCTGCTCGCCGGCGCCTACGCCGCGCCCTTCTTCCTGCTGGTGGTGGCGGGGGGCATCGCGGTGCCGCTCGCGCTCGGCGCCCTGGAGGCGCGCCTCGGGCTCCGGCCGGTCGCCGCGGCGCCGGCGCTGGTGCTGGTGGGAGGGCTGGCGCTGAGGTGGATCCTGGTCGCCGCCGGTCAGGGGTGAACGGGTGACACGCCTGGGGCGCTGACCGGGGGGTGGCGAACCCTATTTCTGGGCCTGGACTCCCAGGGGTGAGCAGGGGGTGGCGTGCAACGTGAGCCGGTGACCGAGACGGACGAGGCCCTCGTCCGCCGCAGCGCGGGCGGAGAGACCCGCGCCTTCGAGCGGCTCGTGGCCCGCCACGAGGCGGCCCTCTATCGCTACGCGCTGCGCATCTGCGGCTCGGAGCGGGACGCGGAGGACGCGCTCCAGGACGGTCTGCTCGCCGCCTGGCGCGGCGCGGCCACCTTCCGCGGCGAGTCCGCCGCGCGCACCTGGCTCTTCCAGGTGGTGATCCACGCCTGTCGCCGGCGCCATCGCCGGCGGGCAGGGGAGCCGGACCGGCACGAGGCCGTCGACGCGGCGGTGGGGCTCGCCGCCGACGCGCCGCGCCAGGACGACCGCGCGGCGGCGCGGCAGGTGGGCGCCGCGCTCGATCGCGCGCTCGCTGGCATGGCCGACGAGGCGCGCGAGGTGCTGCTCCTGCGGGACGTCGAGGGGTTGTCGGGGGAGGACGCGGCCGCCGCGCTCGGCCTCGGGGTCGCCGCGATGAAGAGCCGCTTGCACCGCGCCCGGCTCGAGCTGAAGGAGAGGGTGGAGGCGCTGCTCGGCCACCCGGTGAAGGAGATGGTGCCGTGAAGATCCCGAACGAGAAGGTCGTGGGCGGGCTCGCCTGCTCGGAGGTGCTGGATCTGCTCTCCGGCTACCTCGACGGCGAGCTGTCGGAGCGGGATCGGTCGCAGGTCGAGGAGCACCTGCGCGGCTGCGACGGCTGCGCGCGGTTCGGCGGGGAGTTCCGCGCCACCGTGGAGTCGCTCCGCGAGCACCTGCTGGCCGCGACGGTCGTGCCGCCGCCGCGCGTGCAGGAGCGGCTGCGCGAGGCGCTGGCGCGGGAGCGCTGATCCCGGGACCAGCGAACCTCACCCGAGGAACGCGAGGCCGACGGCCGCCCCCGCGAGGACGAGCCAGCTCGAGTTGACGCGCCACCGGAGGAGCAGCAGGGTGCTCGCAGCCGCCAGCGCGGCGGTCGCGATCCCCGTCACGGCGGCGCGCGCCAGCTGCGCCCATGGGGCGAGCATCGTCGTGAACCGCAGGGCGGCCGTCAAACCCGCGGGCGGCCCGCACGCCAACGACGATGTTGTCCGGGACGTCGCCTGCCGATATGCGAGCGATCGCGCATGAAGCTCCTCGCTCGATGCATCGTCCTCGTGTCGGCCGCCGCCAGCGCGTGCACCGGGTCGAACGCCGCGCGCCCGGGTGCGCCGGACGCGCCCGCGGAAGGCGCCGTCGCCGCGCTCCACCACGACGTCCGCGTGACGCTCGACCCCGACGCCCGGCGGCTCGAGGCCGAGGACACGGTCACGCTCTCGCCGGACCTCCGCCGGAAGCTGGGCGACGTGGTCGCCTTCGCGCTGCATGCGGGCCTCGCGCCGGAGCGCGTCGGGCCCGGCGCGCCGCTCTCCCGGGCCGGCGATCCGGCCGCCGACGTCGAGCGCGAGGCCGGCGAGCGCGCGCCGCTCGAGCGCTTCGCGGTCGCGCTCGCGCCCGGCGAGCGCACGTTCACCGTCCGCTACCGCGGGACCATCTTCCATCCGGTCGAGCAGCGCGGCGAGGAGCACGCCCGGAGCATGGCCGAGACGCCGGGGATCGTGTCGCGCGACGGCGCGGTGCTCTCGAGCGCGAGCGGGTGGGTCCCGCAGCTCGACGCCGGCACGATGACGTTCACGCTCGAGGCGCGCGTGCCGGCCGGCTGGGACGCCGTCTCGCAGGGCGCCCGGGGGCGGTACGAGCGACGGATGGAGGCCACCACCGCGCGCTGGGAGTGCCCGGAGCCGCAGGAGGAGGTGCTGCTCGTCGCCGGGCCCTTCGTCGAGCGCTCGCGCCCGGCGGGGCGCGTGCTCGTGCAGACGTTCCTCCGCTCTCACGACGCGGAGCTCTCCAGCCGGTACCTCGACGCCGGCGAGGACTACCTCGCGATGTACTCGGCGCTCCTCGGCCCGTACCCGTACGCCAAGTTCGCGGTCGTGGAGAACTTCTGGGAGACCGGCTACGGGATGCCGTCGTTCACGCTGCTCGGCCCGCGCATCCTGCGCTTCCCGTTCATCCTGCACTCGAGCTATCCGCACGAGATCCTGCACGACTGGTGGGGCAACGGGGTGTTCGTCGATCCCTCGCGCGGGAACTGGAGCGAGGGGCTCACCGCCTACCTCGCCGACCACCTCGTGAAGGAGCAGCGCGGCGAGGGGGCCGCGTACCGGCGCGATGCGCTGCAGCGCTACGCGGACTACGTCGCCGCGAGCCGGGACCTCGCCGTGCGCGAGTTCCGCGCCCGCCACAGCCCGGCCACCGAGGCGGTCGGCTACGACAAGGTGGCCATGGCGTTCCACATGCTCCGCCGCAAGCTCGGGGACGCGCGCTTCGTCGCCGGGCTGCGCGCGTTCTACATGCAGTGGCGGTTCCGCGCGGCGTCCTTCGACGACCTCGGCCGCGCCATGGGCGGCGCCGCGGGCGAGGACCTCGGACCGTGGCTGGCGCAGTGGCTCGATCGGCCCGGCGCGCCGGCGCTGCGCCTCGCCGACCTCGAGGCGGGCGAGCGCGGCGGTTCTCACACGCTGGCCCTGACGCTGGAGCAGACGCAGGGCGGAGATCCGTACGCCGTCGACGTGCCGGTCTACGTGACGATCGCGGATCGCCCCGACGCCATCCTGCACACGCTCCACCTCGGCGCGGCCCGTCAGCGATTCACGGTCGAGGTCCCGGGGGTGCCGACGCGCGTCGACGTCGATCCGGAGTACGACGTCTTCCGCCGGCTCGACCCGGCGGAGCTCCCGCCGACGCTCGGCGGCGCGTTCGGCGCCACGCAGGCGGTGGTGGTCGTCCCTTCCGCGGCGCCAGCGGAGCTGCGGGGCGCCTACGCCGCGCTCGCCGAGAGCTGGCGGAAGGGCGGCGCCGAGGTCGTGACCGACCAGGCCCTGGCGCGCATCCCGCCGGGCAAGGCGATCTGGATCCTCGGCTGGGAGAACCGGTTGCGAGACGCCGTCGCGCCCGGGGTGAAGGCGTTCGGCGGTGAGCTCACCCCCGACGCGCTGCGCGGCGGAGGGACGGCCCTGTCGAGGGCCTCCCACTCCGTCGCGGTCGCGGTGCGGAGCCCGGCCGACGCCGGGCAGGTCGCGGCGTTCGTCGCGGCCGCGGATCCGGCCGCGCTGCCCGGCCTCGCGCGCAAGCTGCCGCACTACGGCAAGTACAGCCTGCTCGGGTTCGAGGGGGATGCGCCGACGAACGTCGCGAAGGCGACCTGGCCGGTGCCGGCGTCGCCGCTCGCCGCGGTGCTGGGCGCCGGAGGTCCGGCCGTCGCGCGCGGGAAGCTGCCGCCGCGGGCGCCGCTCGCGCCCATGCCGCAGGGGACGAAGCCATGAACGCAGCACGGCGCGCTGCGGGCCGACTGGACGGTCACCCGCCCGCGCGAGTCCGACCTCCGGCGGCCACCCGCTCGGGCCACGGCGCGTTCATCTCCCGGTCATGTCTCGCGCCGTAGGCTCGGTGGCGAATCGAGGCGGTCGTGGCGACCGCGCGCGAGGTGCTCACATGGGCTCGTACTCCGTCGTCGTCGTCGTCGGGCTGATGCTTTCCAGTGCCGTGGGCGCACCGGCCACCAGCACGGTGGTGAATCTCCAGAGGGCCTACGAGGCAGAGCTCAACGCTGCTGCGGCGTTCAGCGCGTTCGCCCGCCGGGCCGAGCAGGAGGGCTTCGTCGAGGTTGCGCGCCTGTTCCGTGCCATGGTCCTCGGCGAGCACGCTCATGCGCAGAATCATGCGGACGTGATGCGTGCTCTCGGCGCGCAGCCCCGGGCCGCCATCGCCGAGATCGAGGTGAAGAGCACGCGGGAAAACCTCGAAGCAGCCATCGCCCGGGAGACCTTCGACCGGGACGCGATGTACCCCACCTTGCTCGGAGAGGCCCGGGAGATCCGCGATCTCACGCCACGCGGGACGCTCGCGCTCGCGATGGCGGTGGAGACGGCGCACCTGAAGATGCTCCAGGCGGCACTCGAGCACATGGACTCGCCCGGGGAGGTGGCCGGGGAGCTGTGCGTCGCGAGGCGATCTGGTTACGTGACCGCCTGCGCTGGGCCTGCGCCCATCATGCCAACCGCATCGTCACCTGGAGCCCACCGCCAGGGTGGTCGGTGAGCGACAGGGTCGCGCCGTGGGCGTCGGCGATCGTCTTCACGATGGCGAGGCCGAGGCCGCTTCCGGGCGCTCCGCTGGCCGCGGCCGCACTTCCACGGTGGAATCGCTCGAAGACGAGCCCTCGCTCCTCGGGTGGAATGCCTGGCCCGGTATCCCAGACGACGAGCAGGACGCCGACGCCGTCCTTCCTCGCACGCAGGCCGACGCGACCTCCGCGCGGTGTGTAGCGGATGGCGTTGTCGAGGAGCGCCTCGAGCAACTCGCGCAAGGCCGCGCGATCTGCCCGGACCGTGAGCTCGCTCGCGACGTCGCACTCGAGCGAGAGCCCAGCCTCGTCGGCGCGCGGGCTCAGGAGCCGGGACAGCTCCGAGGCGATGGCGAGGAGCGCCACGTCCTCCAGCTGCAGCGCGCCGCGCCGATCGTCGAGGCGCGCCAGCGTGAGCAGGTGAGCGACCAGCGTCGCCGACTCGCGGGCTGCAGCGGCGATCTCGTCGAGGGCCGCCCGGTACTCCGCGGGAGCGCGCTCGCGTCGGAGCGCGACCTCCGCCCGGGTGAGGATGGTGGCCGTCGGCGTTCGCAGGGCGTGGCTCGCCCTGGATACGAACGCCCGCTGGCGCTGCATCGCCTCCTCCAGGCGGGCGAGGAGCGCGTTGAACGAGGAGGCGACGCGCCGCAGCTCGGGATCGAGGCGCTCGCTCCCGATGCGCCGGTCGAGCGAGCTCGCGCCGATGGAGTCGGTCTCGGACGCGAGCCTGCGCAGCGGGGCGAACGCCACGTGCGCGAGCAACGCTGCGCCGCCGCCGCCCAGCACCAGCGCCGCGGCGAGGGCCGCCAGGAGACCGCGGCGGAAGCGTTCCTCCAGGGGACCGAAGGGAGCCTCCATTCCTGCCACCTGGATCGCCAGCCGGACGGAGTCCCCGAACCGGTCCGCGTGCTTCCCTCGCGGAGCCACGAACCGTGTCATCACGGTCCAGGTTCGGCCCCTCCCATCCATCACCGCGACGACGCGTTCCTCCGGGTCGGGCCAGGCGCGGCCGAGCTCTCCGTTCGAGGCGGAGAAGCTCGGTCCGAGGATCCTGAAGGGATGCGCCGGGTCGTCGAGCAGCGGCGAGCCCTCGTCCTCGAGCTCGAGCCGGCCGTCCTTCTTCACCTCGACCAGCGAGGCGATCGAGGAGATCCGCCGGGAGAGGTCCCGCTCCACGGCCTCGCGCGACCAGCCCGACCACGACGAGGCGAGATAGACCCCGAGCCCGGCCAGGATGGTCGCCGTCAGCCCCACGACCAGCGCGACGACCTTGCCCCGCAGCGTCATGGGCGGTGGGCGCCGGCGGCCTCGGGATCGAAGCGATAGCCGGATCCGCGGAGCGTCCGGACGACGTCGGCGCCTGCGAGTCCCGCCGCGTCGAGCTTCCTGCGCAGGCGCGCGACGAAGACGTCGATGACGTTGCTGTCCCGGTCGCCCTCCTCTTCGTAGAGCTTCTCCACGATGGCGGTGCGCGAGAACGTGCGGCGGGGTTCGAGCGCGAGCAGCTCCAGCAGCGCGAACTCGCGGGCGGTGAGGTCGAGCGGCCCGCCGTCCACCGCGGCTTCGCGCGCCCCGAGGTCGAGTCGAAGCCGCCCGATGGTCACCTCGTTCCGCGGCTGGCCGCGGCTCCTGCGCAGCAGCGCCCGGACGCGCGCCAGCAGCTCGCCGAACGCGAACGGCTTCACCAGGTAGTCGTCCGCGCCTCCGTCCAGGCCTGCCACGCGATCGTGCAGCTCACCGAGCGCCGTCAGGAGGAGCACCTGCGTGGCGGCACCCCGCTCCCGCAGCCGGCGCAGCACCGTGAGCCCGTCCAGGCCGGGCAGCATGCGGTCGAGCACGATGACGTCGTACGCGATCTCGGTGGCGAGGTGCAGCCCGTCCTCGCCGTCGTGGACGAGGTCCACCGAGAACCCCTCCTCACGGAGCCCCTGCGCGATCGATTGGCCCAGTGCTCGCGCGTCCTCGACGACCAGGATCCTCATCGCGGGATCCGTACCGCGTCGTCGTCGAAGTCCCAGCGGTCCGCCCCGGGATGGCATGCGGCGCAGTTGGAGCGCGAGCGGATGGCCTCGCGCGAGACCATGCGGTCGTCGATCCGCCGGTGCTTCCGCTGGAACCACGGGACGTCCGTGATGCGGGCGGGAACCGTGCCGTCGAGGGAGGCCATGACCTTGTGCGACTTGCTGAACGAGCCTGTCTCTGCCGCGCCGTCGACGAGGTACCGCTCGATCTGGTCGCGGACCGGCGGGTCGAGCTCGGCGTTCTGCCCGAAGTGACGGTCGAGCGCGGCCATGATGCGGCGATGCGAGTCGGCGGGCAGCAGCCCTGGCGGGAACGGCAGGTGACAGGCGCCGCACTCCTGCGCATAGAGGGCGTGCGTCGGCGAAGCGTTCGGGTCGGCCGCGCTCGACCGGCGCCCGTGACGTGACCGGTGCTCGTGCCCGTCGTGCTCGTGGTCGGAAGCGGCGGCGAGCGAGCCGAGGAGCACGACGGCGACCATCCCGATGACGACGTGGATCTTGTTCATGACGACCTCCTCAGGCCCCGAGGAGCCAGGTGACGAAGTGGCCCTTCTCCTCGGCCGTGCACTCGCGTCCGAGGACCTGCTTGCAGTTGCGCTTGAACCACTTCTCGACCTGGGACCGGTCCGAGAGGCGTTCGGGGTTGGCGGCCGGCGCGAGCGGCTCCACGATCTTTCCGGCAGGCGTCATGCCGCGCGATCGAGGGTCCGGCGTGTGGCAGCTCGAGCACGAGACCTTCTGACCATCGTGCAGGAACTCGGCGCGGTAGAGCCTGTGTCCTTCTTCCGCCGAGAACGCGCCGAACCCGGGTCGCAGCCGCCGAGCCTCCGCCTCGTACTCTCGCAGCAAGCCGGCCGCGACGGGGCTCGCCGCGGCGGCTCGCCGCGGAATGCCGAGCATGAGGCCGACCGTGACGGCCGCGGCCAGGCCGAGCGCGATGGCGCCGGTGAGCCGGGTCGCTCGGCCCACCATCCCGGTGGGCGGCTGGCTGGCTGGCCGAGGCGACCCTCCCGCGGCGCGCTTCCGCCCGGTGACCATGCCGAGCACCAGGTTCTGTCGCTCCCGCCAGGAGGAGAAGGCGACCCCTGCGACGTGCGCGGCGATCATCGCCACGAGCAGCGCGGAGAGGCCCTCGTGCACCTCCTTGACCGCGTGGGCGGCGCGGCGGGACAGGACGCTGCCGAGGGGACCGGCAAACTCCGGCCCGGCGTAGACGATCGCGCCGGTCGCGACGAGCGCGAGGAGCACCGTCAGCAGCGCCACCACCATCGCACCCCCGAGCGGGTTGTGGGACTGATGCAGCTCCGGACGGCCGCGCACGAGGGTGCGCCCGTACGCCGCGATCTCTCGCGGTGACCGGACGAACGCACGGAAGCGGGCGGGCGGAGACCCGATGAACCCCCAGACCATACGCGCGACGACGACGGCGAAGATGCCGAGCCCGAGCCTCACGTGGATCGGGACCAGGCGATCGACGTCCGATGTGAGGAACGAGCCCAGCACCAGGAGCCCCAGGCCCCAGTGGGCGAAGCGAACGAACCGATCCCAGACCTTCACCGTATTCATGCGTCGACCTCGTGCGCCGGATCAGCGGCTCGCCCGCGAACCTACGAGACGCACGATGACAGGAACATGAACGAGGGTTTCCGCAAGGATGTCGCAGCCGTCCGCTCGCAGCACCGCGCCCGAGCTTCAGTGTGCGTGCGCCGGGGACGTGCTCTCCTCGGCGACGGCGGTGGATCGCGGCGACGGAGCATGCGCCTCGTGATGGGATCCACCTTCGCCGTGAGCGCCCGCGACTCCGGCTGCCGCCTCCAGACGCTCGACGTAGTGGACGTACTCGACGTACGCGTCGACCCACCTCCGGCCGGCGGCGACGTCGCTGCCCGGGGTCTCGAGCGCGCTCAGCGAGGCGAAGCGCTGGCGCAGGCCGGAGGCGACGGCGTCCACGATCATCCGCTCGACGGGTGAACCGTCCTTCGCCTCGACGGCGACGTCGGCGGCGCGCACGGCGGCCGTCAGCGTGCTGCCGGCTGGCTTCAGCCCGGTGTACGGCGCACCCTCCCCGGCGCGGTGCACCCGTACGACGGTCTCGAGGAAGCGCCGATCCGACGCCTCGTGGGCCGGGCCATGCGCCCGCCGGGCGTCGATCGCCTTCCGGAATGCGGCGCGGATCTCCTGCTCCCGCGGCGGCTTCACCCATGCCAGGACGGGCGAGACGTCGTTCGCGTCGAGCGCGGCGAGGGCGGTCTTCACGACCGGGCCGTCCATCGTGTCGCAGTGCGCGCGGGCGGCGAGGGGAAGGAGGAGCGCAGCTGCGGCGACGAGCATCGTTCTCTTCGTCATCGTTCATCTCCGGTGGCGCCGGGTGGCGCGTGGACGTGTTCGCCGTGCGGCGGTACCGTGGTGCTGGTCGGTGTCCGCCGCCGTGCACGGCGAACCTGCTCGCACCGGATGGCGGCATCCATCGGACGGATGTCCAAGCGCGAAAAGACGCGAGGATCTGCGGAGCTCGAGCGCGCCTTCCGGACGGACGCCGGAGCGAGCCGGCGGTGGGCCGTCGCCGCGATGGGGGGCGTGTTCCTCCTCGTCGCGGCGGTCCTCTGCGTCGACTACCTGCGCGCGCCCGCGACGCGCGACGTCCGGCTGCACGCCGCCATCGAGCTCGCCCTGATGGCCGTGGCGGTGGTCGCGGCCACGATCTTCTGGTCGCGCTTCCTCGCGCTCCGCCGGCGGGAGCATCGGCTGCTGGGCGACCTCGACGAGGCGCGCGCCGAGGCGGACAAGTGGAGGCGCGACGCGGGCGATCTCCTGCGCGGGCTCGGGGCCGCCATCGACGAGCAGTTCGAGAGGTGGCAACTCTCGGCAGCGGAGCGCGAGGTGGCGCTGCTCCTGCTGAAAGGCCTCGCTCACAAGGAGATCGCGGACCTTCGTCACACGACCGAGAAGACGGTGCGCCAGCAGGCGCTCGCGGTGTACCGGAAGGCGGGCCTGTCCGGCCGCGCCGAGCTGGCCGCGTTCTTCCTCGAGGATCTGCTCCTGCCTCCGCGGCAGGATGCCGCAGCCCTCCCGTGCAGCGAGAGCACCGGGCGGTAGCCACCGCGGAGGCCGGGGCCGGCTACGTTCCCGGCGGCCTCGGCGTGAAGCTCCGGCAGGCAGCGCGGCGCGAGGTCGGGCAGTGGTCGTCGCACACGGCCCGGAGCATGGGGAGGAGATGCTCGATCGTGATCGGCTTCGGCAGGAAGCCTTGAATCCGGGTGTCACCGTGCGGCCTGCGCGTCGCGGAGATCACGAACACCGGAACGCTGGAGAGCGCCTCGGATCGCGCCCGTGCCCCCGAGGAAAGCCTCGCCGTCCATCCTCGGCATCACCCAGTCGAGCAAGAGCGCGCCCCTTCACTCGCATCCGCTCACGCTCGAAGGGATCCAGCTCCGGGACCCACCCGTTGACGGGGGTCCGGAAGAGGGAGCCGGCGATCCGCGTCGCACGGGCAAGTCTCCTGGAAGTAGGGTGGTTTCGTGCCGCTGGTTCCGCTTCCGGGCCTCGTGGAGCGGGGAGCGGTTTGGCTGTTTTCCGAAGCCACCGTGGCGGAGGGGCGAGCGACCGGGCGTAACATGCCCGCGGGATACGAGAGGATCGTGGCATGTCGCGACGCCTGCGCGTGGTCGTTCGCGCCGACCATGGCGCGCCCACGGTGATGATGGAGAAGTACCGCGCGCTCGCGCTCCGGTACGAGCGCAGCGACGCCCTCCGCAGGCGCACCGAGCGCGAGCTGCGCTCGACGAGGCGGCTGCTGCGGGATCTCGCCGACCGGCAGCACGGGATCCGGCACGAGGAGAGGGCGCGCATCGCGCGAGAGCTGCACGACGAGATGGGACAGCTCCTCAGCGCCCTCAGGTTCGACGTCGAGGCGCTGGAGCACGGGCTCGGCAGGCGGGCCGCGGGCGGATCCGGCGCCGCGATGCTGGAGCGGGCCGTGGACGCCTCGGCGCTCGTCCGGCAGATGGTCGAGTCGCTGCGGCGGGTGGTCGCCGGCGGCCGCCCGGCGGCGCTCGAGAGGCTCGACCTGTGGGCAGCGCTGCGCGAGGAGTGCCGGCGACTCCAGGCGCGGACCGGGATCGCGTGCGTCGTGCTCACCCCTGGAGCACCGGCCAGCTTCGGAGAGGTGGTGGATGCGGCGCTGTTCCGGATCGCGCAGGAGGCGGTCACGAACGCCGTCCGCCACGGCCGGCCGTCCCACGTGACCCTGACCTTCGAGGTCCGTCGCCGCGAGGTGGTGCTCCGCGTCGAGGATGACGGCCGCGGGATCGTGCGACGGGCCGCGGCGCGGACGTCGGGGGGGATCGCCGGCATGCGCGAGCGCGCCCGCCAGCTCGGCGGGGAGCTCAGCGTGCGGCGCCGGGCGCCACGCGGCACCGTGGCCAGCGCGCGGATCCCGCTCGTCGGGCCGGATCGCACGATCGGCAATTTTCCCTACAGACGCGACGAATAGTGCTGGTACACTGATCGTATCGGACCAGCGACAGCCCGCAGGCGCCTCGGTGCTGCGGGGTCGAGAGACCGGCGGGGGCCGGGGGCTGGCCTGCGGGGGAAGACATGCGACGAAACGCGCGGTGGCGCTCGGCGGGCGTCCGGTGACGGTCGTCATGAGACACGTCGAGAGCGGGGGCTGGGCGCAGGCCCCGTCCGCCGAGGGTGGCTGGACGGTGGCGCTGCCGGAGACGTTCGACCGCGACGTGGCCAGGAGCCTGGGGGAGCTCCTGGCCTGCCTCGATGCGGGCGAGAAGGCGGTGGTGGACTGCAGCGGGACCCGGGAGCTCCGCAGCGGGGCGCTGCTGATGCTGGCGCACGCGGTGAAGTGCGCCGCCTGCCGGGTGGAGGTCGTCGGGCTCGCCGGCGACGAGTCGCGCGTCCTCGGGGTGCTGCGCGCGTCCGGGGCCGCGCCGGCGTGATGCCAGCGTCACGTCTCGAAGGGGAAACCATGCGCGAGAGCGCCTCGCTCCAGGCCGACGGCTCCACCATCCGCGTCGAAGGAACGTGCGACGACGGCGCGGTCACGAGGCTCTGCTCGATCACGACCGGAGCGCTGCGCGCCTACCCGGCGGGTGAGGTGATCGTGGACTTCACCCGCGCGCGGAGCCTCACGCCCGCCGCGCTCGCGGCCCTCCTCCGCGTGTGCGAGCGCGACCGCGTCCGCCTCCGCTTTCGCGGCCTCTCGCAGCACCACCAGCGCATCCTCCGTCACCTCTCGCCCGTGGACGCCACGCCGGCCTCGTGAGGCGCGAGGGCCGCGCCGGCCGATCAATCCACCAGGTGGTGCTGGATCGCGTAGCGCGCGATCTGGACGTTGGTCGAGAGGCCGAGCTTCGTCCCGATCCGCGCCCGGTAGGTGGCGATGGTGCGCTCCGCGAGGTGCATCTCGGCGGCGATCTCCTTCAGGCTGCGCCCGACCGCCACGAGCTTCAGCACCTGCAGCTCCCTCCGCGACAGCCGCTCGTGGTCCGGGGCGGAGGCCCCGGGCGCTGCGCCCATCGCCAGGCGCTCCGCCACGCGCGCCGACATGTACCTGCCGCCGCGCATCACCTTCTCGACGGCGGCCAGGATCTCGCGTGCGCCGCTCGTCTTCGCCACGTAGCCGTCGGCGCCGGCGCGGAGCGCGCGGACCGCGAACTCGTCCTCGTCACATGCGGTCACCACCAGGACGGGTGTGCGCGGGGCGATCCGCTTGGCCTCGGCCAGGAGGTCGAGCCCGCCGCGTCCGGGGAGGTTCAGATCGAGCAGGACGACGTCCCAGGGACCCGAGGCGAGCAGCGCCGTCGCCTCGGCGGCATCACTGGCCTCGCCGCAGTGGACCTCGCGCATGCTCGACATGAGCACCCGCTCCAGTCCGCGGCGGGCGATCTCGTGGTCGTCCACGAGCAGCACGCGCGTGCGTGCCATCTCCCTGCTCCCGGGCCGCACAGGCAACCCTGGGCCAGGATGCCACCTTCGCCGGAGAGGGCGCGTCGGAACACGGGGAGTGCGGCTCCGCGCCGCACGGGGAGACCGCGGCCGCGTTCGGTCCCGCTCGCCCGCGTCATGCGGTCGCGCCCGCCGGCCAGCCCAGGCGGCGCCGCGCAATCGTTGCCAGGGGCGCGAGCCCGTGCAACGGTGGTCGCGTCCCGCCTGCCGCCGGCGCTCAGAGGACCCCCCTTGGAACGACTCGCCGCTGGCGACGACCTGGCGCTGCCTCGGCCGCGTCGCGCCCGGGCGGGCCGTCGGCTTCATCCAGAAGCCGTACACGGCTGCCGAGCTGCGAGAGTCGCTGCGTGCGTCGCCGGGTGCGCCGGCCGGCCGCGAGTGAGCTGGGCTGCGAGGCGATCAGGTCGAGCGCCCGGGCGCTTCCGCCTCGAGCCCGGCGGGCGACGTCTGGAGCTGGAGCCGGCGAGCGAGCCAGGCCGACTGCCAGGCGCGTTCACTCGCGGCGCCGCGATCGCTGCCCTCCAGCGCCGCGCCGAGGTGGGCGTGCTGCAGCGACGCCTCCCGGAACCGTCCCTGCTGCGCGCGCATCGCGGCGCCGGCGGCGTAGGCCGCCAGCCCACGCGGCTCGCTGCGCGCCGCGTCCCCGGCGAGCGTGGCGGCCGTCGCCTGCAGCGTGGCGAGGTCGATGCAGGCTGCGAGCGCCGCGCTCTCGGCGGTGAGCCCCGCGCGCGAAAGGGCCTCCGCGGCGAGGTCGCGCGCCCGGAAGGCGCAGGCCGCCGCGTACTCGCGCGCCGTGGCGGCGTTCCAGGACTCGATCCGCTGCAGGAGGCGCCCGCGCGCTGCCGCGAGCTGGAACGGCTCGTCGAGGACGGTGCCGCCCAGCTCCACCAGCCAGCTCGAAGTCCGCCAGCCGCTCGGGTCATTCCCGCCGCGCGATCGCCAGGAACACGGGGTACTTCCGGACGCCGCTCCGGCCGTCCTTCTCGATCTCGAAGACGGTCTGCAGCTCGATACCGGAAAACCCTGCCCGACCCAGCCACGCCGCGATGTCCTCGCGGCGAAAGCCGTTGTGCCCGTCGAACCCCTCGCCGTGGAAGGAGCCGTCCTCCGCATCGAGGTCGGCGACGGCCACGTGGCCGCCCGGCCTGACGAGCCCGTGGAACCGGCGCAGGAGGCGCGGGACGTCGGGCACGTG
Source organism: Anaeromyxobacteraceae bacterium (assembly GCA_035719345.1). GTDB lineage: Bacteria > Myxococcota > Myxococcia > Myxococcales > Anaeromyxobacteraceae > Anaeromyxobacter_A. The sequence goes on from DASTGH010000092.1 coordinate 14,767, forward strand.
GTGCAGGGTGAGCAGGGTGCAGACGAGGTCGTGCTGCGTGGCGTAGGACGTATCCGACGTGAGGTCGAGCCGCACCGCCGTGACGTCGCCGGCATCGAGGGCGGCGATCTTCTCTCGTGCGACGGCCGTCATCTCGGCGGAGCTGTCGGCCAGCGTGAGCGACGCGGCACGGCCGCGGAGCGCGAAGCCGAGCAGCCCGGTCCCGCTGCCGTACTCGAGCACGGTCATGTGCGGGAGGACGGGGAGGCGATGGGCGAGGGCGTCGGCGACGCGCTGCGCGCGAAGCGCCTTCTGTGGATCGGCGTCCCAGGTCCTGGCACGCGCGTCGAAATCGGTCATGGGGCCACTCCTATCCGGGGCAACCTCGCGTCTCATCTCGCTCTGCGCCGACCGGGAGTGCACGAGCGGCCGGCGATGCCGGCCGCTCGTGATGGCGAGGGGCGCTACAGCGACTTCAGGTACTCGACGACGGCGGCCTGGTCCGTGGCGGAGAGCGTCCCGCCCACCTGGCCGTTCATGAGCTGCACGGCCTCGGCCAGCGACTTCGCCCGGCCGTCGTGGAAGTAGGGCGGACCCGTGACGGCGAGGCCGCGGAGGCTCGGCGGGCGGATGCCTGCAGCGAGGTCACCGGTGCTGTTCGGGATGGAGGTGATCGCCGTGCTGTCGCCCGAGAGCTCCGGCGTCTTGTGGCACGTCGTGCAGCCGCGGGTGTGGAACAGGCGGAAGCCCTGCTCGGCCTGGGCGGCGTCGAAGGTCCCCGGTGCCGGGCTGGTGAGGCTCCGCATCCAGTCCTGGAGGTCGCGCAGCTTGTCCGCGGTGATGAGCGGGCTCGACGACGCGGCGCCGGGGAGCTTCGCGAGGATCCGGTCCGGCGGGGTCACGCGCAGCGCCGGGGGCAGCGCGCCCGCAGCCGTGCCGAACGCACCCTGGCCGCCCATGACGAGGTGGTAGACCGCCTCCGCCTGGCTCGCCAGCGCGTCCGTCCCGAAGAAGAGACCGTCCCAGCCGAAGGGGTAGCCCTCCGCCTCGAGGTCGACGAAGTTCCAGATCGGCGGCGTGAGCGTCGGATTGTTGGCGCCGTCGTCGAGCGCGCCGTTGACCGTCGCCGGGTTCCGCACGTCGAACATGCCAGCGCCCCAGCCGCCCATGGCGCCGGCGAGCCCCTTCTGCTGCGCACCCGAGGTGAGCGACAGGATCTTGCCCGCGTCCATGGCGAGGTTCGGCGCCCCGTCCACGCGGAGGTTGCCGATGGGGAGCGCGGCGGGGCCGGCGGTCAGCTGGAAGGTCGTCGGCGTCACGAGTTGGTGACAGAGGGCGCAGGTGACGCCGACCTTCGTGATGGTCGTATCGGCGGGCGCGGAGCGATCCTCGACGCCGACCACCGCGCCGGCCTTCACGAGCGCGACGGTGGTGGCGGGGTTCGCCAGCGCGGCGTCCTTGGCGGCGAGGTCGCTGCCCGTCATCACCGCCACGATGCTCGCAGGCACCTTGGCGAGGTCGACTTGCACGCCGAGCGGCACCACGTCCCTGGGTGCCACCTGGTTGAGGAGCGCGGCGAGCCCGAGGCCCGTGAAGAAGGCCTCGTTCCCGAAGGTCTCGTGCATGAACACGTCGAAGCCGCGCTGGGCCGCGGCGCTCGCCGGGTCGACCTTCTGCAGGGTGCGGAAGGTGACGCGGTACGTCGCGTCGGCCGAGCTGGAGAGGCCGATGACGGTCCGGGGCGAGCGCGTGAAGCTGGCGATCCGCTTCCAGGTGGTCCCCGAGAGCGTGGCGAGCTCTCCGAGCTGCGGGTGGGTCGGCGTCGAGGTGGCGTTGATCGCGACCGACATGGGCTGGGCGAGGCCGACGTCCGAGGGCGACAGCTTCACCTCGTAGGCCTTGCTCGCCGCGGTCTGGCTCGCGCCGGGTGCGGGGGCGCTCGACACCTCGCTGATCGTCAGGTCGGCGTCGGCCGTGAGCGCGCCGGCGGGGATGGTGACGGTCAGCTGGCCGTCGCCGGAGGTCGCGACGCCGCCAGCGCTGGCCTGAACATGGTGGCGGTCGGCGCTGCCGTCGCTGCACGCCGAGACGGCGAGCGCGGCGGCGAGCAGCGCGGTGAGGCTCGGAGTCCGAGTTGGAGACATGGTTTTCCCAGGCAGACGCGGCGGTCTGCAATTGGCACGCGAGGTGCGGTGATCGGGCCGCCCGCTGCGGACATCCCTGCCGGGCGTTCACCGACTCCGAGTCCAGTCCCCAGCCGGAGGATTCGGCCGGCCCTCTATCCGCAGCCGCCCTTCACTGCCGCCTTCGTCTGCAGCTTCACCTTCCTCGTGAATGCGTACGACGGCCAGGTCACCTCGTGCGCCGCGCCATCCGCGCGCGAGACGGGGTCCTGGCAGGGCGCCTGGAACTTGCGCGACCGGGGCAGCTCGGGCCAGGCCGCGGGGAGGCTCGCCCCCGTGGCATAGGCGAACCGGTACGCGGGGGCGTCGTCCGCAGCTGCCGGGTCGCCGGCGCGCGTCGCGGCACAGGCGGGCACGCCGTAGCGCGAGAGCCAGCCGTTCATGCCGCCCTCGATGACGTACAGGTTCGCGACGCCGAGCGCCTTGAGCCCCTTCCACGCGGCGAGCGCCCCGGCCTCTCCGTGTCCGGTGAGGAAGGTCACGGTCGACGCGGGCTGGTCGAGCAGCGCCTTCACGGTGTCCGCCTCGTACAGCGCCGACGGGTCCACCCGCCGGGCGCCACCGACGTGGAAGAGGTTGAAGTCGTGCTCGTCGCGGAGATCGAGCACGGTGACCTGCACATTCAGGTCCTTGCGGAGCGCCACGACCTCGGCCGGATCGACGAAGATGCCCCGCTGCTCGACCGGCCTCTGTGCCTCGGGGCCGAGCAGGTCGAACTTCTCGAGGGCGGAGGGCTGGCCGCGCACGGCGACCAGCCCGGCGAGGAGGAGGAGGGCGACGGCGCCGCCGACCTTGGCGAGCGAGCGGGGCGCGAGCGAGACCTCCGCCCATGGCTGTCCCCGGCCGAAGCGGCGCTCGAGGAGCTCGCCGCCCCAGAACATGAACAGGGCGAACGCGACGACGAGCAGCACGGTGGCCCCGACGGGGATTCCAAACAGGTCCGGCAGCGTGAAGCGACCCATGTACGACGAGAGGAAGAAGCCCTGGAAGCTGCCCACGGTCTCGCCGAAGAGGCCGACGCCGGCGAGCACTCCGAGCAGGAAGAGCGCGCCGTCGAGCTTGAGCGTCGCGGCCGCCACGACCGAGGTCCCCGGGCAGAAACCTCCCAGGATGAAGCCGACGCCCATGACGAGCCCGCCGACGATGCCGGGCCAGAGGTAGGTCGGGTTCACCCAGACGCGGCTCATGTCGAGGAGGCCGAGCGCGGAGGCGCCGGCGACGAGCACGGCCGAGACGGCGATGCCGGTGAACATGACCTTCAGGACGGTGAGGTCCTTGAAGTAGAACTGCGCCGCGAGCTTCCGCGTGTCGCCGAAGCCGGCCATCTCCAGCACCGCGCCGAACGCGATGCCGAAGGCGCCGAAGACGAGCGCGTAGCCGATGGTGCCGGCGACGAGAGGGTAGGGGGCCATCGAGAGGTCTCCTCGCGTTCAGGTCCAGAGCCGGCGGACGAACCAGGCGAGCGCGTACGCGCTCGCGAAGACGGAGAAGGCGAACGCCCAGCTCCCGACCGAGAGCCCCGCGCCTCCGGAGAGCGCCTGGCCCGAGGTGCAGCCGCGCGCCAGCCGCGCGCCGTAGCCCATGATCGTCCCGCCGAGCAGCGCGAACGCGACGCGGGTGCCGGTCGAGATGTGCGGGCCCTTGCGCAGCTCGGGCCGGACGCGCCCGTGCAGGAGGCCGGAGGCGAAGCCACCCAGGACCGTGCCCACCAGCATGAAGACGCCGTAATTGTTCCACGGATTGCGGTGCCCGCCCGCCATCTCCGCGAGGTAGGCGGTCCGGTCGACGTGCCGCGGCGCGATCCAGTCGAGCACGCCGACCTGGACGCGGTTCAACGCCGCCGAAGCGCCCAGGCCGCCGCCGGTCACGTAGAAGGTCGCGAAGAGGACGATGCCGAGGACCGCGCCCGCGACGTAGGGGTTGAGATAGGGCCGCTCGGCGCGGCTGCCAGCGTTCGCGTTCATGAGGCGCTCCGCTCGGGGACGGGCCCGGCCGGCTCGGCCGGCCCGTACCCGGTGATCATCGACCGGAGGTGCTCCGTCGGCGTCCGGCCGGTGGTGACGAGGTAGACGTGCAGCACGAAGAAGGAGAGGAACAGCCAGCTCCCCGCGTTGTGCAGCGGCGCGAGCACCCGCAGCCCGCCGACCGCCGCGCCCAGCTCGGGCCAGTGCCCGATCGCCCAGATGGCGAGGCCCGAGGCGATCTGGAGCGGGAAGAGGACGTTGAGGAGCGCGAGGTAGGTGAGCTGCTGCAGCGGGTTCAGCTTGTGCCCGGGCGCGTTGGCAGGGTGGTCGCCGCCGCGGAAGATCCCGCGCGTCTGCCAGTCCACGTGGTCGAGAGCGCGCTTCAGGAATCCGCGGGGCTCGGGGATGAACGTGAGGATGGCGCGCGTGGCGAGGTGGTGGAAGAGCGCCAGGAACGCGTTCACCATGAGCACCACGGCGAACGTGTTGTGAAGGGACACCGCGGTCGGAAGCGCCAGCAGCGCGCCCGGGCTCGCCCGGTGCACGGCGAGGCCGGTCGCGATCAGGACGACGCCCGAGAGCGCCATCGTCCAGTGCCAGAGGCGCTCGTACCCGCCGAACAGGTAGGCCCTCGGTTCGGCCGCGTGCACCGGCGCGCCGGTGCGCCGCCGGCGCATGGCAAGGCGGAGCGCCCCGTGGACCGCGACACCGACCACGGTGGCGAGGAAGAGCAGGAAGCCCGCCGTGTTGGTGAGGCCGTCGCGCGAGTGGCCGAGCACGTGCAGCCTCGTGAACGGCGCGCGCGCGTCGCGCTGGAGCGCGAGCCCGCCCGAGACCGTTGGCGTGAGCACGCCCGCGAGCTCGACTCGCCCGCCGTCGGGCGGGCGGGGCGGGACCCCGCCCGGCAGGTAGCTCGCCACGAGAAAGCCGCCCCCGAGTCGAGATCCGGCGGCGTGGCAGGCGCTGCAGTCGCCGAGGGCTCGCTCCCGCGGACCGATGCCGTGCGCGAGCGGCACGGCCTCGATGACGCCATCGATGGTCGGATGGGGAACGCCGCCCGCGGCGAGGCGTGCTGCCACCCAGGCCGTCTTCTCCGGTCGGTCGAGCCGCAGCTCCGCCCCGTCGATCCCCCCGTCGCGGTCCGCGTCGAACGCGGCGCGCGCCTCC
>DASTGH010000093.1:0-6086 GCA_035719345.1 Anaeromyxobacteraceae bacterium
GCCGAGCGCCTTGCGCAGGCCGAGGTCGGCGGCGGGGAACGCGTCCGGCGCGCCGAGCGCGCGCAGCGCCACGTAGCTCGCGGTCCACGGCCCGACGCCGGGGACGGCGCGCAGCGCCTGGAACGCGCGCTCCGGGTCGGCGCCGCGCTCCAGCCCGAGCGCGTCGAAGCCGCGCGCCAGCGCGAGCAGCGTGCGGGCGCGGGCGCCGGGCATGCCCAGCGAGGCGATCCGGTCCTCGTCGAGCGCCGCCACCGCGGCCGGCGGCGGGAACGCGCGGTCGAGCCCCTCGAACGGCGTCGCGACCGGCGCGCCGTGCGCGCGCGCGAGCCGCCCGGCGAGCGTGGTCGCGGCCGCGACCGAGACCTGCTGCCCGAGCACCGCCCGCGCCGCCGCCTCGAACGGATCGAACGCGCCCGGGACGCGCAGCCCGGGGTGCCGGCGCACGAGCGGCGAGAGCAGCGCGTCCCTGCCCAGGTGCTCGTCCACCTCGGCGGGGTGCGCGTCGAGGTCGAGCAGCGCGCGGAGGCGCGCGACGACCGGGACGAGCACGCCGGAGAGCGAGCTGGAGACCTCGGCGGCGAGCGCCGTCCCGCTGCCGGGGCGCACCGCGAGCCAGCCGACCCGCTCGCCGACGCGGACGGTCCGCCGGTAGGCGCCGCGCTCCACCCGCTCCACGCCGGGGACGCTGCGCGCCGAGAGGAACGCGAGCAGCGCGTCCCAGTCGAGCGGCGGGCGGTGGTCGAGCCGGACGGCGATCGCCTCGGCGCCGGGGGCCACCCCGATGCCGTGCTGCCCGCGGGTGGCCGGGTCGCCGTGGTCCCGCCGCACGGCCGAGGGCGCGCGGTCGAAGCGGGCGCGGAACGCGGCGTTGAAGCGCCGCACGCTCCCGAACCCGCTCGTCAGCGCCACCTCGGCGAGCGGCAGCGCGGTGTCCTGGAGGAGGCGCTTCGCGAGCCCGAGCCGGCGCGTCTGCGCCAGGTCGAGCGGCCCGACGCCGATCTCGGCCTGCATGCGGCGGCGCAGGTGGCGGCCGGTGACGCCGAGCGCGCGGGCGAGGTCGTCGACCGACCCGCCGTCGAGCGCGCCGGCCTCGATGCGGACGACGGCGCGGGCGACGAGCGGCGACGCGTCGGCCCGGGGCGCGGCCGGCGCGAGCTCGGGGCGGCAGCGGAAGCAGGCGCGGAACGCCGCGCGCTCCGCCTCGGCGGCGCTGCGGAAGAAGAGGCAGCGGTCGCGCGCCGGCGTGCGCGCCGGGCAGACCGGGCGGCAGTAGATCCCGGTCGTGGTCACGCCCACGTAGAAGGCGCCGTCGAAGCGGCGGTCGCGCGCGGCGAGCGCGCGAAAGCAGGTGTCGGGATCGAGCTGCACGCGTCTCCTGTAGCGCCGCCCCCGCTCCGCTGTCTCGCCGTTTTCGGACCAGGCGGCACCTTCCCCGCGAACGCGTCCGCGCGCTCGCCCGGGGCGCCTCGCGCGCGGCGACGGCCGGGGATATCTAGGGTGCCATGAGCGAAGCGCCGGGGACGCTGCGGGTCGACGACCCGTTCACGGGCGAGGTGGCGTTCGAGCTGCCGCTCGCGACCGAGGCGGAGGCGATGGCGGCGGTGGACCGCGCGGCGCGGGCGCAGCGCGCCTGGGCCGAGGTCCCGGTCGCCGAGCGCGCACGGCTCGTGCACCGCTTCGCGGACGCGCTCGTCGCCCGCCGCGAGGAGGTGGCGCGCGACATCTCGCGGCAGATGGGCAAGCCGCTCGCCGAGGCGCGCGGCGAGGTGGGCACCTGCGCGGTCCGCGCGCGGCACATGGCGAGCATCGCCGAGGAGACGCTCGCGGACGAGCGGTTGCCGGAGAAGGAGGGCTACGTCCGCTTCGTCTCGCGCGAGCCGCTCGGCGTCGTGGTGGACGTCGCGCCCTGGAACTACCCGCTGCTCACGGCGGTGAACGTCGTCGCGCCGGCGGTGCTCGCCGGAAACGCGCTCGTGCTGAAGCACGCGTCGCGCACGCCGGTCTGCGCCGAGCACTTCGCGCGCGCGTTCCGGGAGGCGGGCGCGCCCGCGGGGCTCGTCGAGCCGCTCGTCGCGGGACACGGCGTCGTCGCGAAGGTGCTCGGCCGGCCGGAGGTGGGGCTCGCGGCGCTGACCGGCTCCAACGCGGCCGGGCGCGAGGTGCACGCGGCGGCCGCCCGGCGGCTCCTCCCGGTCGTGCTGGAGCTCGGCGGAAAGGACGCCGCCTACGTGGCGGAGGACGCGGACCTCGCGTTCGCGGCGCCGAACGTGGTGGAGGGCGCGTTCTACAACGCCGGCCAGAGCTGCTGCGGCGTGAAGCGCATCTACGTGCACGAGCGGGTCCACGGCGCGTTCCTGGACGCGGCGCTGGCCGCGGCGAAGGCGTGGGCGCCGGGCGATCCGTCGGCGGACGGCACGACGCTCGGGCCGCTCGCCACACCCGAGGCGCCCGCCGACATGGAGCGGCAGGTGCGCGAGGCGCGCTCGCGCGGCGCGCGCGTCCTGTGCGGCGGCGAGCGCGCGAGCGTGGGCGGGAAGGGGCGGTTCTTCCTGCCGACGCTGGTGGAAGGTGCGCCGCCGGACGCGGAGATCGCCCGCGAGGAGAGCTTCGGGCCGGTCGCGATCGTGGAACGGGTCGCGTCCGACGAGGAGGCGGTGGCCCGCGTCAACGCGTCGCGCTACGGCCTCTCCGCCTCGGTGTGGACGCGCTCGGAGGGGCGGGCGCGGGCGCTGGCGCGGCGCATCGAGGCGGGGACGGTGTTCATGAACCGCTGCGACTACCTCGACCCCGCGCTGCCCTGGGTGGGCTGGAAGCAGTCGGGCCTCGGGCTGTCGCTGTCGCGGCACGGGCTCCTGGCGCTGACCAGGGCGAAGAGCCATCACCTGCGCGTGACGACGGGGTAGGCGCTACCCCGCGCGCATCACGGGCGCCGGCGTCACCGCCCCGGCCTGCACGACCTCGAAGCGCGCCGCGTCCTTCCCCGCGCGCTTCGCGTCGTACATGAGGCGGTCGGCGTGGAGCAGCATGTCGTCGACCGAGAGCGGCGGCTCGAGGAAGGTGCAGGCGCCGACGCTGAACGTCACGATCCAGCCGCGGTCGGCCATGCTGGCCTGCACCGCGCTGCGGAGCCGGTCCACGAGCGCCGCCGCGGTCGGGCCGTCGGTGTCGACGAGCAGCAGCCCGAACTCGTCGCCGCCGAGGCGCGCCACCACGTCCATGGAGCGCGTGCCGTTGCGGAGCGTGCTGGCGACGAGCGAGAGGAGCGCGTCGCCCTGCGCGTGGCCGAACCGGTCGTTGATGACCTTGAAGTCGTCGCAGTCGAGGTAGGCGACGGTGACCGGGCGGCCGGTGCGGCGCGCGCGCTCGATCTCGACCGCGGCCTGCTCCAGGAACGCCCGCCGGTTCGCGACGAGCGTGAGCGGGTCGGTGCGCGCCAGGAGCTGCTCGCCCTCGAGCCGGTTCTTGAGCGCGGCGAGGAGCGCCACGAGCGCGAGGAAGACCCCGAGCTGCACCGCCAGGTTCCAGGCGAGGATGGCCGGCGGCAGCGGGATGCGGCGCGTGGAGAGGTCCACCGCGAACGACGCGACCGCGCTCGCGACCGAGATGGCGAGCCCGGCGCGCACCGAGACGAACCAGGTCGCGAAGCCGATGGGGCCGAGGTAGAGCAGCGTGAACGCGACGTCGGGGCCGGTCACGTCGTCGCCGACCGCCACGCAGGCCATGAGGACGACCGAGATGACCGTGGCCGGCCCGGGCGACAGCCCGTGCAGCCATCCCCCGCGCTCGCCGAGCGTCGCGGGGCGCACGGGAGGTGGCCTCGCGGTCGCTGTGCTCGTGGCGGGCTCGGCGTGCGTGATCGGACGCTCCGGCGTGGGGACGGCGACGGCCTCGGGGGTGTGACCCGCGAGCATGCCGCGAAGCCCCGGCGACCCGTCAACCGGGCGGTTGTAGGCCGGAGTGGGTACCGTTGCCACCCTGTCGGGGTAGCGCAGCGCGTCGCCACGGGGTGGGTTCACGCCGCCGACGCCTCGCCGCCACCGGGCCGTCACGAGGCCGTGCTGTACAGTCGGCCCGTGTCCGCCATCCTCATCGTCGACGACGAGCGCGACCTGCTGTCCCTGCTCGACTTCAACCTGCGCCAGGCGGGGTTCGAGACCCTGCTCGCCGCCAGCGGGTCGGAGGCGCTGGCGCTCCTCCGCCGCCGCGTCCCGGACCTCGTCCTCCTCGACCTCATGCTCCCCGACGTCTCCGGGACCGAGGTGTGCCGGAGCGTCAAGGGCGACGCCCGGACGAAGCACGTCCCGGTCATGATGCTCACCGCCAAGGGCGAGGAGGTCGACAAGGTCGTCGGGTTCGAGCTGGGCGCGGACGACTACGTGACGAAGCCGTTCAGCGTGCGCGAGCTCGTCCTGCGGGTGAAGGCCGTGCTGCGGCGGGCCGGCACCGCCCCCGACCGCCCGCCCGAGTCCGTCGGCTCGATCCGGGTGGACGTGGAGGCGCACCGGGCCTATGTGGCCGGGAGCGAGATCGTGCTCACGCCGCTGGAATTCCGCCTGCTCATCACGCTCATGTCGCGGGTGGGCCGGGTGCAGTCGCGGGAGCAGCTCCTCACCGACGTCTGGGAGATGTCGAGCGAGCTGGAGACGCGGACGGTGGACACGCACGTGAAGCGGCTGCGCGAGAAGCTGGGCGAGGCGAGGGACCTCCTCGAGACGGTGCGCGGCATCGGTTACCGGCTGGTCGAGCCGGGCGAGCGGAGGTGATCGCTCGGGGGATGAGCGTCCTGGGGAAGCGCGACGACCTCGCCCGGGCCATCCGGGCGCTGCAGGACGAGCTGGCGGGCGGCGCGCGCGCCGAGCTTCCGGTGGAGCTCGAGCTGCTCGGCGGGCTCGTGCACACGCGCGAGATGCGCGCGCGGACGAAGGAGGAGCCGGAGCGCGAGCTCCTCGCCGCGCTCTTCGACGCCGCCGCGCTCGTCGGGCGCGACGGCCGCGTTCGCGTCGCGAACCGCCACTTCGAGGCGCTCGCGCCCGGAGGACGCGCCGCCGGCCTGTCACCGCTGGAGATCACCCGCTCCGCCGATCTGGACGAGGCGGTGCGCCGGGCGCTGGAGGGCCACGCACGGCGGCTGGAGGTCGAGTCCCCCCAGGCGCGCCGCGTGTGGCTGGTGCACGTGGCGCCGCTCCTGCGCGGCGAGGCCCTGGTCGTGCTCCGGGACGTCACCGTGGCGAAGCGGGCCGAGGCCGTGCGCCGCGACTTCGTGGCGAACGCCAGTCACGAGCTGCGGACGCCGGTGGCGGCCATCCGCGGCGCCGCCGAGACGCTCCTCGACGGAGCGCTGCAGGATCCGGACGCGGCCCGCCGCTTCGTGGACATGATCGCCCGCCACGCCGAGCGGCTGGCGCGGCTCACCGACGACCTGCTCGACCTCTCCCGCATCGAGTCGGGCCAGTGGCAGATGCGGCTGGAGCGGGTCGCGCTCGCGCCGCTCACCCAGAGCGTCCTCGACCTGCACGCCGACCGCGCCGCGCAGCGGCAGCTGCGGCTGGTGCGGGAGGTCCCGGCGGACGCGGCGGCGGTCGCGGATGCGCGCGCGCTCGAGCAGGTGCTGGTCAACCTCGTCGACAACGCGGTCAAGTACACGCCGCCGGGCGGCGCGGTCACGGTGCGCGCCCACCGGGAGCCGGGGCGCGTGCTCGTCGAGGTCGTCGACACCGGGCCCGGCATCGAGCGCCACCACCTGGCGCGGCTCTTCGAGCGCTTCTACCGCGCCGACGCCGGCCGGAGCCGCGATCAGGGGGGCACCGGCCTGGGGCTCGCCATCGTGAAGCACCTCGCCCAGGCGCAGAACGGCGACGTGGGCGTGGAGAGCGGGACCGACGGCACGCGCTTCTGGGTGAGCCTTCCGCTCCCCTGATCCGCCGCCGCTCGCCGATTCCCCGAACCTTCACCCGGCCGTCACCGTCCCGTCACGGACGGCGCTTAAACCTCCGCGCGTCCCGCACCACGATCCCCGAGGACCATCATGAAGAAGGCTCTCGCAATCCTGCTCGCCCTCGGCGCCGGCGCGGCCGCCGCCCAGAGCC
>DASTGH010000094.1:0-2889 GCA_035719345.1 Anaeromyxobacteraceae bacterium
GACGTCGTCGGGGTCGAGCCCGACCGCGCCGGCGTAGGTGCGGAGGTACCCGAACACGTAGGCCTTCGGCGGCATGCGGTCGGGGTCGCCCGACTCGAGCGCCTCGATCGTGCCGGGCGGGAGCCGGGTGAGCCTCGTCACCTCCTCGCGCGAGAGGGCGCGCAGCTCCCGCTCCTGCAGCAGCCACCGCCCGAAGGCGCCCGCCGCCGCCAGGAGCTCCGCGTGCCGCGCTTCGCCGGTCATGGGAGTGCCTCGCTGCGCTCGGCGAGCTCGTCGACGGCCCCGCCGCCGCAAGCTCCTCGCTCGCTCACGGCCCTTCGGCCTGCTCGCTGCGGGCTTGCATGGGGCGGCGTGGCCTGCTCGCTCAGGCCTCGTCGTTTCGAAAGAACGCGGCAAGATACACGGTCATGCCCGATCCGTCAGGCCCCCGGCCGGCCGCCCGCCGTCCCCCCGTGCCGCTCGTCCGTATCCACGACGGGGCCTTGCCGGCGCAGCTCCTGCGCGCGCTCTCGGCCGCGGTCCGGGCGCTCGGCCCGGAGCGGCTGCGCGACACGTACCAGACGGCGTTCTGGTACGACCTCCACACACCTTCCTGCCTGCCGGAGGAGGCCGCCCTGGCCGTCCGGCCGCTCGCCCTCGCGCTCGCCGGGGACGGGGTCGCCGGCGTCGAATGGTGGCTCTCCCGCATGCGGACGAGCGACGTCCGGGTCGATTTCCACCGGGACCGCGACGAGCTGCTCTTCGCGCGGACCGGCCGCACCCGCCACCCGGCGGCCGGCTCCGTGCTCTTCCTCAACCGCTGCCGCGGTGGGCTCCTCGCGGTCACCGGCCAGCCCGCCGACGACGCGAACCCGGCGCGCGCCCCGCTGCCGTTCGACGGCGACCTGGTCCGCCCGCGGCCGGGGCGGCTCGCGCTCTTTCCCGGCGACGCGACGCACGGCGTCCTCGACGCCCGCGGCGAGGTGCCGCAGGGCCGGCTCTCGCCCCCCACCCCGCTCCGCCTGGCGCTCGTCATGAACTGGTGGCGGCGCCGCCCCGAGGGGCGGCCCCGGTTCGCCGAGGCGGGGGTCTACCGCCGGCTCCGCCGCCCCTGACGCCAGGCAGCCCGCCTCCCGCACCACCGTCGCCGGTTGCCCCGCGGCGCTCCGTCCGGGCACAATGGCGCCGCTTCCACCTGGCGCAAGCCACCCTGTCAGCGGAGGTCCTCTCGTGGCGACGTACCGCAAGAAGAACCGGCGCGATCCCTTCATCGTCATGCGCGACGGCCACCACGGCGATCACGCGCTCGTGTGCTGCGAATGCGGCACGCTGGTCGTCGCCGGCCCGCTCTCGGGCAAGAAGAAGGGCTGCGCGTGCCCGCGCGCCGGCTGCGAGTCGCACTACTACACGGAGCGCGCGCCCAGCGGCCAGACCTGGCTCGTCGGCATGCAGGTCCACGCGCGCTGACGGCGGCGGGTCGGCGTCCGGCCTGACGCACCGCAGCGGCCCGCCGCGCCGCCGGCATCACCCAAGAGGACGCGGCAGCGCGGCGCGCGTCCTCGCACGAGCAGGGACCCCGTCTTCGACACGAGGTCTCCATGCTCCGACCGCCGTTGCGGATAGCGCTCGCGCTCATCGCGTCCTCTCCCCTCCTCGCCTCGGCCTGGGACCGAGGCCAGGTCCACACCTTCGCGGTGCTGCCCGACGGCTCGGGCGGCCCCGAGGGGATCGAGGTCGACCCGCAGGGCAACGTGTACGTCGCCTCGTTCGGCTTCGACGCGGGTGGCCCGGTGCTCGGGCCGGACCAGAAACCGCGGCAGCTCGGCCGCCTCTTCATCTTCGACCGCCAGGGCCGGCTGCAGCGCCAGGTGGACATCGATAAGTCGAGCGCGCACCTCCTCGGCCTGCACCGGCGCGCCTCCGGCAAGCTGCTCGTCGCCGACTTCGGCCAGGGCAAGGTGCTCGAGGTCGACCCCTCGAACGCCGCCTCGCCGCTGCCGTCCACCGTCTTCATGACGGTGCCGGTGGACCCGGCCACCACCAGCCTCAACGACATCACCGAGGACGCGCAGGGGAACGTGTACGTCTCCGACTCGTTCAACGGCGTCATCTGGCGGACGGGGCCGGGCGGCGGCGAGGCGACGTCGTTCGCCTCGAGCCCGCTCCTGCAGACGGCGGGCGTACCGCCGTTCGGCGCGAACGGGCTCCGCTTCGACCCGGCGGGCACGGCGCTCTTCGTCGCGAACACCGGCAACGACACCGTGGTGAAGGTGCCGGCCAGCGGCGGCGCCGGCACCGCGACGGTCTTCGTGAACGGGATCAACGGCGCGGACGGCCTGGAGATCGACGACGACGGGAACTTCTGGGTGGTCGCGAACCAGGCGGACGAGATCGTCGTGCTCGACCCCGCCGGCAAGACCATCGCCAAGCTGGGCGACTTCGGGGGCGCGATCCGGAACGGCGCGCCGGACGGTCTCCTCTTCCCCGCGAGCCTCCGCTTCAGCCGCGGTTCCGTGTTCGTCACGAACCTCGCGCTCGACCTGCGCCTCTTCAACCCCGCGTTCGTGAGCGGCGACTCCCCCTGGGCGGCGCAGGTGACGCGCTACACGGTCTCGCGCCTCCAGGCGAGGATCCCGGGCCGCTGAGCAGCGGGCCAGCGGCGGGGGCGGCGGCCCGTCACGGGGCCGCCGCCCACCACCTCCCCCTCCCCTACGCCGCGGCCGCGCCGGGCCGCCCGAACGGCGGATCGGTCACGCCGAGCGCGGCGGCCTCGACGCGCGCCTGCGCGGCGGCGGCGGCATCGCCGGCCGCGGCGAGCAGCCGCGCCTTCGCCTCCCACGCCTCGCGCGAGGCCGGGAAGAGCCTGGACACCGCCTCCACCAGCTCCCGCGCCTTCCCGGCGGAGCCGGC
>DASTGH010000095.1:0-6944 GCA_035719345.1 Anaeromyxobacteraceae bacterium
CAGGTCTTCGCCATCGTGGGGCACGACCTGCGCAACCCGCTCGGCGCCGTGGTCATGTCTGCGGCCCTGCTCAAGCAGAAGGGCGGCCTCTCGGGGTGGCAGGCGCGCACGGTGGACCGCTGCCGCGCCTCGGCCCTGCGCATGGGCCGCATCATCGACGACCTCCTCAGCTACACGCGCACGCGCCTCGGCGGCGGCATCCCGGTCGAGCGAGCGGCGACCGACCTCGGCGCGGTGGTGCGCCGCATGGTGGACGAGCTGGCGGCGGCCCACCCCGAGGCGCAGGTGCTGGTGGAGACCGAGGGCGACCTCTCCGGCCGGTGGGACCCCGCCCGCCTGGAGCAGGTGGTCTCGAACCTCGTCTCCAACGCCATCGACCACGGCGCGGAGGGGGCGCCGGTGCGCGTCCACGCCGCAGGCGAGCAGGAGGCCGTCCACCTCGTCGTCGCGAACCGCGGCGAGATGCCGCCGGGGGTGGTGGAGCACGCGTTCGAGGCCTTCCAGCGCGGCCCGGAGTCGACCGGCCGGAAGGCCTCCGGCCTCGGCCTGGGGCTCTTCATCGCCCGGGAGATCGTGCGGCGGCACGGGGGAGACATCGGCGTCACCTGCGAGCGCGGCGACACCCGGGTCGAGGTGCGGCTGCCGCGCGCCGAGCCCGGCGGCGAGGCCGACCGCCCCGGCGAGGGCCGCTCCACCGGCGGCTGAGCGGTGGATACTGCCCGAGTCGTCCCATTCCTGCCCGGAGGGTTCCCGTGAAGGTGCTCGTCGCGGATGCGTTCCCGAAGGACCGCCTGGCGGACGTGGCGGCGCTGGGCCTCACGGTGGAGCATCGCGCGGACGTGAAGGTGGCCGACCTGCCGGCGGCGGTGCAGGGCGCGTCCATCCTCATCGTGCGCGGGAAGCAGGTCCCGGCCGCGGTGTTCGAGCAGGGGGCGTCGCTCTCGCTCGTCGTCCGCGCCGGCGCCGGCACGAACACCATCGACGTGGCGGCTGCCTCCCGGCGCGGCGTGTACGTGGCGAACTGCCCGGGCCAGAACGCGATCGCCGTGGCGGAGCTGGCCATCGGGCTCGCCCTGTCGCTCGACCGGCGCATCCCCGACAACGTGCAGGCGCTGCGCGAGGGACGCTGGGAGAAGAAGGCGTTCGGCGAGGCGCGCGGCCTGTACGGGCGCGCCTTCGGCGTGCTCGGGCTGGGCGCCATCGGCCGGGAGACGGCGGCCCGCGCCCGCGCGCTCGGCATGAAGGTGCACGCCTGGTCGCGCTCGCTCGACGGCGCGCGGGCCGAGGCGCTCGGCGTCGTGCGGGCGGAGAGCCCCGAGGCGCTGGCGGCGAGCGTGGACGTGCTCTCCGTCCACCTGCCGCTGGCGAAGGAGACGCGCGGGCTCGTCTCGCGGCGCGTGCTCGAGGCGCTGCGGCCGGGCGCGCTGCTCGTCAACACGGCCCGCGCCGAGGTGGTGGACCAGGAGGCGCTCCTCGAGCTGGCGCGCGCCGGTCGCATCCGCGTCGGCGCCGACGTGCACGCGGGCGAGCCGGAGGGCGGCAAGGCCGAGTTCCACTCGGAGCTGGCGAAGCTCCCCGGCGTCTACGGCACGCACCACATCGGCGCCTCGACCGATCAGGCGCAGGACGCCATCGCCCGCGAGACGGTCCGCATCCTGGAGGCCTTCGTCCGGCGCGGCGAGGTCCCGAACTGCGTCAACGTGCTCGAGCACACCCCGGCGCGGTGCCGGCTGGTGGTCCGGCACCAGGACCGGGTCGGCGTGCTGGCGCAGGTGCTCGGCGCCGTGCGCGAGGCCGGCATCAACGCGCAGCAGATCGAGAACACGGTCTTCCAGGGCGCCGCCGCCGCCTGCTGCGTGATCGAGCTCGACGAGAGGCCGTCGCCGGAGCTGCTCGAGCGGATCCGCTCGCGCAGGGACGAGATCATCTTCGCGGACGTGTTCGAGGTGTAGGCGCCGCGGGGCCGACCCCGAGGCCCGCTCAGCCCTGGACGGTCGTGGTCGCCGCCGGCGGCGCGAGCGCGTCCACCTGCCCCGTGGCGCTCGCGATGGCGGCCCGCGCCGCGTCGCGCAGCCGCGCGACGCTCTCGAACTGCTTCGGATCCAGCGCCGGGAGCACGGTGACGCGCCCGTCCATCCGGCCGCGCAGCACGAGCCCGTGCTTCGGGACCGAGTCGCTCGTCCCGCGCACCGCGATCGGGATCACCGGCACGCCCGTCTCCATGGCCAGCCGGAAGGCTCCGTCCTTGAACGCCTGCAGCCGCCCGTCCTGCGAGCGCGTGCCCTCGGGGAAGATGAGCAGGGGCGTCCCGGCGGCGAGGTGAGCCCGCGAGTGCGTCATCATGGCCTTGATCGACTCGCGGTCGCCGCGCTTCAGGCGCACGTAGTCGTTCAGCACCATGTTCCAGCCGACGACCGGCACCTTGAACACCTCGGCCTTCGACACCCACTTGAACGGCCGGTACAGGCCGTACAGCACCAGGATGTCGACGAGCGAGAGGTGGTTCGCGACGAGGATGGCGGCGCCGCGCCAGGGGAGGCGCTCGCGCCCCTCGAACCGCACCTTCCAGAGCGGGTTCGCGTAGATGTAGCAGGAGGCCCAGAAGCAGCTCCACAGGTGGAGCGCGAGGCGCCGCCGGTCGAACGCGGCGGTGAGGAGGAAGAGCAGCAGCGCGACCGCGAAGAACAGCGGCATCGTCACGACGACGAACAGCCAGTAGACGACGCTGAAGGCCAGGAGCACGGGGTCATTCTACACCCGGAACGACTGCACGACGCCGGTGATGCGGTTCGCCGTCCGCTTGAGCGACTCCGCGTGGTTCTGTGTCCTGCGGCTGCCGCGCACCGCCTCGGCGGCCGCGGCGTCGAGCTTCACCACGTCGTGCGTGATCTCGGTGATGGCGAGCCCCTGCTCCGACACCGAGGAGACGATCGCCCGCGCCGCCCGGCCGCTCTTCTGCACCACCGCCGTGATCTCGCGCAGGCTCTCGCTGGCGAGGCGGATCTGCTCCAGCCCGCGGCTCATGCGCGCCTTGCTGTCCTCGGAGAGCGCGCCCACCCCGGAGACCGCCGCGTCCACCTCCGCCAGCGCCCGCGTGACGCGCGCGCTCACCTGCGTCGAGCGGGAGGCCACGTCCTTGAGGAGCCGGGCCGAGTCGGCGAGCGGTCCGCCCCCCGCCCCGGCGCGGGCCGCCTCCACGGAGACCTGAAGGGCGAGGTCGCTCGACTCGGAGGCGAGGCGCTTCATGGTGTTGACGAGGTCGCGGATGGTCTGGGTGTGCAGCGCCACCTGCGCCACGCCGCCGGTCATGCTGCGCACCTGCTCGTCGATGACGGACAGGCCGGCCAGGCTCTCGCGCGAGGCGAGCTGCGCGGCGTCGCCGAAGGCCTCCACCTGCCCGGCCATCTTGAGCACGGCGTCGGCGCGGCGCGAGGTCTCGTGCGACTCGCGCAGGATGCGCTCGGCCGTGGCGCGGGAGCGCGCCAGCGCGGTGACCTGGTTCTCGAGCGCGCTCGCCTGCGCGCCGGAGGCGGAGGCCACCTCCTGCACCACCTTCTCGAGCTCCCCGGCCGACTCCGAGAGCGACGCCGGGACCGTGCGCAGCTTCTCCACCATCGTCTGGAACGACCGGGCGAGCTCGCCCAGCTCGTCGGCCGAGCGCACCTCGATGTTCACGGTGAGATCGCCCTCCGCCACCTGCTTGGCGGTCCGGGCGAGGAAGAGGACGGGGCCGGCGACGCTGCGGACGACGAGCCGGGAGAGGAAGCCGATGACCAGGACGAGGACGAGCGTGCAGACCGCCATGGCGAGCGCCATCTGCGCGTGGGACCGGCGCGCCTGCTCGAAGCCGTGGGCCAGCTCGGCGCGCTCGGTGCGGGTGCGCTCGGCGATGGCGGCCCGGGTGCGGGCGTGGCGCGCCACCGTCTCCTTGATGAGCGCCTCGTCCGCGTGCTGCGCGAGGAGCTTCTCGCCGGCCGCGCGCGCCGCGGCGTAGTAGGCGCGGAACTCGGCCGCCACGGCCTCGTTCGCCTCTGTCCCCTCCGGCTCCGACGAGACGTCACGGAGCCGCGCCAGGAAACGGTCGCGGAGGGCGGTGGTCGCCTGCAGGGCGGCGAGGTCGCCGACGGCGACGGCGTCCTGCATGACGCGCTGCAGTTCCTCCAGGAGGTCCTGCAGGTCGCGGCAGGCCTCGACGCTCGGCACGAGGCTCCCCTCGATCCGGCGGAGCGTCGCGTGGTTGCGTGCCCCGAGCGCCTGATCGACCGCGAGCACGGCCAGGCAGCCCACGGTGGCCGCGACCGGGAGGAGCAGCATCCTGCGCTTGAAGCCGAGCTTCGACAGCACGTGCTCCCCCCGTCGACGAGGTGCGCGCCGCCCCGGGCCGCGGCGGGCGGGACCACCTCGGACGGTTCGGACGTGCGAGCCACGTACCAGGCCTGCCCCGCCGCAGGTGCGCGTTGCGCGGAGCGGCGCGGCGCGCGCGGTGGGGTCGGGGCGGACCCGCGGGTCGGACGGGGTCCGCCGCGATCGGCTCCCGGAGCACCTGCGCCCACCCCGTCCCCGAGTGCGTAGCGCGCGACGCACCCACCCCATGACGGGCTGGTGACACGTGCCGCGTACGTTCTCGACGCCCATTTCCGGGCGGAAGCGGAGCCGCGCATGGAATCCGTCGCCGCACTCGACACGAACGTCAGCTCGCTCGACGAGGCCCGTCGCCGTGCGCCGCGGCTCGACCGCCGCGCCATCGAGGACGTGGTCCGTTCCGGTCGCCGCCTGCTGGTGCAGGGCGCGATGGGCATCCACGCCTCCGACGGGCTCTCCGGCAAGGTGGCCGCCGCGCGCTCGGCCCGGCTGGTGGGCGTGGGGACGGTCTCGGCGGTGGTGAAGAGCGAGGCGATGCTCCGCGCCGAGATCCGCCGCGCGCGCGCCGACGCGCCGGGTGGCTTCGTCGGCGTGAACCTCATGGCCGCCATCAACCGCGTCGACTTCGACACGTCGCTGCACATCGCCTTCGAGGAGGGCGTCTCGTTCGTGGTGCAGGGCGCGGGCATCTCGCGCGACGTCGTCCGCCAGTGCCGGGAGGCGAACGTGCCCTTCGCCGGCATCGTCTCCTCCGGCCGCCTGGCGAAGATGTACGAGAAGTGGGGCGCCGAGTTCCTCGTGGCCGAGGGCGCCGAGGCGGGCGGACACATCGGCGACGTCGACCACCCGCTGCCCGAGCTGCTCGCCGAGGTGCGCGCCCACTCCTCGCTGCCGGTGGTGGCCGCGGGCGGCGTGGACGCGGAGGACCTGCCCGCGCTCTTCGCGGCGGGCGCCGCCGGCGCCCAGCTGGCGACGCGGTTCCTCGCCTCCTCCGACGGAGACGCCCATCCCGCGTTCAAGGAGATGCACCTCGCCAAGGACGACGAGGACGTCACGCTCATCACGAGCTGCGTGAAGGGGATGAAGGCGCGCGCCGTCCGCAACGACTTCACCGAGGCGCTCGCCGCCGGGCAGCGCTTCCCGCCGCGCTCCAAGGCGTGGTTCTTCGGCAAGGACGGGTTCTTCGGCCGCAGGAAGGCCTGCATCGAGTGCCTGGCCCCGGAGCTGTGCCTGTGCCGGGCGTCGAACTTCAAGGAGAGCTTCTGCATCACCGACGCGCTCCTCGCCGCCGCCATCAAGGGCGACGTGAAGAACGGGCTCTTCTACACCGGCCAGAGCGTGACGCGCGTGCGGGAGACCGACGCCGGCGCGCTCCCGACGGTGCAGGAGATCTTCGACGAGCTCGACGCCACGCTGGCCGCCGCCGAGCCGACCCCGGCCGCGGCCGCGACCTGATCGCGCCGGCCCGGCCGGATTTCACGGTCCGTCACGCCGCAGCGCTTCTTTGCACAGCGTATAGCCGACGCGTCCACTCGATGACGCGGAGGCGCCGTCGTTGTCGACAGCGTGACCTTTTTGGCATAGATCGCATTGTCCGACCTGCGCGCACGGGTTTGACCGAGCGCAATCTCGCGCTCGAGCCGAGAAAGTCACGACCGCATGGCAACTGGCACCGTGAAGTGGTTCAACGACGCGAAGGGCTACGGCTTCATCACCCAGGACAACGGGGGTGAGGACGTGTTCTGCCACCACACCGCCATCCAGATGGACGGCTTCCGCAGCCTCGCGGAGGGGCAGAAGGTGGAGTTCGACGTGGTGAAGGGTCCGAAGGGCCTTCAGGCCGCGAACGTCCGGAAGTCCTAGCCCCGCCTCGACGGAGCTACCGAGAGCCCGGTCCCTCCGCCAGGGGCCGGGCTCTCGCCGTTCCGGGCGCCGTGGCGCGCGCGCTCCCCTCCCGCCGCCGCCGGCCGGCCCCCACCCTTGCTGTGCGCGCCGCCGTCGCGGGCGCACCGGGAGGGAACCGCCATGCCGCTACAGATTCACGAGCTGCACCCGACCCTCGTCCACGCGCCGCTCGTCCTGCTGCCGGCCGCCGCCGGTGTGGACCTGGCCGCGGTCAGCGCCCGGGGGCGGCTGCGGCGCTTCGCGCTCGACGCCGCCGGTCGGCGGCTGTGGTGGGTGGCGGTCGGCTCCGCGGCGCTCGCCGGGGCGGCGGGCATGGCGGCGTCGCAGGAGGTCCACCTGGAGGACCCGGCCGCGCGCGACGCCATGTGGCTGCACGGGATGGGCAACACCTGCATCCTGCTCGCCGGCGTGGGCCTGGCCGCCTGGCGCTCCGGACACCGGGCCACCGCCGCCTCGGCGGCGATGGGAGCGGCGGCGGTGGGAGCGGCCGTCTACACGGCCTGGCTGGGAGGCGAGCTCGTCTACACGCACGGCGCCGGCGTGAAGCGCATGGGCGCGGCGGACTCGCCGCCGCTCTTCTCGGCGCGCGGCCCGGCGCGCCTCCTTGCCGACGCCGGGCGCGGCCTCGCCTGGCTCATGGGCCGGGCGGGGCGGCTCGCCGCGCGCAAGGAGCCGCT
>DASTGH010000096.1:0-9566 GCA_035719345.1 Anaeromyxobacteraceae bacterium
GTCGTCCTCCGGCGGAGCCGGCTGCTGCGGCGGCGAGGCGGCGCCGAAGGGGTCGGCCGGCAGCGGCACGCCGGTGTCGCGCCTGGGCCGCGCCTCGGGCTCGGGCGTATCGAACGGGAACGGCTCGTCGGCGTGGCCGAGCGAAGGGGCCGGACCGAGATCCACCTCGCCGAACGCGAGCGTCGTCCGCGGCGCGGGCGCCGGTGGCGGGGGCGGCCTGGCGGCGGGGGCGGGCGGCGGCGGAGGGGCCGGGGAAGCGAGCGCGGGCGGCCGCTCGAACTGCAGCGTCGCGCCCGCGGGAGCGCGCGGGGGCGTCGGCGGGGCGGCCGCCCTGGCCGGCGCGCCCGGAAGCGGCACCGCGCCGGCGCCGTCCGCCGGTGGCTTCACCGGGAACGCGCCCTGGCACTTCGGGCAGCGCACGGCGAGCCCCCCCGGGGGGACCCGCCGCTCGTCGATGGCGTACTCGGCTCGGCAGTTCGGACAGGCGACGCGCAAAGGAAAAATCCCCAGTGTTGGCGAGACGCTATCACCCACTGTGCGGCGCCAGCAAGGATCGCGAAGCGGCGGACGGGCCGCCCGCCGGCGACTGCGCGGCGACGCCGAACCCGGCGCGTAAACCGTGATAGGTTGCGGACCTTTTTTCGGGCTGCGCCCATGTCGGACACCGACCTCCTCATCCTCGGCGCCGGCCTCGCCGGGATCTCCGCCGCGCTGCACGCGCCGGGCGAGTACCGGCTCGTCGAGCGAAGCGATCGGCCGGGCGGGCTGTGCAAGACCGACGCGCGCGAGGGCTTCCTCTTCGATGCCACCGGGCACTGGCTGCACCTGCGCGACCCGGAGATGCGCGCGCTCGCCGAGGCGGCGCTGCCCGGAGGCTGGGTCACCGTGGAGCGCCGCGCGGCGATCTGGTCGCACCGGCGCTTCACGCCCTACCCGTACCAGGTGAACACGCACGGCCTGCCCGCCGAGGTGGTCGCCGAGAACCTGCTCGGCTTCATCG
The DNA here is from genome assembly GCA_035719345.1 of Anaeromyxobacteraceae bacterium. GTDB lineage: Bacteria > Myxococcota > Myxococcia > Myxococcales > Anaeromyxobacteraceae > Anaeromyxobacter_A. The sequence goes on from DASTGH010000096.1 coordinate 1,001, forward strand.
AGGCGCACCACGGCGAGGGCGGGCGCGCGCTGCGCGAGCGCGAGCCGCGGAACTTCGCCGAGTTCATCCTGCGCCACCTCGGCGAGGGCTTCGCCCGGAACTTCATGTTCCCGTACAACGCCAAGCTCTGGACCGTCCACCCGCGCGAGATGTCGACCGCGTGGATGGGCCGCTTCGTGCCGCGCCCGACCATCGCGCAGGTGGTCCGGGGCGCCCTCGGGCTGGTCGACGACCGCGCGGGCTACAACGCGAGCTTCCTCTACCCTCGCCAGGGCGGCATCGAGAGCCTGGTGCGCGGGCTGGCGGCGCGGCTCCCGCGCCCGGCGGAGTGCGGCATCGAGCCGGTCGCGCTCGACCTCGACCGGCGCGTCGCCCGGCTCTCCACCGGGGAGGAGGTGCGCTTCCGGCGCGCGGTGGCGACCATCGCGCTCCCCGAGGTGGTGCGGCTCTGCGGCGCCGCCCCGCCCGAGATCGCCGCGGCCGCGGCGCGGCTCCGCGCCACCACGGTGACGTACGTGAACGTGGCGGCGAGAGACACGGGCGGGCCGCCCTTCCACTGGGTCTACCTGCCGGAGGAGCGCTACGGCCCGTACCGCATCGGCTCGGCCTCGGCCGCCGTCCCCTCGCTCGCGCCGCCCGGCTGTCGCAGCTTCTACGTCGAGTTCAGCGCGGCCGCGGCCCGGCCCGCCGCCGAGGTGGAGCGCGAGGCGCTCGACGCGCTCCTCGACCTCGGGTTCCTGCGCGGCGCAGGGGACGTCCTGTTCATGGACACGCGCTCCATTCCGCACGCCTACGTCATCTACGACGAGGCGTACGGGCCGGCGCAGCGGGCGATCGTCTCCTGGCTCGAGGAGCGCGGCGTGCTCACCGCGGGCCGCTACGGGCGCTGGGAGTACTCCTCCATGGAGGATGCCTTGCTCGCCGGCCGCGAGTGCGCGAGAAAGGCCGCCTGATGCCGACCGGCGCGCCGCGGCTGTCCGTGGTCATCCCCGTCTACGACGAGGAGGGGATCGTGCGCGAGGCGTGCCAGGAGCTCATGGCGCGCCTCGACGAGCGGGGCTGGGACTACGAGCTCGTGCTCTCCGAGAACGGCTCGCGCGACCGGACGGTGGAGATCCTGGGGGCGCTCGCCGCCGAGCGCCCGCGGCTGCGCTTCATCCACTCCGACGAGCCGAACTACGGGCTCGCGCTGCGCCGCGGGATCCTGGAGGCGCGCGGGCTCTACGTGGTGGCGGACGAGATCGACCTCTGCGACGTGCGCTTCTACGACCGGGCGCTCGCCATCCTCGACGCGGACGGGGCCGACATGGTGGTCGGCTCGAAGCGCGCGCCGGGCTCGCAGGATCACCGGCCCGCGTACCGCCGCCTCGCCACCGCGGTGCACAACACGCTGCTCCGGGTGGCGCTCGGCTTCCAGGGCACCGACACCCACGGCGTGAAGGCGTTCGTGCGCGAGCGCATCGCCCCCACCGCCGAGCGGTGCGTCGTGGACCGCGACGTCTTCGCGAGCGAGCTCGTGCTGCGCGCCGGGCTCGAGGGGAAGCGCGTGGTCGAGATCCCCATCTCGCTCGAGGAGAAGCGGCCGCCCTCCATCGCGCTCTTCAAGCGCGTGCCGAACGTGATGCGGCAGGTCGCGAAGCTGTTCTGGGTGCTGCGCGTGCGCGCGCCGCCGGCGCGCGACCGCGCCGGCACGTCGGGGAACGGCGCGCGCAAGGCCTCGGGGTCCTGAGCCGGTGCTGGCCTCGCTGTCGATCGACCTCGACGGCCTGGAGCACTACCACCGCATCCACGGCCTGCCCGGCCCGGCGCCCGCCGGCGACGACCCGGTCTACGGCAAGGCGGTGGAGCGCTTCGGCGAGCTGTGCGCGCGCCTCGGCCTGCGCGGCACCGCGTTCTGCGTCGGGCGGAGCCTCTCGCGCCCGGGTGCGGCGGCGGCGGTGCGCCGCCTGGCGGAGGCGGGGCACGAGCTCGGGAACCACACGCTCTCGCACGACTACGCGCTCGCCCGCGCCGGCGCCGAGGTCATCGCCGCCGAGGTGCGCGGCGGAGCCGACGCCGTCGCGGCCGCCGCGGGGCGTGCCCCCACCGGCTTCCGAGCGCCGGGTTACACGCTCACGGCGCCGCTCCTCGCGGCGCTGGTCGAGGCCGGCTACCGGTACGACAGCTCGGCGTTCCCGGCGCTCCCATACTACGCCGCCAAGGCGGTCGTCCTCGCCGCCATGGCCGCGGCCGGCCGGCGATCGCACGCCGTGCTCGACCGCCCTCGCGTCCTGCTCGCGCCCCGCGTCCCGTACCGGCCGCGCGACGGCGAGCCCTACGCCGCCGGCACCCTGCCGCTCCTCGAGCTGCCGGTGACGACCGGCCTGCTGGGCGTGCCCATCATCGGCACGACCGTCGCGTCGCTCCCGGCGCTGGCCCGCGCCGCGCTGGCCGGGACGCGACGCCTGCCGCACCTCAACCTGGAGCTGCACGGCGTGGACCTCCTCGACGCGAGCGACGCCTCCCCGGCGCTGGCCGCGCGGCAGCGCGACCTGCGCGTCGCCGCCGCCGTGAAGATCGCCCGGATCGAGGCGTTCGTGCGCGCCCTGGCGGCGCGCGAGTGGGTGACGCTGCACGCGGCCGCGGCCCGGCTCGAGCCGACCCTGCCGCCCGGCCGCACGCCCGTTAAGGGAGGCGCATGAGCGACTGGGGGGCCGCCCTGAAGGAGCGCCTGCGCGCGCTCACGTTCGAGCTCGGCGGGCCGGGGACCGCCGAGCGCATCGCCAAGCTCACGCCCCCGCGCAACGAGTTCGGGGTCGACCCGTACGGCTTCGACATCGACTACGCGGTCCCGGCGCTGGCGCCGTTCCTCTGGCTCTACCGGAAGTACTTCCGGGTGGAGGTGTTCGGGATCGAGCACGTCCCGGCCGAGGGGCGCGTCCTCCTCGTCGCCAACCACTCGGGCCAGCTCCCCTTCGACGCGGCGATGGTGGGGGTCTCGCTGCTCGTCGAGCTCGACCCGCCGCGCGCGCCGCGCGCGCTCGTGGAGAAGTGGGTGGCGACGCTCCCCTTCGTCGCCCCGTTCTACGCCCGGCTCGGGCAGGTGGTGGGCACGCCCGAGAACTGCCGCCGCCTCCTCTCGGCCGGGGAGGCGCTGCTCGTCTTCCCCGAGGGCGTGCGCGGGCTCAACAAGCCGTGGGCGCAGCGCTATCGCCTGCAGGAGTTCGGCCAGGGCTTCATGCGGCTCGCGCTCGAGACCGACACGCCCATCATCCCCATCGGCGTGGTGGGCGCCGAGGAGCAGGCGCCGGCCATCGCCGATCTGAAGGGGCTGGCGCGGCTCCTCGCCATGCCGTCCCTGCCCATCACACCCACCATCCTCCCGCTGCCCCTGCCCACGCGCTACCGCCTCCACTTCGGCAAGCCCATGCGCTTCACCGGCTCGGCCGACGACGAGGACGCGGTGCTCGAGGCGAAGGTGGGCGAGGTGAAGGCGGAGCTGCAGAAGCTGCTCGACGACGGGCTCCGGGCGCGCAAGCACGTGTTCTGGTAGGGCACCGCCATGGCCGTCCCCGCGCCGCCGCTGCCCGTCCTGCCCGCCCGCGTGGCCATCACGGGCATCGCCGGGAACCTGGGGAAGGCGCTGGTTCGGCTGCTCCATGGAGAGACCCAGCTCGTCGGCATCGACCGGCGCCCGTTCCGCGAGCGGCCCAAGGACGTCGAGCACCACCAGGTGGACCTGCGCAAGCGCAAGGTCGAGGACGCGTTCCGCGGCCGCGGGGTGGAGGCGCTCATCCACATGGGGATCATGCACGATCCGCGGAACCGGGCGACGGAGGCGCACGCCTTCAACGTGCTCGGCACGCACCGCATCCTCGACCTGTGCGTGCGCCACGGCGTGCGCAAGGTGGTGGTGCTGTCCTCCGCGAACGTCTACGGGCCGAGGCCCGACAACTCCAACTTCCTCTCCGAGGAGACGCCGCTCATGGCGGCGGACCGCTTCTCCGACGTGCGCGACCTCGTCGAGCTCGACATGTACGCGCAGTCGTTCATGTGGCGGCACCCCGAGGTCGAGACGGTGGTGCTCCGGCCGGTCCACATCGTGGGGCCGACGGTCCGCAACGCGCCGTCGAACTACCTCCGGCTGGAGCGGCCGATCACGGTGCTCGGATTCGACCCGATGGTGCAGCTCATCCACGAGGACGACGTCTGCCTGGCGATGGCGCTGGCGCTCCGCCCCGGCGTGCGCGGCGTGTACAACGTGGCGGGCCCGGGCGAGGTGCCGCTCTCGGCGGTGCTGCGCGAGCTGGGCCGCCGCCCCGTGCCGGTGCCGGGGACCATCGCCCGCGCCATGCTGAAGCGCGCGTTCGAGGCGCGGCTCACCACCTATCCGCCGGAGGAGCTGGATCACATCCAGTACCTGTGCGTGGTGGATGGGTCGCGCGCGGCGAGGGAGCTGGGGTATGCGCCGAGGCATGGGATGAGGGAGACGATACGGAGCGTGAAGGGGTAGGGGCCTCGACCACGACCTCGTCCCGACCTCGTCCCGACCCCGTCCCCGACCCCGACCCCGTCCCCGTACCCGTACCCGTACCCGACCCCGTCCCCGTACCCGTACCCGTACCCCGTTCCCGAACGCGCTTGCGCGTTGGCACCGCTCGGCCACGCAGAGCGTGGCCTTCGCGCTGCAACGCAGGGAGGCGCGTCGATCGCCGGCCGACGCTCCCCGGTGGTTCCGTCATGAGCGCTTCCTCGGGCTGGGGGCAGGAGGAAGCGCTCATGACGGAGAACACCTTCACCAGCTTCACGTTTCAACGTCTCGATGTGTACGTCGCAGCGCGCGAGCTCGCGGCCCTGGTTCATCTGGCTCGCTTGTCGGACGCAGAGCTCCGCGATCAGGCCTCTCGCGCATCCAAGTCGGTCGTCCTCAACCTCGCCGAAGGCCTCGGCAGCGAGTCGCCGGGCGTGAAGCGCCGGCACTTCGCCATCGCCTCCGGCAGCGTGCAGGAGGTCGCGGCGGCGGTGGATCTGGCCGTCGCCATCGGCGCGCTGGCGGCGCCGGTCGGAGAACGTGCGATGGCCCTCGCGCTCCGCGTGCGGCGGATGCTGCGAGGGCTCATGCGTTGACGGCTATCGCACCCGCGCCAGCGGGTACAGCATCCGGCTGATCCGGCTGGCGAGGCGGACGACCTCGCCGACCGGTTCCACCGCGGCGTCACCGCACGCGGCTGCGATCTCCACCGCCGCCGCGGCCTCTCCGGCCTCGGCACGCGCCACCGAGAACGCGCGGGCCTTCTCGCCGCGGGAGGTGCGCGCCGCTCCTTCCGCGCAGTTGAGGCAGGCGCTCTTCGCGGACCGGAGTGCCTGATCGCGGAGCGTGGCATCGCGGATCGCGCAACCGCGAACCGCGTGCAAGAGCTCCACGGCGACACCGTACGCGAGCAGGTTGTGGTGAGGGAGGGAATGGGTCTCGTTCATGGCGCTTCCCCTTTCGCCCCAGCCTGAAGGGGAAGCGCCATGAACGACCGCTCGCACCACGGCGCGAAGGGCGACGCGCCGAATGCACGGCGAGTGCCGCCGAAGGTGGCGCGAGGCGTGCCACGCGCATCCCTGGCCGGAGCCCGAGCCGTGGCCCCCTGCCCTCTCCCCGGCCCTCCCCCGCCCGACGCGGGGGAGGGGGATCCGCCGCCGACCTCCAAGATCGGGCCGGCACCCGCGACCCCGACCTCGACCCCCTTGCCCGCCGCATGCCCTTCCCCCTCTCCAGGGTTAAGACCCTCCTTCCATGTCCGATCGCCTCGTCCGCGGGCTCATGCCGAACCAGGGCCTCCGCGCCCTCTTCGTGCGCGTCACCGAGACCGCGCGCATCGCGCGCATGCTGCACGGGCTCTACCCCACCGCCGCCCGGCTCTTCGCCGAGGCGATGGCCGGCGGGCTGCTCGTCGCGTCGCTGCTGAAGGAGCGATCCCGGGTGAACCTGCAGGTGGAGTGCGACGGCCCGATCCGGGGGCTGTTCGTCGACGCCGACCCCGACGGCAACGTGCGCGGGTACGTGCGGGCGCCGATGGTGCATTTCCCAGGCGATCCGCGCGCCGGCGCGCGTGCGGCGCTCGGCGGGTCCGGGTTCCTCTCCGTGCTGCGCGACCTCGGCGGCGCGCAGTTCTACCGCGGGCAGATCGAGCTCCGGCACCGGGAGCTGGGGCGCGACCTCGAGCGCTATTATCTGGAGTCCGAGCAGGTGGCGACCGCCATCGACCTCGCCGTGCTCCCGGCCGGGGACGAGCCGCTGGGCGACGTCGCCGGCGTCCTCCTCCAGCGGCTCCCCGACGGCGACGACGCCGCGGTGGAAGCGGCCCGCCGGCGCATCGCGGGCGGCGAGCTCGAGACCATGCTGGCGCGCGGCGCCGGCGCGCAGGACGTCCTGGCCGAGCTGGGCGGCGAGAAGCTGGAGCTGCTCGGCGACCTCGAGGTCGCCTACCGCTGCGGCTGCAGCGCGGAGCGGGCGCGGAACGCGGTGAGCGTGCTCGGCCTGGAGGGGGTGGAGGACGTCCTCGCCAAGGAGCGCGAGGCGGTGATCACCTGCGAGTTCTGCCGCCAGCGCTACGTCGTCACCGAGCCCGAGCTCCGGGACATGGCGCGGCGCCTGGCCGAGCGCGACCGCGCCGGGCGCGAGGGCTCCGAGGTCTGATGTCGTGGGCGCGGAGCGCCGCGGCACCGGGCCGCGGCGCCGAGCCGCGCCGCCCGGACCGTGCTAGATCGTGGGCCGACGCCCCGCGCCACGACGGAGGAGCCGACCGATGCCGCCCCGCGCCTCGAAGAAGCCCCCGCGCACCCGGGCCCGCGCCGCCACCGCGCGCCCCCGGCCCAAGGCTGCCACCCGCGCCCGCCCCGCGGCCTCCCGCCGTCGCCGCTCGCCCCGGCCGCTCGCCGAACAGCCGCTCGGCGCCGGCGTCGCCGACGCCTTCGCGCTGAAGCGGCTGCAGGTTCCGCCGCAGCGGGCGCGCCCCGACGCCGGCGTCCGCGAGGTCGGCTGGACCGAGTTCGGCGAGCTGGCGCGCGCGCTGGCGGAGCGCATCTCCGACGAGTTCGGCCCGGAGGCGATCGTCGGCATCGTCAACGGCGGGGTGTTCCTGGGCGGCGCGCTGGCGGTCCCGCTCCACGCCGAGTTCCACGCGGTCCACGTCGACCGCAAGGCGAAGCTGGTCACGACGGAGGTGCCCGACGTCCGCGGCAAGCGCGTCCTCGTCGTGGACGACGTCACGGTGAGCGGCAAGACCATGGCCGCTGCTCGCGCGGCCGTGAAGAAGGCCGGCGCCCGGGACGTCCGCACCGCGTCGCTGGTGGTGCGGCCGAACGGCAGCCGGCCCGACTTCCACGCCATCGAGACGAAGGACCTTGTGGTCTTCGGCTGGGACTACCAGCTGCACGGGGACACGGGCGCCGCCGGGCCGACCGATCCGGGAGAGGTCGGGGTGTAGGTCGAGAGTGGCATCCCCCGCGAAGCGCATCATCGTCGGCACCGCCGGGCACATCGACCACGGCAAGACTTCCCTCGTGAAGGCGCTCACGGGCATCGACACCGATCGCCTGCGCGAGGAGAAGCGCCGCGGCATCACCATCGAGCTCGGCTTCGCGCACCTGGCGCTCCCCGACGGGACGGTCGCCGGCGTGGTCGACGTCCCGGGCCACGAGCGCTTCGTGCGCGCCATGGCGGCGGGAGCGGGCGGGATCGACGTCGTCGTGCTCGTCGTCGCCGCCGACGAGGGCGTCATGCCGCAGACGCGCGAGCACCTCGACATCTGCCGGCTGCTGGGCGTCCCGCGCGGCGTGGTGGCGGTGACCAAGGCCGACCTGCTCCCGGAGCTCGGCGCCGAGTGGCTGCCGCTCCTCGAGTCGGACGTGCGCGCCGCGGCCAAGGGCACCTTCCTCGAGGACGCGCCGCTCGTCCCGGTCTCGTCGCGGACCGGCGAGGGCCTCCCGGCGCTGCTCGACGCGCTGGCGCGGCTGGCCCGCGACGTCCCGGAGCGGCCGGCGGACGGCCCCCTCTTCCTGCCGCTCGACCGCGCGTTCTCGCTGAAGGGCTTCGGGACGGTGGTGACCGGCACCATGATCTCGGGCGGCGTCGCGCCCGAGGACGAGGTGGTGCTGCTGCCGCGCCGCGCCGGCCAGGGCCCGCTGCGGGTGCGGTCGGTGCAGGTGCACGGCCAGCCCGCGGCGCGCGGGCTCGCCGGCCAGCGCACGGCGGTGAACCTCCCGGGCATCGAGGCTCCCGCGGTCGCGCGCGGCCAGGTGCTGGTGCACGCCGGCGTGGTCCCGGAGAGCCACACCCTCGACGTCGAGCTGACGCTCCTCGCCGCCGCGCCGAAGCCGCTCCGCCACCGCGGGCGCCTCCTCCTCCACGTGGGGACGGCCCAGGTGACCGCCACCGTCTCGCTCCTCGACCGCGCCGAGCTCGCGCCCGGAGCCACCGCGCTCGCCCAGCTGCGCCTGGGCGCGGCGGCGGCGGCGCTCCCCGGCCAGCGCTTCATCCTGCGCGGGTTCGCCGCGCTGGAGGGCCGCGGCAAGACGCTGGCCGGCGGCCGCGTCC
>DASTGH010000097.1:0-5660 GCA_035719345.1 Anaeromyxobacteraceae bacterium
AGCGCTACAAGTTCCGGCATCCCTCGCCCGACGACTTCTTCGCCGTCGTCAACGAAGTGAGTGGACAGGACATGACCTGGTTTTTCGACCAGGTGTATCGCAGCTCGAACGAGTTTGACTACGGCGTGCAGGAGTTTACGAGCATACGCCTGGCTGGGCCAGGCCGCCGGCAAGGCGCAGCAGCCGGCGGTGGCGACCGCGAACGCGACCAGCGAGGGGCGCGCCTCGACCGAGCACAGCGCCACGAGCGAGCAGTCGTCGCTCGCCTCGTCGCCGGGAGGCGCGGCCGGGGTGGAGACCGTCCCGGCGGCGCGGACGCGCGCGGTGCGCGCGCCGGCGAAGGCGAAGCCGTTGAAGAAGGCGGTGGCCTGCGCGGCGCCGGTCGCGTGCGAGCCGGCGGCGACCCCTTCTGGCCCGCAGGCAGCTGCGCCCGTTGTCGCACCTGCGAGCGAGGGGACCGGAGCGTCGCCCGGGCAGCCATAGCGGGATCGGGACGGGGACGAGGACGGGGACCGGGACGAGGACGGGCTCGCCGTCCTCTCCCACATTCGTCCACACCCGCCCGTTGCCCCGCGTCAAGATGGCCGTCCCGAACCCGTGGTATCCATGACGCTTCCCCGACGGAGTCCCCCTCATGGTCCTCGCCCTCGCCGCGGCTGCGTCCGCGGCTGTCCTCGCCGCATCCCCGGTCGCGCCGCTTCCGGCCGCCACCAAGGGGCTCGTGACGCACGCGCCGTACGAGTCGGGATCGTGCACGCCCTGTCACGCGCGCGACGACGCGAAGAGCCCGGGCAAGGTCGACCCGAAGATGAACGCCGTCTGCCTCGGCTGCCACGCGGAGCTGGAGGAGATCATGGCGCGGCCGCACAAGCACGCGCCGGCGGCGGACGCCTGCACCAACTGTCACAACCCGCACAACGGCAAGTTCCCCAAGCTCCTGCTGGAGGAGACCTCCCAGCTGTGCGCGGGCTGCCACGCCAACGTGGTCGAGGACGCCGCCAAGGCACCGGTGAAGCATGCGGCGCTCACCACCGGCGCCAAGTGCGCCGGCTGCCACAACCCGCACGGCTCCGCCGTCGAGAAGCTCCTCGTGAAGCTCCCCATGGACCTCTGCCTCGGCTGCCACGACAAGGAAGGGATGAAGTCGCAGGACGGGCAGCCGCTCTCGAACATGAAGGCGTGGCTGGAGTCGAACAAGGAGCACCACGGGCCCGTCGCTGCCAGCGACTGCAGCGCCTGCCACACGCCGCACGGCAGCAAGAACTTCCGCCTGCTCACGGCCGAGTACCCCGCCAAGTTCTACGCCGCGTTCGACAAGAAGAACTACGCGCTCTGCCTCGGCTGCCACGAGGAGCGCGTCTTCACCACGCCGGAGACGACCACGCTCACCGAGTTCCGCAACGGCTCCCGCAACCTGCACTTCGTGCACGTGAACGTGGGCGAGCGCGGGCGCACCTGCCGCGCCTGCCACGAGGTCCACGCCTCGCGCCAGGACCACCACATCCGCGAGGGCGTGCCCTACGGCTCGAGGGGCTGGGTCCTGAAGCTCAATTACGTGAAGGACGCGGACGGGGGCCAGTGCTCGAAGACGTGCCACGAGACGCGGCCGTACCGTCGCGGCGGCGCTGCCGCCGCCGCGAAGCGCTGACGACGCGCGGCGCGGCGCCGCAGGCCGGACGGGCGACCGCCCCGTCCTTGGCGCCGCCGACCCTCTTCCCGGCCGGGGACGCTAGCCCGGCAGCTCCAGCAGCTTCACGTCGGCCCCGGCGAGCTCCGCGGCACACGCGCCGGCGGGCAGGTCCACCACGATGTCGCCCGGGCGCTCCACCGCCGCCGGCTCGATCCCGACGTCGGGCTGCTCCACCACGTCCATGCCCGCTGCGCCGAGCTCCGCGGCGGACGCGCCCGCCGGCAGCTCCACCACCGCGTCGCCCGGCCTGTGCACCACGGCCATCGCCACCCGTTCGGCCATGTTCCACCCCCTCCGCCAGCGTGCGCCTCCGCACGCGGCGCGGGAGGAGGTCCGGATGGGCATGCGACGATGCGGCCGCGCGTGCTCGCCGCGTCGCGTCACCGGCCTGCGACGGTTAGAGTACGCCGGTGCCGCGCCCCCACCACGTCGTGCTCGTGCCGGGCTTCTTCGGCTTCGCCAATCTCGGGGACTTTGCGTACTTCCACCACGTCCGCGACCTGCTCCTGGACATCGGTCCCGGCCTCGGCCTCGACGGCGAGCTGCGCGTCGTGGTCACGGAGCCGACCGCCTCGCTCCCGCGCCGCGCCGCGCTCCTCGCCGAGAGCGTCTCGCGGCTCCTCGACGCCTCCCCCGGGCACGTGAGCATCGTCGGGCACTCGAGCGGCGGTCTCGACGCCCGGCTCCTCCTCAGCCCCGACGTCGTGCTGCCGACCTCGGCCGACGTGGAGCGGTGCGCGCGGGCGGTGCGCGCGGTGGTGACCATCTCCTCGCCCCACCACGGCACGCCGCTCGCGCACCTCTTCGGCAGCCTGCTCGGGCAGCAGCTCCTGTCGCTGCTCTCGCTCGCGACCATCTACACGCTGCGCACCGGCCGGCTGCCCATCTCCGTCGTGCTCCGCCTCGCCCGCTTCCTGCGCCATCCGCGCTCGCGTCCCTCCGGCGTCGTGGATCAGCTCTTCCTGCAGCTGCTCGCCGACTTCTCCGGCGCGCGGCGCCGGGCGGTGGAGCAGTTCTTCACGAACGTCCGCGACGACCAGGGCCTCGTCGCCCAGATCGCCCCCGCGGGCATGGACCTGTTCAACGCCTCGACCCAGGACCGACCCGGGGTCCGCTGCGGGTCCGTCGTCACCCGCGCCCGGCCGCCGGGCCTGGCCTCGCTGGCGCGCGCCGGCCTCGACCCGTATGCGCAGGCGACGCATGCGCTGTTCGCGGTGCTCTATCGCTTCGCCGCCGGCGAGCCCGGCGACCGCCGCGGGCGCGTCACCGCCGCCCACGCCGCCCTCCTCCGCCGCGCCTACGGCAGGATCCCGGACGCTCGCGCCAACGACGGCATCGTCCCGACGCTGTCGCAGATCTGGGGCGATCTGGTCGGCGCGGTCTGGGCCGACCACCACGACGTCATCGGGCACTTCCACCTGCCCACGCACGTGCCGCCCCACTTCGACTGGGTCGCGAGCGGCACCGGCTTCAACCGCGCCCAGTTCGAGTCGCTGTGGCGCGACGTGGCGCGCTGGCTGACCGCTGCGGTGTGACGCCGCGTGAGCGCGCGGGTCGTCAACCGGACGAGGCGCGCGCCGACAGCCACCGGGCCGTCCTCAGCAGGCGCGCGTCGCCGCCGCAGGGCCCCACCAGCTGGACGCCGATGAACGCTCCGTCCACGGCCTGCAGGAGCGGCAAGGTGACGGCCGGCATGCCGCACAGGGTCCAGGGGGCCGCGAACACGGGGTCGTCGGGGGAGGCCGCGCCCTCGACCGCGGCGCCGGGCGTGGAGAACGTCAGGATCGCGTCGTAGCGCTGCTCGAACAGCTCGGCGAAGCTCTCCCGCAGGCGCGGGATGGCGGCCAGGGCGCGCTGGTACTCGAGCGCGGGGAGCTGGCGTCCTCGCTCGAGCCGCGCGCGCAGCGCCCCGGACATGCGCTCGCGGCCCTCCCACTCGCGGTCGAGGCTGGCCGCCGTCTCGGCCTCCAGGATGGTCCGGTGCCATCCCCAGGCCGCGGCGGCCGAGGGGAGGAGCTCGAGCGCCTCCGCGTGATCGCCGAGGTGACCCAGCAGCTCCTCGAACGCCTCCCGCGTCTCCGCGTCCACCCGCTCCCCGTGCGCCGTCGGCACGAAGGCGAGCCTCGGCGCGATGGGCGGATCCTCCGACGCCACCTCGGCGAACGGCACGCGTGCGCGCGGCCGCGTGTCGGGATCGCGCTCGTCGTGGCCCGCGAGCTCCGCCGCCAGCAGCGCGAGGTCGTCGATGGTGCGCGACAACAGGCCGACGTGATCGAGCGTCCGGGAGAGCGTGAGCATCCCGTGGCGCGAGACGAGCCCGTGGGTCGGCTTGAACCCGACGACGCCCGAGAGCGCGGCCCCGCAGATGGTCCCGCCCGCCGACTGGTGACCGAGCGCGAGCGGGGCCAGGCCCGCGGCGACGGCGGCCGCCGAGGCCCCGGAGCGGCCGCCCGGCACGGCCTCCGGGCCGGCCGCCTGCGGCAGCCCGTCCGCGCCGAACTCCGCCGTGGAGGTCTTTCCCAGGATCACCGCGCCGGACGCGCGCAGCCTCGCCACGACCGCGGCGTCGCGAGCGGGCGTGCGGCCCGCGCACAGGACCGAGCCGTTCTCGGTCGGCATGTCGGCGGTGTCGAAGACGTCCTCGACGGCGACCGGCACGCCGTGGAGCGGGCCCGTGTGCTCCCCGGCGAGCCGCCGGGCATCGGCCGCGCGGGCCTGGGCGAGCGCGTGCTCGGGATCGAGGAAGGCGAGCTCCTTGCCCGTGGCCTCCTCTCCGCGCGCTCGCGCCAGGCAGGCCGCGACGAGCTGCTCGGACCCGAGGAGCCCCTGGCGCAGGGCGAGCGCCGCCTGGGAGGCAGGGAGGAGGTGGAGATCCGCCGGGTCCATCTGAGGAGGGGGAGGGAGGTGCCGTGCCCGCCGAGGTCGATCAATCGCCGTACAGGAACTGCGGGAGCCAGAGCGTCATGCCCGGCCACACGTACATGAAGACCAGGCACACGACGACGATGACCATGTACGGCATCATGCCGGCGAAGATCTGGTTCAGCGTGACGTGCTTGGGCGCGACGCCCTTCAGGTAGAAGGCCGACATCGCGACCGGTGGCGAGAGGAACGCCGCCTGCAGGTTCACTGCGACCATCGTGCCGAAGAGGATGGGATCGACCTGGAAGTGGCCCAGGAGCGGGATGAAGATGGGGCAGAAGATGACGATGATCTCGGTCCACTCCAGCGGCCACCCGAGCAGGAAGATGATGAGCTGGGCGATGAGCTGGAACCCGAGGGGCGACAGGTTCATCCCCAGCACCCAGCGCTCGATGAGCGACTGGCCGCCGTGGAGCGCGAACACGCCCGAGAAGAGCGACGAGCCGATGAAGAGCCAGCACACCATCGCCGTCGTCTTGGCGGTGAGGAACACCGCCTCCTTCAGGTTCTGCCGCAGGTCGGGCGAGACGCGCAGGCCGGCGATCCCGGGCCCGAGCGTCCCGGCGAAGGTCGCGCCGAGCGAGATGGAGACGAGCAGCGTCATGAAGTCGCCGCGGTAGAGCCCGAGCAGCAGCCCGCCGCCCGCCCCCGCGACGCTCCACCAGAGCACCGCGCGCGGGTAGCGCTTCATCACCGCGAGGTAGAGCGCGCCGAGCGCGCCCACGGCGGCCGACTCCGTCGCCGTGGTGATGCCGAACAGGATCACCGCCAGGACCGTGAAGGTGAGGACGCCGAGGGGCACGACCGACGCCGTGAGCTGCTTCAGGATCTCGAACTGCTCGCCGTCCATCCGCGCGTAGTAGAACGCGAGCGCGGCCGCGCACAGGGCGGCCAGGCCCCAGAACCACGCCTGGAAGTGCTCAGGGATCTTGCCCACGGTGGACGCGGCGCCGGGCGCGGCGGCCGAGCCCAGCTCCTCGAGCGCCTCGGAGGTGGGGACGGCGTCGACCTCTGCCTGCGGCTCGGCGGCCCCCAGCTCCTCGACCCT
>DASTGH010000098.1:0-3174 GCA_035719345.1 Anaeromyxobacteraceae bacterium
CCCCCGCCCGCCCGCTTCTCGCTCCCCGCCCCGTCGCGGTAGACCAGGGCGTGCTCGCCCGCCGCCTCGCCTTCTGCGCCGCCGCCGCGCTCCCCGCGCTCGCTGTGGCCGCGGGCCCGACGCTCGGCGCGCGCGTGGCGCGCGACTTCTGCCTCGCCTGCCACGACGCCGAGCCCGGCCCGGGCGCGCAGAACCCGCTCCTGCCGAGGCTCACCGAGGACCGCTTCGGCACGCCGAAGCGCGCCTACGCCTCCATCGGGCGGCTCTCCGAGCTGAACCCTGTCATGGTCCTGCCGTTCCAGGGCAGTGAGGCGGAGCGCCGCGCCCTCGCGGCCTGGCTCGCGGCGCAGACGCGACGGAACCGCCAGGGCTGGTGGGAGACGGCGCTCGCGGCCGCCGGGCTGACGGCGGTCGTCGGCGGCGCCGGAGCCTGGGCGCTCCTTCGGGCGCGCCGCGCCTGACGTGCGGTATAAGGCGGGCCCATGCACCGCTTCAGCCAGCTCTTCATCCCCACGCTGAAGGAGGCGCCGGCCGACGCGCAGGTCGTCTCCCACAAGCTCCTCGTGCGGGCCGGCTTCATCCGCCAGCTCGGGGCGGGCATCTACGACCACCTGCCGCTCGCGCGCCGCACGCTCTCGCGCATCGAGGCCATCGTCCGCGAGGAGATGGACGCCATCGGCGGGCAGGAGTTCCACCTGCCGGCGCTCCACCCCGCCGAGCCCTGGAAGGAGTCGGGGCGCTGGACGGTCATGGGCGAGAACATGTTCCGCCTCAAGGACCGCAAGGGCGGCGACTACTGCCTCGGCATGACCCACGAGGAGATCTTCACCGCCATCGCCCGCGACGAGCTGCGCAGCTACCGGCAGCTGCCGCAGGTCTGGTACCAGATCCAGACCAAGTTCCGCGACGAGCCGCGCCCGAAGTCGGGCCTGCTGCGCGTCCGGCAGTTCACGATGAAGGACGCCTACTCCTTCGACGTGGACCCGGCCGGCCTCGACCTCCGCTACGAGGACCAGCGCCGCGCCTACGAGCGGGTCTTCGGCCGCTGCGGGCTCGACTTCGTGGCGGTACAGGCCCACTCCGGGGCGATGGGCGGCTCGGGCTCGCAGGAGTTCATGGTCCGCACCGACGCGGGCGAGGACCTCGTCGCCGCCTGCCCCCGGTGCCGCTACGCCGCCAACACCGAGACCGCCACCTCGCGCATCCCGGCCGAGGCGGACGGCCCGGGCCTCGCCACCCCGGAGAAGTTCGCCACGCCCGGCGTCCTCACCATCGACGCGCTGGCGGCGCCGCCGTACGGCGTCCCCGGCCGGCGCCAGCTCAAGACGCTCGTCTACATGGTCGACGAGAAGCCGGTGGTGGCGGTGGTGCGCGGCGACCAGGAGCTCAACGAGGCGAAGCTCCAGACCGCCACCGGCGGCTCGGTGCTGCGGCCGGCCCACCCCGAGGAGATCCCCCAGCTCATGGGCGCGCGGGCGGGCTCGCTGGGCGCGGTGCGCTTCACCAGGGCGCCGGTGTACGTCGATCCCTCGCTGGCCGAGCGCCGCGACATGGTCACCGGCGCCAACGAGGACGGCTTCCACCTGCGCGGCGTCGACGTGAAGCGCGACGTGCTCGGGCACGGGAAGCTGGCCGACCTGCGCACGGTCCAGGCCGGCGAGGGCTGTCCGCGCTGCGACGGCACGCTCGACGTCTTCAAGGCGCTGGAGGTGGGCCACATCTTCAAGCTCGGCACCAAGTACTCCGACTCCATGAAGGCGACGGTGCTGAAGGCCGACGGCACCGAGACGCCCATCGTCATGGGCAGCTACGGGATCGGCGTCGAGCGCATCATGGCCGCCGCCATCGAGCTGCACCACGACCAGGACGGCATCGTCTGGCCCATGAGCATCGCGCCCTACCGCGCCAGCGTCCTGACGCTGGGCCGCGAGCCGGAGCTGGCGAAGGCGGCCGAGGAGGTGGTGGCGGCGCTGGATCGGGCCGGCGTGGACGCGCTCTACGACGACCGCGACGAGCGCGCCGGCGTGAAGTTCAAGGACGCCGACCTGCTCGGCATCCCCATCCGCATCGCCGTCGGCAGGAAGGGGCTGGCCGAGGGCAAGGTGGAGTGGAAGCGGCGCGGCACGAAGGAGGTGGAGCTCGTGCCGCTCGGCGAGGTGGCGGGCAAGGCGGCCGCGCTGGTCGCGGCCGAGACGCGGCGGCCGTAGCGGCGCGGAGGCGGCGCGGGCATGCGCGCGAGGCTCACCGTCGGACCCGAGGACGCGGTGGCGCTCGCGCCGCGCGACGCGGAGGCGCTCGGGGTCAAGCACGGGGACGAGGTCGACGTCGTCACGCTGCGCGGCGCCTTCGCGCTGGTCGCGCCCGGCGGCGCCGGCGGCTCCTGGTTCGCCGGGTCCCTGGCCGGGCTCTCCTTCGCCGAGGTGGCGCAGCTCGTCGCGAGCACGCTGCGCTCCGGGCTGCTGCTGCTCTCCTACGGCGTGGCGCCGGGCGGCGGGCACGCGCCGCTGCGCCGCAAGGCCATCTCCTTCCGCGACGGCCGCGTCGTCTTCGCGTCGTCCAGCGACCCATCCGATCGCCTCGGCCCGGTGCTGTGGCGCGCCGGCCTGCTGGGGCGCGAGGACCTCGACCGCGTGGCCGGGCTCGTCCGCGCCGGCCGCCCGCTGGGCCAGGTGCTGGTGGAGGAGAAGCTCCTCGGCTCGGCCCAGGTCTACGAGGGGATCGTCCGCCAGGTGCGCGAGATCGTGCTCGGCTGCTTCTGCGAGCCGGAGGGCGAGTTCGTGTTCCGCGAGGGGCCGCACGACGAGCGCAACGCGGTGCGCCTCCCGGAGCGCACGCGCGAGCTGTTCCTCGCCGGCGTGCGCCGCGCCGAGGAGGTGGACGCGCTCCGCCAGGACGTGCCGGACCTCGAGGCGCCGCTCGTCTCCGCGGGAGGTGCACCGGCCGGGCCCGACCTGCTCGCGGAGCGGCTGCTCGCGCTCGCCGACGGCCGGCCGCTGCGGCAGGCGCTGCAGGAGGCGCAGCTCGGGATCTACGACGGCCTGCGCGCGGCGGTGGCGCTGGTGCGGGCGGGGGCCGTCGCGTCGCTCACCGCATCCGCGCCGGAGGCCGCTCCCCCGCGGCCGTCGGAGGCCGCTCCCCCTCGGCCGCCGGCGGCGGCCCTCGCGCCGCCGCCGG
>DASTGH010000099.1:0-7008 GCA_035719345.1 Anaeromyxobacteraceae bacterium
GGAAGACGTCCACCACGTCGACCTTGACCGGCACGTCGCGCAAGGACGCGTACGCCTTCTCGCCCAAAATGACCTGCCCGGCGGCCTGCGGGTTCACCGGGACGACCCGGAAACCCTTGCCCTGCAGGTAGCGCGCGGCGAAGTGGCTGGGCCGGACCCAGTTCGGGGAGAGGCCCACCATCGCGACGACGCGCGCCTCGCGCAGGAGGCGGCGCAGGAAGGCGTCGTCGTACTCGAGATCGTCCGTCTGCATGCGAGGGTCCTAACCGCGGGTCATTCCATCCGCTGCCGCAGGTGGTTCACGAGGTCGATGCGGGTGACGAGCCCGAACAGCTCGTCGGCCTCCATGACGATCGGGACGAGCCCGGCGTCGAGGAGCGGGAGCAGCTCGCGGATGGGCGTGGCGAGCGCGACGGTGCGGAGCTTCGTGGTCATGACCTCCTTCACCGGGCCGCGCAGGCGGGCCGGTCCGTCGAGCGCGGCCACGAGCAGGTCGGACTCGTCCACGATCCCGACCACCCGCGCGCCGTCGAGCACCGGCAGCTGCGAGACGTCGTGCACCTTCATGCGGGCGTAGGCGACGAGCAGCGGGTCGTCCGGCCCCACCGTGACCGTGGCGCGGTCGGCGTGGCGCCGGGTGATGACGTCGCGCAGGTCGCCGGTGCGGGGCCGGTCCTCCAGGCCCTGGTCCGCCATCCAGGCGTCGTTGAACATCTTGGACAGGTACTTGTTGCCGCTGTCGCAGACGAGCGTGCAGACGCGCTTCGGCCCGGACTGCTCCCGGCAGAAGCGGAGCGCGGCCGCGAGGAGCGTGCCGGTGGAGGAGCCGGCCAGGACGCCGGCGCGGCGGAGGAGCTGGCGCGCCGTCTCCAGGCTCTCGCGGTCGGGGACGGTGTACGCCTTCCTCACCCGGGACAGGTCGGCGATGGGCGGCAGGAAGTCCTCGCCGATGCCCTCGACCAGCCAGGAGCCCGCCTTGCCGAGGACGCCGGTCTCGACGTAGCCGGCGAGCACCGAGCCGGCCGGATCGGCGAGCACCATCTCGCAGGACGGCGCTGCCCTGGCGAGGTGCCGCGAGAGGCCGGTCATCGTGCCGCCCGAGCCGACGCCGCAGACCATGGCGTCGATGCGCCCGCCGAGCTGCTCCACGATCTCGGGGCCGGTGCCGGTCTCGTGCGCGAGCGGATTGGCGGGGTTCCCGAACTGGTTCACGTAGAACGCGCCGCCCTCGCCGGCGATGCGCTCGGCCAGGTCCTGGTAGTAGTCGGGGTGGCCCTTCTCCACGTCGGAGCGGGTCATCACCACCTCGGCCCCGAGCGCCTTGAGGTGGAGGACCTTCTCCCGGCTCATCTTGTCGGGGATGACGAGCGTGAGCCGGTAGCCGCGCTGCGCGGCGACGAGCGCCAGGCCGAGCCCGGTGTTGCCGGCGGTCGCCTCCACCACGTGGCGCTGGTGCGGCCCGAGGCGGCCGTCCCGCTCCGCGGCCGCGATCATGGAGAGGCCGATCCGGTCCTTGATCGATCCGCCGGGGTTCTGGTTCTCGAGCTTCAGGAAGAGCTCGCATGGGCCGGTGTCGAAGCCGCGGAGCCGCAGCATCGGGGTGCGTCCGATGAGCGCGAGGACGCCGTCCGCCGGAGGGCTGGTCATCCTCCCTGTCTAGCGTCGGCGGACGCCTCTCCGCCCTACCGGATGGCCCCGCCCGCCCGGGCGACGGCCCATCCGTCCCGGTGGAGGAAAGCGCGTGCGTTCACGCCCGGGTACGCGCCTGACGCGCTGCGAGGGAGTACTCAGGCCTTGCGCCCGCCCTTCCACTGCGGGCACGAGGAGCCGCGATGACCCCGATGAGCGCGATGCCGTCGATGGGCATGCCGATGATGGGCGGCATGCCGTCCGGCGGGATGCCGATGATGATGCCGATGCCCATGCCGATGATGGGCGGCGGCATGGGCATGCCCGGCATGATGGGCGGCGGGATGATGCCCGGCATGATGCCGGGGATGATGGGCGGCATGCCCGGCATGATGGGCGGCGGGATGATGCCGGGGATGATGATGGGCATGCCCGGCATGATGCCGATGATGGCCATGCCCATGATGTGCCGGATGTCCTGCGAGATGACGAAGGAAGGCATGACCATCCGCATGATGCCGATGGATCAGTCCGCCATGGGCATGATGACCGAGCGCATGAACGCCATGAACGCGATGATGGCCATGGGCATGCCCTGCATGATGTCGTGCGGCGGGATGCCGATGATGATGGGGATGACGGGCGACATGAAGTAGCGGCGCGCGAGCGACTGCCCCATCCTCGCAGGCACCGGAGAGCCCCCGGACCCGGGGGCTCTCCTCTTTCCGAGGAGGGACGGCCCATGGATCTGGAGCTGAGAGGGAAGCGGGCGCTCGTGACCGGCGGCAGCGTCGGCATTGGCCTGGCGGTGGCCGAGGCGCTGGCGGCGGAGGGGGTCGAGGTGGCGCTCGTGGCGCGGGACCGC
This sequence comes from Anaeromyxobacteraceae bacterium, assembly GCA_035719345.1. GTDB lineage: Bacteria > Myxococcota > Myxococcia > Myxococcales > Anaeromyxobacteraceae > Anaeromyxobacter_A. The sequence goes on from DASTGH010000099.1 coordinate 2,495, forward strand.
GCCCGTGTCGAGCGCGAGGCCGAGGCGCTGGCGCGCAGGCACGGCGTGCGCGCGCTCGGCGTCGCCGCCGACGTCGCCAGGGCGGACGACCTGGCGGCGGTCACCGCGCGCATCGCCGAGGCGTTCGACGGCCTCGACATCCTCGTCAACAACGCCGGCACCGGCTCCTCCGAGACCATCCTCGAGGCTCCCGACGCGAAATGGCAGTACTACTGGGACCTGCACGTCATGGCGGCGGTGCGCCTGTCGCGCGCCGTCGTGCCGCTCATGCGGCGCCGCGGCGGCGGCGTCATCCTCAACACCGCGTCGATCTGCGCGAAGCAGCCGCTCGGCTACGAGCCCATCTACAACGTCACCAAGGCAGCGCTGGTCATGCTGGGGAAGTGCCTGGCCAACGAGCTGGTGAAGGAGAACATCCGCGTCAACACCGTGAACCCGGGCCTCGTCCTCACGCCCGACTGGCGCAAGACGGCCGGCATCCTCACCGCCGGTACGGACCAGACGGTGGACGGCTACCTCGACGGCATCGCGCGCGAGAACGCGCCCATCGGCCGCTTCGCCACGCCCGAGGAGCTGGCGCACTTCTACGCGTTCCTGTGCTCGCCGCGGGCGAGCTACTGCCTGGGGTCGACCTACTACGTCGACGGCGGCTGGCTGCGGACGGTGGAGTGATGGGGGGCTCGGGTGTTTCGATCCTCCGCCGCTCGCCCTGAGCGTAGCGAAGCGGAGTCGAAGGGCGCGAACGCAGGGTTCCTGCCGAGGGGTGTGACCCCACGCGAATCCCTCGGGTGGCCTTGCCGCTCCCCGCGACGGTAGGGAGGTTGCGCCCGCGCACCGCCAAGTCTCCGGACGGGGACGTGGCCGGGCGCGACCGGCCCATGCCTGACGCGATCCTGATCGTGCGCCGAGACGACGAGCTCCTGTGGGCGATGCGGGACGCGCTCGAGCTGGAGGGGTACGACGTCCACGTCGCGGCCGACGCCGCGGCGGCGATGTCCGTGCTGGCGGGCGGTCTCCACCCGCGCGCCATCCTCATGGACGCCGAGTCCGTGGATGCCGCCGCCGGCGAGGCGCTGGGGATGGCCGCGGACGGAGCTCCCTGCCTCGTCACCACCTGGGACGCTCGGGCGACCGCGCCCCGCGGCGCCCGGGTGCTCCGGCAGCCGTTCCTGCTCGCGGAGCTGCGGGCCGCGCTGGCGGAGATGGCGGACGCTCCGCGCAGCGGCGGGCCGCGGCGGGCCGGCAGCGGCTGAAGCGATCGAACGTGCGCCCTCTCCGGGCGGCCGCTGGGGTCGATCCCCGCCGAGGGGCTGGTCCGGCCGGGTCCCGGTTGGAAGCGTCCTCCCCATCCCGGGGGCAGTGACCCATGCCTCACGCGGCACCCGAGCAGGATGTCAGCGCGCGAGACCCGTCTGATCCGGGCCTCGAGCGGAGCGGCGTGCCCGCTCCGCTGCAGGTGCTCGTCGTCGACGACAGCGAGCGAAATCTGATGGCGCTCGCGGCGATGCTCGGCGACCTCGACGCTCGCATCGTGACCGCTCGCTCGGGCGAGGAGGCGCTCCGGCTGCTGCTGCGGCAGGAGTTCGCCCTGGTGCTGCTCGACGTCCGCATGCCGGGGCTCGACGGCTTCGAGACGGCCGCGCTCATCCGGCAGCGCGACCGGAACCGCGGCACCCCCATCGTCTTCCTCACCGCCTACGAGGGGAACCGCCAGGAGGAGGAGCGCGGGTACGCGCTCGGCGCGGTCGACTTCCTCTCCAAGCCGGTGTTCCCGGACGTGCTGCGCGGGAAGGTGGCCGCGCTCATCGACCTGCATCGCAAGAACGACGAGCTCCGGCGCCGCGAGGTGCTCCTGCGCGACGCGGAGCGGCAGGAGCACGCCCGCGCCCTCGACGCGGCACAGCAGCGCTGGCGCGAGGAGTCGCTGCGCCGGGAGGTGGAGCGCGAGCGGGAGGCGTCGGCCACGCTGCAGCGCGCGAACGCGCGCCTGCGGATCGCCTCCGATGCGATGGTCGCGCTCCTGCGCGGCGACGCCCCCCTCGAGGCCGCGCCCGCCATCTTCTCCGGCGCCGCCCAGCTCGGCGCCGAGATCGGGTTGTGGTACCTCGGCGACGAGGAGCTGATGCTCGTGGGGCACGCCGGCCTCGAGCCGCGCGAGGTGGAGCAGGCGCGCGTGCTCGCCGCCGGGGATCCGCTCGCCGCGGCCGCGCGCGGGCGCGTCCGGGTGGTGCTGCCCGCCGCCTCCGGCGACGCGGGGCTGGCGGGGGCGCTCGGGGCGCGCGCCGCCGTCGCCTTCCCCCTCCTCGCCGGTCCACGCCTCCACGGCGTGCTCGCGTTCGCCTCGCGGCGCCGCGACGGCCTCGACCCCGAGGACCGCGCCGCGCTCGAGGTCGTCGCCGAGAACGCCGCCGTGGCGCTCGAGCGCGCGTCGCTGCTCGCGCTCCTCTCGCGCCGGGCGGAGGAGCTGCGGGAGGCGGACGCGCACAAGGACGAGTTCCTGGCGATGCTCGGCCACGAGCTGCGCAACCCGCTCGTCCCGGTGCTGAACGCGCTCGAGATCGTCCGGCGGCGCGACGGCGCGGACCCGCACCTCGCCCGCGCGGCGCTGGTGGCGGGGCGGCAGATCGAGCACATGCGGCGGCTCCTCGACGATCTCCTCGACGTCTCGCGCGTCCGCACCGGCAAGATCGAGCTGAGGCGGGCGCCGCTCGACGTGCGCGACGCGGTCCGCGACGCCGTGGAGGAGACCGAGGCGCTCGTCGCCGGGCAGCGGCACGCGCTCGAGGTGGCGCTGCCGCCGGAGCCGCTGCCGGTGGACGGCGACCGCGTGCGTTTGACGCAGGTGCTCGCGAACCTGCTCCAGAACGCCGCCAAGTACACGGATCCCGGCGGCCACCTCTCGGTGCGGGGGTGCCGCGACGGCGACGAGGTCGTGATCGCGGTCCGGGACGACGGCATCGGGATCGCGCCCGAGATGCTCGCCCGCGTCTTCGACCTCTTCGTGCAGGTGGAGCAGGGCTCGAGCCGCGCGCGCGGCGGGCTCGGGCTGGGGCTGACGCTGGCGCGGCACCTCGTGGAGCTGCACGGCGGCCGGCTGCGCGCGCGCAGCGCGGGCCCCGGCACCGGCAGCGAGTTCGAGGTGCGCCTGCCGTCGCGGGCGGAGGCGGCCGCGCAGCCGGCCCCGGCCGAGGCGACCTCGGAGCGGCCGGCCGCGCAGGCGCTGCGCGTCGTGCTCGTCGACGACAGCGCCGACATCCGCGAGACGCTTCGCCAGCTCCTCGAGCTGGAGGGGCACGCGGTGGCCGAGGCCGAGGACGGACCGCGGGGGGTGGAGCTCATCCGCGCGCAGCCGCCGGACGTGGCCCTCATCGACATCGGCCTCCCCGGGCTGGACGGGTACGCCGTCGCGCGGCAGGTCCGCGTGCTCGCTCCGGCCACGCGCCTGGTCGCGATGACCGGCTACGGCCGCCCCGAGGACCGGCGCCTGGCGCTCGACGCCGGGTTCGATGCCCACGTCGTGAAGCCGGTCCATTTCGACGAGCTGTCCCGGCTGCTCGCCGGCCTCTGCTGACGCCGCACGGAGGACGCCATGGCCACCCCCTCGTCCCGCGCCCACCGTGAACGCCGCCGCCGAGCGGCCAGGCCCATCGACGAGGTGCTGCTCGAGACGCTGGTCGCGGTGCGCGACGGGGACTTCGGCGTGCGCATGCCCGTCACCCGCACCGGCCTGGCCGGGAAGGTCGCCGACGCGCTCAACGACGTCATCGCCCGCGGCGCCGGGCTCCACCGGGAGCTGGCGCGGCTCGGCGACCTCGTCGGCAAGCAGGGCGTCATCTCCGAGCGCGCCGCCGTCGCCCAGGCCCGCGGAGCCTGGGCGGAGTGCATCGACGCGGTGAACGGGCTCGTCGGCGACCTCGTCCGTCCGACCACCGAGGTGGCGCGCGTCATCGGCGCCGTGGCCAGGGGCGACCTGACCCAGGTGATGGCGCTCGAGATCGAGGGGCGACCGCTGCAGGGCGAGTTCCGGCGCTCGGCGGAGACCGTGAACCGGATGGTGGACCAGCTCTCCTCCTTCGCCTCCGAGGTGACGCGGGTGGCGCGCGAGGTCGGGACGGAGGGCAAGCTCGGCGGCCAGGCGCTGGTGAAGGGCGTCTCCGGGACGTGGAAGGACCTCGCCGACAACGTGAACCTGATGGCCTCGAACCTCACCGGCCAGGTGCGGAACATCGCCGAGGTCACCACCGCGGTCGCCATGGGCGACCTCTCCAAGAAGATCACCGTCGACGTGAAGGGCGAGATCCTCGAGCTGAAGAACACCATCAACACGATGGTCGATCAGCTGAACTCCTTCGCTTCCGAAGTGACCCGCGTGGCCCGCGAAGTGGGTACCGAAGGGAAGCTGGGCGGACAGGCCGACGTGCGCGGCGTGGCGGGTACGTGGAAGGATCTCACCGACAACGTAAACCTCATGGCCGGTAACCTCACCGCCCAGGTGCGCAACATCGCCGCGGTGA
>DASTGH010000100.1:0-4683 GCA_035719345.1 Anaeromyxobacteraceae bacterium
GCGGAGGGGCGGCGTGCCGGGCCCGCTCGTCGACGAGAGGCCGCACGCGCCGAGCGCGAACCCGAGGAAGAGGCTGCCGCTGTCGCCCATGAAGATCGAGGCGCGATGCGCGTTCCAGCGGAGGAACCCGGCGCTCGCGCCGGACAGCGCCACGCCCGCCAGGACCATCGCCTCGTCACCGCGCGCCAGCGCCAGCGTGGCGAGGCCCGCACCGGCGATGGTGGCGACGCCGGCCGCCAGGCCGTCGAGCCCATCGAGCAGGTTCAGCGCGTTGGAGCAGGCCGCGAGCCAGAGGACGGTGGCCGGCAGGCCGAGGGCGCCGAGCGCCAGCGGCTCGCCGAAGGGAATCGGCAGGCTCTCCAGCCGCACGCCGCCGCTCCAGGCCACCGCACCGGCCGCGAGCTGGACGAGGAGCTTGTGGCGGGGCCGCGCCCCGGCGACGTCGTCATAGATGCCGACCGCGGCGACGAGGAGGCTGCTCGCGACCAGGGCCGCGAGCCGGAGGTCGACGAGCGCGCTGCGCGCGCCGAGCGCGTCGATGGCCTCCTCGACGGGGCAGGCCAGGGCGAGCGAGGCGAGGAAGCCCGCGATGATGGCGAGGCCCCCCAGGCGCGGCACGGCCCGGCCGTGGGCCTTCCGGCCGGACGTGGGCCGGTCGATCGCGCCGAGGGCGTGGGCGAGATGGCCGGCGGAAGGGGTGAGCAGGAGCGCGCAGACCGCTGCCAGCACGAATCCGATCGTCACGGACGCCATCGCGTTCCTCCGAACGTCGGCGGCGCCCCCACCGCCTTGTCTCTGAGGCCAGGGACACCCGCCCGGCGCCGGGAGTGCCAGCCTGGGTGGGACGCGACCTGCGAGGTGACCCGAACGGCGGGTGCGCCCCGGAGCGGTGGCGGGTGTAGACGCGTCCGGAGGCGTGCGTGCCACCGGACTGCCTGCTCATCGAAGGCTGCGATTTCGAGCGTCACCCGGCCGGTGGCCAGCTGGCGACGGCCCGGCACATGATGGCGGCGTTCGGGCCGCGGCTCGCGCTCGTCGGGACCGCCACCGACGACGACGCGCCGCTCGGCCGCTGGGTCGAGCGCGTCATCGACGGGCGCGTCTGGCCGTTCTTCGCCGCCGACCGGCGACGGCCGGCAGCGTCCCGCCCGCTCGTCCCGGCCCGGCTCTCGCGCTTCCTCGAGCTGCGTCGGCATCGCGACGCCATCCTCTCGCTCGGCGTGAAGGCGGCCTTCGTGCAGGCCCCGGAGGACCTCCTCGCCATCGACGGCTGGGGCCTGCGCGTCTGCTACTGCTTTCCGGGCGTGGAGAACCCGCTGCGCCAGGCGCGCTACCCCTGGGCGCGCGCGCTCGCCCCCGCCCACGACGGCCTCCTCTTCCGGGCGCTCGTCCGGGTAGACACGATCCTCGCCAGCGCCGATGAGGCCGCCATCGGGGGGCTCGTGGCGCGCAGCGGCGGACGCCTCTCGCGCGAGCGCGTGATCGCGCTCCCCACCCGCTACGACTCGAGCGTCTTCTTCCCGCAGCCGCGCGAGGAGGCGCGCGCGCGCCTCGGGCTCACGGGCGACGGCCCGCTGGTGCTGGCGGTGGGCCGGCTCAACCGCGTGAAGGGCTGGGACCTCGTGGCCGACGCCTTCGCGCGCCTGGTGCGGCGCCTGCCGGGCGCGCGGCTCCACTTCGTCGGGGACGGCGAGGACCGGGCGGCGGTCGAGGCCCGGCTGGCGGCGCTCGGGATCGAGGCCCGGGCCACCGTCACCGGTTTCCTGCCGCCGCCGGCGGTGGCGCTGCACCTCGCCGCGGCCGACGTCGTCCACGTCGGGTCGCACCGGGAGGGCTGGTCGGTGGCGATGCTGGAGGCGCTCGCCTGCGGCAAGCCGCTCGTCACCACCGACGTGTCGGGCGCCCGCGCGCTGGTGCGCGAGGGCGAGAACGGGTTCGTGCTCGCCGGGCGCGATCCCGAGGCCCACGCCCTCGCCCTGGCCCGCGCCCTCGAGCTGCCGCGCGCGGCCGAGCTGAGCACGGCCATCGCCCGGCGCTACGACCTCTCGAGCCTGGCGCACGACGTCGGCGCCGCCTGGCCGGTGCTGGCGTGACGGCCGCCGCTTCGCCGGGGGCGGCGCGCTGGCGCGTGCTCCTCGCCCACAGCTACTACGGCTCCTCGGCGCCGTCGGGGGAGAACGCCATCTTCGAAGCCGAGCGCGACCTGCTCGCGGCGCATGGCCACGAGGTGCGCACGTTCACACGCCACTCCGACGCGCTCCGCGCGCGTGGCGCGCGTGGCCTCGTCTCCGGTGCGCTCGCCACCCCCTGGAACCCGTTCGTCGCCCGCGAGCTGCGCCGGGTCCTCCGCTCGGCGCTCCCGGACGTGCTCCACGTGCACAACACCTTCCCGCTGCTCTCTCCGGCCGTGTTCCACGCCACCCGCGGGCTCGCCACGGCCACGGTCCTGACGCTGCACAATCACCGGCTCTACTGCGCCGCCGCGACGCTGGCGCGCGGCGGCGCGCCTTGCACCGAATGCCTGGACCGGCGGAGCGTGGTGCCGGCGCTGCGGCATGGCTGCTACCGCGACAGCCGGCTCGCGACCGCGCCGCTGGCGCTCTCGATCGCGCTGCACCGCCGCCTCGGCACCTGGGTGCGCGAGGTGGACGCGTTCGTGGCCCTGACCGAGTTCGCCCGGGGCGTCGCGGTCCGGGCCGGCCTGCCCGCCGACCGCATCCACGTGAAGCCGAACTTCCATCCGGATCCGCCGGCGGTGGTGCCCTGGGCGGCGCGCCGGCCGCTGGCGATGTACGTCGGGCGCCTCTCCCCGGAGAAGGGCGCGCAGGTGCTCGTCGAGGCGTGGCGGCGCTGGGGCGCGGGCGCGCCGCCGCTCGAGATCGCCGGGGATGGCCCGGAGCGCTCGGCCCTCGTGGCACGGGCGGAGGGGCTCGGGAACGTCCGCTTCCTCGGCCCGCTCCCGCCGGCCGAGATCGCGGCGCGGCTCGGCCGGGCGCGCCTGCTGGTCGTGCCCTCCACCTGCTTCGAAGGCTTCCCGCTGGTGGTGCGCGAGGCGTATGCGGCGGGCGTGCCGGTCGCGGCCTCGCGCCTGGGGGCACTCCCGGCGATCGTGGAGGAGGGGAGGACGGGCCTGCTCTTCGCGCCCGGCGACGCGGGCGACCTCGCGCGCGCGGTCGCCCGCGCCTGGGCCGACGACGCGGGGCTGGCGGCGCTCGGCGCTGGCGCGCGCGCGGTCTTCGAGACCCGCTACACGGCCGACTCGAGCCACGAGGCGCTGCTCGGGATCTACGCCGCCGCGCGCGCACGGCGCGCGGCGCGGGCCGGTGGTCGCTAGCCCCTCGCTATCCGTGCGTCAGCAGCTTCCACACGAACACCGCGCTCGACAGGTTCCGGCGCCACATGCGGCGCGGCTCGGCGACGAGGCGCCACAGCCACTCCAGCCCGAGCCGGCCCACGGCCCGGGGCGCGCGCGGCTTCGTCCCCGCCAGGAAGTCGAAGGCGGCGCCCACGCCCATGGCGAAGGGGACGTCGAGCCCGTGCAGGTTCCGCGAGAGCCAGAGCTCCTGCTTGGGCGCCGTCATGCCCACGAACAAGGCGTCGGGATGGGCGGCGTTCACGGCCGCGGCCAGGGCGGCGTCCACCTCGTCACCCCAGTCGCCGAACGGGGGCGCGATCGTGCCCACGATCTCGAGCCCGGGGAAGCGCATCCGGCAGCGCTCGACGATGCGCGCCAGCGTCGCCTCGGATGCCCCGAGGAAGAAGACGCGCAGCCGGGCGGCGGCGGCGCGCGCCAGGAAGGCCTCGAGGAAGTCCGGCCCGGCTACCCGCTCCGGCACCTCGCCCCGGCGCCAGCGCGCGCCGAGGACGGCCAGCATGCCGTCGGGGAGCACCGCGTCCGCCTCGCGGAAGTGGGCCTGGAACGCCGGGATCCGCTGCGCCACCACGATGGAGTGGGCGTTGGCGGTGGTGAAGAGCGTGCGCAGCCCCGCCGCGACGCGTCGGACCGCGAGCTCGACGAACTCCGCGCAGGTGAGGCCCGAGATGGGGATGCCCAGCACCTCGGCGGCGGGTGCGCGCGGCGCGAGAGCGAGCGCGGTGGAGGTGGGCGAGGGGGCCATGCCGGCCAGACCCGCGACCCGCGTTCGTGGGACGCGATCTAGCGGGTCACCTCCGAGGAGGGGACGACGTCGCGCGACGCGGCGCCGGGCCGGGCGAGCGCCGCGTAGAGCGCGAGGAGCCGCTCGGCGTTGCGGCTCGCCTCGAAGTGCTGCCGCGCCAGGGCGCCATTCCCTTCCCGCGCCGCCCGGGCGACGCGCTCGTCCGAGGCGGCGCGAGCGATGGCCGCGGCGAGCGCCTCCGGCTCCGGTGGCGCCAGCACGCACCCGGGCGCGGCGCCGAGGAGGGCGCGGTAGTCGCCGACGTCGGTGGCGGCGATCGGCCTCCCGCTCGCGAGGTAGAGCCCGAGCTTCGATTGCACGTTGACGTTGTCGGGCAGGTCGGGGCGGGCGTGCACGAGCGCGTCGGCGCCGGCCAGCAGCGCGTCTGGATCGCTTCCGTGTTCTGGCATCGCGACGCCGAGGCCAAGCGCGGCACGCACGCCCGCGGGTGAATCATCGCGCGTCACCGGATACCCAGGAATCGCCGCGAGCCGATCGGCGATCCGGTCGACGAGCGCATGCCCTG
>DASTGH010000101.1:0-3027 GCA_035719345.1 Anaeromyxobacteraceae bacterium
AGGGCTCGCGCTCGATTCGGCCGCGTTCCTCGGGGCCGCGCATGTGAGCTGAGGTCCATCGTCGCGGCGGCGCGCGCGGAGCCGGTCCCACCAACGAGGATCCCTCCGCGCTCGGCTGGCCGCCGGGCATGGCTCCTCGCATGCCGTCGCCATCCCGGCGCGGCCGCAAGGAGGAGCCAGAGATGGACGAGTCCACCCCGGCGACGCCGCCGCCGGCTTCCAAATCCCCACCGCTCGCGCCGAAGGACCACGCCGAGGCGGTGGCGGTCTTCCGCAGCGAGATCGTGGGCGCGCTCACGCGCCGCGACCTCGACCATGGCGAGCTGCGCGCGGCGCTGCGCGCCCTCTCGCAGGAGCGCTTCCGGCCGCCGGGATCGCCGATCACCCGGCGTTACTCGGAGACCACGCTCGAGCGCTGGTACTACGCCTACCGCGCGGGCGGACTCGCCGCGCTCGCGCCCGCTCCGCGCAGCGATCGGGGCCACGCCAAGGAGCTCACTCCCGAGCAGCGGCAGCTCCTCCTCGACGTGCGGCGCGAGCACCGCTCCGCCTCCGTGCCGCTCATCCTGCGCACGCTCGTCGCCGACGGGCGGCTCGCCGCGGGCGCCGTGTCCGAGGCGACCGTGCGGCGGCTCTACGTGGCAAACGGCCTCGATCGCGTGCCCCTGCGCGAGGGCGTCGGCCAGAAGACGCGGCTACGCTGGGAGGCGGAGAGCCCCGGCGCGCTCTGGCACGCCGACGTGTGCCACGGGCCGGCGCTCACCATCGACGGCATCTCCCGCCCGCTCCGCATCCACGCGCTCCTCGACGACGCGAGCCGCTACGTCGTCGCCATCGAGGCGCGCCACACCGAGCGCGAGATGGACATGATCGGGCTCCTCGTCCGGGCGCTGCGCCGCCACGGTGCGCCCGACGTGCTCTACCTCGACAACGGCTCGACCTACATCGGCGAGGCGCTCCGCACGGCCTGCGCCCGCCTCGGCATCTCGCTCCTCCACGCCCGGCCCTACGACGCGCCGGCGCGGGGCAAGATGGAGCGCTTCTGGCGCACGCTGCGCGAGGGCTGCCTCGATCACCTCGGCTCCCTCGCCTCGCTCCACGACGTCGAGGTGCGGCTCTATGCGTTCCTCGACGAGCACTACCACGTGGCGCCGCACGCCTCGCTGATGGGCCGCTCGCCGGGCGTGGTCTTCGCCGAGGCGAAGCGGCCGCCCGATGACCTCGACGAGGAGAAGCTCAAGGCCGCGCTCACCTTCCGCGTGCGCCGGCGGGTGCGGGCCGACACCACCGTCTCCCTCGACGGCGAGGACTTCGAGCTCGACCAAGGCTACCTCGCTGGCCGTCTCGTCACCGTCGCCCGCTCGCTCATCGGCGGACCGCCCTGGATCGACCACGACGGCAAGCGCCACCTGCTCCATCCCGTCGACCCCAAGCGCAACGCGCGCCGCAAGCGCCCGCCGCGCAGGGCGGGGGCGAGCGAGCCGGGTACCACGCCCTTCGACCCCGCCGGCGCGCTGCTCGATCGCGCGACCGGCAAGCGCCGGGAGGACGACCGATGAGCGAGACCTATCTCGGCGCCTTCGGCCTGCGCGAGGCGCCCTTCACGAAGGAGATCGCCGACGCCGACCTCTGGCTCCCGAGCTCGAAGGCCGGCGTCGTGGACGAGCTCTGCCAGGCCGTCTCCGAGCACGCCTCCGTGCTCCTCACCGGCGATCCCGGCGTCGGAAAGACCTGCGTGTTGCGCGCACTGCGCAAGCGCCTCCCAGAGGCGGGCTACCGGCTCACTTACTGCCACAACGCCACGCTCGGGCGGCGCGACTTCTACCGCCAGCTCTGCCTCGCCCTCGGCCTCTCGCCCAAGGCGTCCGCCGCCGGCGTCTTCTACGCCGTCTCCACGCACGTGCAGGACCTCGGCAAGGAGCGCGTCCACCCGGTCTTCCTCATCGACGAGGCGCACCTCCTCCACCCGGAGATGCTCGGCCACCTGCACATCCTCCTCAACTACGAGTGGGACGCAAAGGCGCTTCTCTCGCTCATCCTGGTGGGCCTCCCCGAGCTGAAGGACCAGCTCCACCTGCGCCGTTTCCGCTCGCTCTACTCGCGCCTCCACTGGCGGCTCCACCTCGACGCGCTCGCCCCCGAGGACACCGCCGAGTACCTCAAGTACCGGCTGAAGCGCGCCGGCTGCGAGCGCGACGTCTTCACCCAGGATGCGGTGCAGCTCCTCCACGAGGCCACCAGCGGCGGCATGCGCGACCTCGACCGGCTCGCCACGGGCTGCCTGCGCGAGGCGGCGCGCAAGAAGCGCAAGCTCGTGGAGCGGGACCTCCTCCCGCGCGTCTTCGACCGCGACGGCCTCGAGCACGACAAGTGACCCCGCTCACCTGCGGCCTCGTCCTCGCCCCGCGCCGCCTCGTCGCCGTGGTCCTCGGGCCCGGCGGCGAGGCGCGTCGCGCCGTCCGCGCCGCGCTCACCGACGACGCCCGCTACGGCCTCCTCGAGTATCTCGGCGCGCTCGACTGCGAGGTCGTCGTCTCCGACGCGCTCGTCAGAGCTGACCCGGTCGCCCAGCGCGGCCTCCGCGCCGGCCTCGTCGTGTGGGCTGCGCCCGCTCCACTCGTCACGGCGATCGCTCGCGCCGCGGCGATCACGGACCCGGCCCGGCTCGCAACCGTCCTCGCTCGCTGGCCTCGCGTGCCCCTCCTGCGCGCCCAGCTCCGCCGGCTCGCCACGTCCGCCACGCCGTTGCAGGTGCCTCTCCTGTGACAGCCCCTCACCCCCTCACGCACCTGCGCGGTGGTCACGCATCGGCGTGGTGGCCATCAACCAGCCTCACGCCGAATCCATCAACCAGCGTGAGCGGCAACAGTAACGAGGGCTTCGACGCGGTCGCGGACGAGACGGTGCGGGACGCTGTACCGCACGGTGTCGATATCGATGAAGGCGTCGTTGGCCACTCGCCGCTGCAGGCGGCACCCGTGCGTCGGCAAGGGCCGTGCGGGGAGAGGCCGGAGTGCGGCGCGCTCC
>DASTGH010000102.1:0-2536 GCA_035719345.1 Anaeromyxobacteraceae bacterium
GTGGCGGTCGCCACCTGCAGCGCGGTGGCGATGGCGGCGATCTACGGCGTCGTCCGCCTGGCGCTCACGCCGGCGCGGCGCGAGCGGAGCTGATCGGCCCCGCCCTGCGCGACCCTACTCGTCGCTCGCCAGGAACTTCTCCCCCAGCTCGCGCGAGCGGCGCGTCGCCGACTCGACCGCGTTCATGAGCGTGGTGCGCAGCCCGCCCGCCTCCAGGGTGTGGAGGCCGGCGATGGCGGTGCCGCCCGGGCTCGTCACCTGGTCCTTGAGGCGGCCGGGGTGCTCGCCGGTCTCGATGAGGAGCTTGGCCGAGCCGAGAACCGTCTGCGCCGCCAGGTCCTGCGCCACCGCGCGCGGCAGCCCCACCTTCACCCCGGCGTCGGAGAGCGCCTCGATGACGAGGAAGACGTAGGCGGGGCCCGAGCCGGACAGCCCGGTGACCGCGTCGAGCAGCGGCTCGTCGACCACCACCGTCTTGCCGATGGCGTCGAAGAGCGCGCGCGCCTGCTTGAGGTCGGCGTCGGTGGCGTGCTCGCCCGCGACGAGCGCGGTCGCGCCCGCGCCCACCAGCGCCGGCGTGTTGGGCATGGTCCGCACGATCCGGACGCCGTGGCCCACCTTGCGCTCGATGGCGGCGATGGGCACGCCGGCGGCGATGGAGATGACGAGCTTGCGCTCGTTGAGCGACGGCGCGATCTCGTCGAGCAGCTTGTTCATGACCTGGGGCTTCACCGACAGCACCACGAGGTCCGCCGCCTCCACCGCCTCCTTGTTGGAGCGGGTGAAGCGGACGCCGTAGCGCTGCACGAGGACGGGCCCGCGCTCCTCGCTGCGGTCGCTGCACACGATCTCGCGCGGCTCGGCGACGCCGGCGCGCAGGAGCCCCTTCACGAGCGCCTCGGCCATGTTGCCGGCGCCGAGGAAGGCGATGGTCTTTCCGAGTGGCATGGTGCGGGAGACTCTAGCCGATGATGAAGTCCTCGCGCACGGTGTCTCCGCGGGCGAAGCGATCGAGCGTGAACCGCTCCAGGATCTCGTCCTTCGGCCCGCCCGTCATCCAGTCCGCCGCGATCTCGCCCACCGCCGGCGCCATCATGAACCCGTGCCCCACGAAGCCGGAGAGCTGCAGGAAGTTCTCGTGACCCGCCGCGCCGAGGACCGGGTTGTTGTCCGGGGTCACGTCGTAGCAGCCGGCCCACTGCCGGACGACCTTGAGCCCGGCCGCCGCCGGCACGCACTCCGTGACCGCGCGCGCGAAGCGGGCGAGGAAGCGGAGCGACGAACCCATCTCGATCCCCTCCGGCTCGTCGGGGTCGCCCATCCCGCCGACGAGCTCGCCGCGCTGCGACTGGGAGAAGTAGAGTCCGCTGCCGAGCACCGACACGAGCGGCCCGAGCCACGGCTTCATCGACTCCGTCACCAGGATCTCGTGCCGGGTGGGCCGGTTCGGGAGCGCCACGCCGGCCAGCGCCGCCACCTCCTTCGCCCAGGCGCCCGCCGCGTTCACGACGACGTCGCAGGCGATGCGGCCGCGGTCCGTCACCACCGCCGCGAGGCGGCGCCCCTGCGCCTCGAAGCCGGTCACCCGGGTGAAGGTCGCGACCTTCACCCCCAGCCGCTCGGCCTGCCGGGCGTAGCCCCACAGGAAGGGCCAGGGGAACACGACGCCGTCGTCGGGGTTGAACGCGCCCGCGGCGTAGCGGGAGGCGTCGAGCTCGGGGACGAGCTCGCGCGCCTCGTCCGGCGTGACGAGGCGGGTGCGGAGCCCGCACGCCTCGTGCGTCCGCTGCGCCGCCTCGAGGCGCCGCCCGTGCTCGGCGGAGGGCGCGAGGAAGAGGTAGCCGCCGCGCCTCATCCAGACGTTCACGCCCATCTCCACCGCGAAGCGGGCGCACAGCTCGAGGCTGCGCCGGCCGAGCCGGATGAGCGTGGGCGTCGACCACTGCGCGCGCACCCCGCCGCCGTTCCGCCCGGAGGCGCCGGCGTTGAGGTAGCCGCGCTCCAGCACCACCACGTCGCGCCGGCCGCGGCGCGCCAGGTTCCAGGCGAGGCAGAGGCCCATGATGCCGCCGCCCACCACCACCACGTCGGCGCGCGCCGGCAGCTCCGCCGCGCTCGAGCGCGCGCCCGGGCCCGGCGGCGGCGCCGGCTCGCCCACGCCCGGGCCGGCGAGCGGTAGGAGCGCCGGGTCGAGCGAGGCGAGCTCGCCCAGGGACACCGGGTCCGCCGGCGTCCGCGCCGTGAAGGGCTGGACCTCGGCGGGCGTGGCGCCGAGCCGGAGCAGCTCCCGCGCCACGAGCGCGTGGCAGGTCTTGCCCTGGCACGGGCCGGTGCCGAAGCCGGTGTAGCGCTTCACCGACTCGAGGTCGCGGTGGCCGCGCCCGTACGCGGCGCGGACCTCCTCCGCCGTCACGTCCTCGCAGGGGCAGAGGAGCGTCTTGGCCGTGGTCACGCCGCGGCCTCCGCCGCTCGCCGCCCCGCCTCCGCCGCCTCGGCGGCCGAGGCCGCCCCCGCCACCTCGCCCGCGGCGCGCACC
>DASTGH010000103.1:0-10548 GCA_035719345.1 Anaeromyxobacteraceae bacterium
GACGGCGCCGTGTACCTGCAGCGCTGGGTGCCGCACGCGGGTCGCGACGCGCGGCTCTTCGTGGTCGGCGACCGGGTGGCGGGGGCGATGGAGCGGATCGCGCCGCACGGCGAGTGGCGAACGAACGTGGAGCGCGGCGCCCGCGTGCGGCCGCTGCGGCCGTCCGAGGCGCTGGCCGCCATGGCGGTGCAGGCGGCGAAGGCCCTGGGACTCGACTGGGCGGGGGTGGACGTCGTCTCGGGCCCGGACGGCCCGACGGTGCTCGAGGTGAACGGGAACCCGAGCTGGATCGGGATCCTGGAGGCCACGGGCGAGGACATGGCGGAGCCGATCGCCGAGCACGTGTGGGCTCGGGCGCTGCGGCGGGCGGTGGACACGAGGCTCACACGGAAGCCGGGGGCGAACCATGGCAGATGACAAGAGCGAGAAGAAGGGTGGCAGCAAGGGCGCGATGACGGTCTCCGAGGCCGGCCGCAAGGGCGGGGTGCGCGTGCGCGAGACGCGCGGCCGCAAGTTCTACGAGGAGATCGGCAAGAAGGGCGGCGAGACCGTCAAGGCCGAACGCGGCCGCAAGTTCTACGAGGAGATCGGCAAGAAGGGCGGCGACACCGTCAAGGCCGAGCGCGGCCCCCGCTTCTACGAGGAGATCGGGAAGAAGGGCGGCGAGACGATCAAGGCGGAGCGGGGAACGCCCTTCTACGAGGAGATCGGCCGCAAGGGCGGCCACAAGGTCCGTGAGCTCATCGAGAAGGGGAAGGCCGAGGCGCCCCGGACCGACGAGGACGCGGGGGCCGCGGACGACCGCGGCGCGTGAGGCGCGGCCGGCCGCGGCCGGGGCGTCTGGAGGCGGTGGAGGCGTGGAGGAGGGTGCCGGTGAACCGGCGCTTCGAAGGGGGGACGGATGGAATACGAGGAGAAGGGGACGGGGGCCGGGGCTCCGCGCAAGGATGGCGAGGAGGCGGTGCCGCGGCGGGCGATGACCGTGTCGGAGGCCGGCCGCAAGGGCGGGATCACCGTCCGTGACGAGCGGGGGCACGCGTTCTACGAGGAGATCGGCCGCAAGGGCGGCCAGAAGGTCCGCGAGCTGATCGAGCGCGGCAAGACACGCACCTGACCGCGACGCGACCCTGGGTGTGAGACGCCCCGCCACTCCCTCGGGTGGCGGGGCGCTGCTTTGCACGCGCGGCGTGCGGATCGCAGGTGGCGCGGGTCCTGCAACTCACGGTCCGCGCGATGCTGCGGCGGGGGCTCACGGCGGTCGCGGTGACGGCGGCGCTGACCGGCGCCGCGGCGCGCGCCGACGTGGCGGTGCTGGCCCAGGGCGCGGTGCCGCAGTACGGGCAGGTGGTCGAAGGGATCCACGCCATCGCCCCCGGCGCCGCCGTGGTGGACGTCGGCGATCTCCCGGCGCTGGAGAAGCTGCTCGCGACCCCCCCCGAGGTGGTGGTGGCCGTCGGCGCCCGCGCCTTCGAGGTGGCGCGGTCGCGCGCCACGCGCTCGGCGGTGGTGGGCGCCGCGGTCCTCAACCCCGACACCGGCGGCCGCCGCGACGTCACCGCGGTGCCCATCGAGGCGCGGCCGGCCGACGCGCTCGAGGCCCTGGCCGCGCTCGCGCCGGGGGCGCGGCGGATCGTGGCGCTGCACTCGCCCGACGGGGCGCAGGCGGCCGAGGCGGTGCGCGCCGCCGCCGCCCGCCGCCCCGGCCTCAAGGTGGACCTGAAGCAGGTGGACGACATCGCCGCGTTCAAGTGGGTGTTCCTCGGCGCGCTGCAGGATCACGACGCGATCTGGCTGCTCCCCGACGCCCGCGTGGCCAGGCCGGAGCTCGTCCGCTTCATGGCGCAGGCCTGCCTCGACCGGCGCGTCGCGCTCGTCGGCTTCCTCGACGGGATGAGCCGCGCCGGCGCGCTCGTCTCGGTCGCCGCCGACCTCGACGCCATCGGGCGCGAGGCGGCGCGGCTCGCCGCCGAGGTCGAGGCGCGCCCGCGCGAGGAGCGCCGCGACATCCCCTTCCGCCACGCCCCCGGCAAGCTCTACGTCAACGACCGCACCCGCGCCGCCCTGGGCCTCACCGGCGCGCTGCCGCCCAGAGCCGAGGTGTTCCGATGAGAACCCTGCCCGCCGCCGCGCTGGCCGCGGCCCTGCTGCCCGCCGCGGCCTACGCCGGCGACGGCGGCACCGAGCTGGCGCTCTTCGACCTCGACGAGCAGCTCAAGGCCGAGACCTCGGTCGCGTCGGTGAAGGCGCGCAGCATCCGCGAGACGCCCGGGATCGTCAGCGTCATCGGGCGGGACGAGTTCCTGGCCACCGGGGCGCGCAACCTGTTCGACGTATTGGCGATGGTGCCGGGCTTCCAGATCGGCGGCGAGATCGGAAACACCACCGGCCTCGGCTTCCGCGGGATGTGGGGGAGCGAGGGGAAGGTCCTCGTCCTCGTCGACGGGCTGCCGGTGAACGACCTCCTCGGCGGAGGCGTCCAGGCGGACGCCATCCCGCTCGAGCAGGTGCAGTCGGTGGAGGTGGTGCGCGGGCCCGGCTCGGCGCTCTACGGAGGGTTCGCGGAGCTGGCGGTGGTGCAGATCACGACCCGCGGAGCGGCCGAGCTGGAGCGCGGCGCCGCCGCGGCGAGCGTGGGCCAGATGCGGAACGGCCTCGGCTCGCGCACGCTCAACGCCGGGTGGGGCCGCCGCTTCGAGTCGGGCTGGTTCACGGTCCAGGCGACGGTCGGCCACGCCGAGCGGAGCGACCGCGCCTACATCGACGGACTCGGGCAATCGGCCTCCTTCGCCGGGAACTCGAAGACCGACCCCGTGTCGGTCGCGGCGGGCGCCGCCTGGGGAGGGCTCCAGCTCCGCTTCCGCTACCAGGACTGGCGCAACGAGACGGTGGACGGGTACGGCGACGTGCTACCGGCGCCGGTCGCGCAGCGCTTCCGCAGCATCGCCGGCGAGGCGCGCTGGGACCTCGCCCTGGGCGAGGGGCTCGTGCTCACGCCGCGCGTGCTGGCGCAGCGCACCACGCCGTGGCAGCAGCTCCTGCCGTCCGACTACGGCATCTACGACCGCACCGGCGAGCGGCTCACCGGGCGCGTGGCCCTGACCTGGCACGCGTCGCCGGCGCTCGAGGTCATGGCCGGGGCCGAGGCGTTCGTGGAGCGGAGCTACGCCAACGCCGGCCAGGTGGTGAGCGGACCCGACGATCCGCTCGGCTCGAGCGCCCGCTACACGACGACGGCGGGGTTCGGCGAGGTCTCGTGGGACACGTCGGTCGTGAACCTGCTCGCCGGCGCGCGCTTCGAGGACCACGAGCGCTACGGGTCGTCGTTCGTGCCGCGCATCGCCGCCACGCGCCTCTTCGCGCCGTTCCACGCGAAGCTCATCTTCTCGCGCGCCTACCGCGCGCCCACGCTCGACAACCTCGCCTCGAACCCGGGGCTGCAGCCCGAGCACACCCGCTTCTACGAGGCGGAGCTGGGGTGGCAGGCGTCGGAGCACTTCTTCGCGGTCGTGAACGCGTTCGACGCGAGGATCGAGGACGCCATCGTCTACACCACCGACACGTCGCAGGGCGCGTCGGGGCAGGACCTCTACCTCAACTCCGGGCGCACCGGCTCCCACGGCATCGAGGTGGACGCCCGCTTCCAGGCGCGCGCCTTCTCCGCGTCGGCCGGGTACGCGTTCTACACGGCCCAGGGCGTGAACCAGGTCGCCGCCTACGACGTCCCGGGCCATCCGCACCTCATGCTCGGCTTCGCCGGCCACAAGGTGACGGCCCGCGCCACCGCGCGCCTGCCGCGCTCGCTCGACCTGACCGCCACGGCGGTGTGGCTCTCGGACCGCTACGGCGACACCGCCACCGGGGCGGACGGTCAGCCGGTGCTCGGGCACGTGCCGGCCAAGCTCCAAATCGGGTTCTTCGCCTGGTGGCGCGACGTCGGGGCGCGCGGCCTCGACCTCGGCGCGGGCGTGCACGACCTGCTCGACGCCGGGTCGGAGTACGTCCTGCCGTACCACTCGGTGAACGGCGTGCACCCGCCGCTGCCGGCGGCGTCGCGAGAGGTGTTCCTGCGGATCGCCTGGGAGCCGCGATAGCCGCGGCCGGGAACCTGCGGCGGGCCGGGTGACGTGCTAAGAAGGCGGGCCATGCCCGCGGCGCCCATCCTCACCATCGATCCGGCGCATCCGCAGCCGCGGCTCGTCGAGCGCGCCGTGCAGACGCTCTCCTCCGGCGGCCTCATCGCCTTCCCGACCGACACCTACTACGGGATCGGCTGCGACCTGTTCGACAAGCGCGCCATCGAGCGCATCTACCAGCTGAAGGGCATCCCGCGCACGCACGAGCTGTCCTTCATCTGCGCCGACCTGGCCGAGGTCTCGCGCTACGCCATCGTCGACAACGCGGCCTATCGCGTGCTGCGCCGGAAGACGCCCGGGCCGTACACCTTCATCCTGCCGGCGACGCGCCTCGTCCCCGATCTCGTGCTGCGGCGGCAGAAGACGGTCGGCATCCGCCTCCCCGACAGCCCCATCGCCGTCGAGATCGTGAAGCTCCTGGCACACCCGCTCATCTCCACCTCGGCGGCCACGCCCGAGGGCGAGGTGCTCATCGACCCGCGCGACATCAAGGACCGGCTCGGCCACGGGCTCGAGCTCATCCTCGACGGCGGGTACCAGCCGAACGAGCCGTCGAGCGTGATCGACCTCACCGGCCCCGAGCCGGCGGTGGTGCGCCACGGCAAGGGCGACACGAGCGACCTGCTGCAGTAGCGGGCGCCGGGCGGGCCCGGAACTGGACGGCGCGCGCGCGGGCGATATCGTCGCGGCGATGACGTCCCCGCTCGACCCGGCGCTCGACCTCTTCCTCGTGCACGTGCGGGTGGAGAAGGGGCTCGCCGCCAACAGCGTCGACGCGTACGCACGCGATCTCAGGCGCTGGATCGACGACCTGGCCGGGCAGGGCGTGGCGGACTGGCGCGCGGTGCGGCGCGAGCACCTCCTCGCGCACCTCGATCACCTGCTCCGCGCCGGCATCTCCGCGCGCAGCCAGGCGCGGGCGCTCTCCGCGATCCGCGCGCTCTCCCGGCTGCTCCTCGCGGAACGGCTCTCGGAGGTGGATCCGACGGAGGACGTGGACGGCCCGCGCCCGTCGCGAAAGCTGCCGCAGCTGCTCTCGCCCGAGGAGGTGGAGCGGCTCCTGGCCGCGCCCGACCCGCGCACGCCCTCGGGGCTGCGCGACCGCGCCATGCTGGAGCTGCTCTACGCCACCGGGCTGCGCGTCTCGGAGCTGGTGACGCTCTCGGTGAACGACGTGCACCTCGAGACGCGCATGCTCCTCGCCCGCGGCAAGGGGTCGAAGGAGCGCATCGTGCCGGTGGGTGCGCCGGCGGCGGCGGCGGCGAAGCGGTACCTGGCGTCGGCCCGCCCGCGGCTCCTGCGCGGCCGCGTCTCGAAGGACCTCTTCGTCACGCCGCGTGGCGGGCGCATGACGCGCCAGGGCTTCTGGAAGCTGCTCCGCCGCTACGCGCGCGGCGCCGGGATCGCGCGCCCCATCTCGCCCCACAAGCTCCGCCACTCGTTCGCGACCCACCTGCTCGCCGGCGGGGCGGACCTGCGCGCGGTGCAGGCGATGCTGGGGCACGCCGACGTCGCCACCACCCAGATCTACACGCACGTCGAGCGCAGCCACGTCCGGCGCGTGTACGAGAAGCACCACCCCAGGGCCTGACGAGCGCCCCTCGACCGCCCAAGTCCGCGGCGTTCCCAGGGGAAGGGCAGCCCGCCTCCGAGCGTTGACCAGGTCGGGGCGCGCTGCTAAAAGAACCCTCTTTCTTTTTCGAGGTTTATGCTGGATAGCGCCTGGGTCGTGCAGGCAGTCACGAACCTGATCCTGCTCGTCCTCTCCCTCACCGTGCACGAGTTCGCCCACGCCTGGATGGCCTGGCGGCTGGGGGACGACACCGCTGCGCGCGCGGGCCGCCTCACGCTCAACCCGCTCCCGCACATCGATCCGTTCGGGACGCTGCTCCTGCCGCTCCTCAACGCGCCCATCGGGTGGGCGAAGCCGACGCCGGTGGACGTGAGCCGCGTCCGCCGCGGCATCCGCATGTCCACGGCGGACATCCTCATCAGCGCCGCCGGCCCGGTCTCGAACCTGCTCTTCGCGGTCGTGGGCGCCGTCGTCTACGGCTCGATGGCGCGCTTCGCGCCCGGCTCGCTCGAGGCGCCCGGCGTCGTCATCCTGCTGGAGCGGCTCATGCTGGTGAACGCGTCGCTGTGCGTGTTCAACCTGCTCCCCATCCCGCCGCTCGACGGGGGGCACGTCGCCGGCCACTTCGTCCCGCAGCGCTGGCGCGGCGCCTGGGAGAGCTTCGCGCGCTACGCGCCCCTGCTCCTGCTCGCCATGCTCATGCTGGGGCGCGGCATCCCCGGCCTCTACGTCCCCATCCAGTTCCTCTACGGCGCGGTCCGGCAGATCGCGGTCGCCATCGCCTGATCCGGGGCCCCATGTCCGACTCCGCGGCTCGCAAGGTCGTCGTCTCCGGGATGCGCCCCACCGGCCGCATCCACCTCGGCCACCTCCACGGCGCGCTCATGAACTGGGTGCACCTCCAGGACCAGCACACCTGCTTCTTCTTCAGCGCGGACTGGCACGCTCTCACCACGAACTACCACGACACCTCGGTGGTGAAGCCGGCCGAGCGCGAGATGTTCGTCGACTTCCTCGCCGCCGGCCTCGACCCGCAGAAGGCCACCTTCTTCGTGCAGAGCGCGGTGAAGGAGCACGCCGAGCTCTTCGTGCTGCTCGGCATGATCACGCCGGTGGGCTGGCTCGAGCGCTCGCCTTCCTACAAGGAGATCCGCGAGCAGATCACCGACCGCGACCTGGCGCTCTACGGGTTCCTCGGCTACCCGGTGCTGCAGACGGCGGACGTCGCCCTCTACAAGGCGAACGCGGTCCCGGTGGGCGTGGACCAGGTGCCGCACATCGAGCTGGCGCGGGAGATCGTGCGCAAGTTCGCGTTCCACTTCGGGCCGGTCTTCCCGGAGCCGGCGGCGCTCCTCACCACCGCGCCCAAGATCCTCGGCACCGACGGCCGGAAGATGTCGAAGAGCTACGGCAACGCCATCGACCTCGGCGAGAGCGTCGAGTCGACGACGAAGAAGGTCATGGGGATGGTCACCGACCCGGCGCGCAAGCTGCGCAAGGATCCGGGCAACCCCGACGTCTGCGGCGTGTTCTACCTCCACAAGGTGGAGAGCGACGCCGACACCATCGCCTGGGTCGACACGAACTGCCGCACCGCCGGGATCGGCTGCGTCGACTGCAAGCGCAAGCTGCTCGAGAAGCTCGGGCCGCACCAGGAGCGCATGCGCGAGCGGCGCGAGGCGCTCCTCGCCCGGCCGAAGGACGTCGACGACCTCGTCCAGCTCGGCAACTCGAAGGCGCGGGCGGTGGCGGCGCGGACCATGGACGAGGTGCGCGCGGCGATGAAGCTGTAGGCGCCGCTGCGGCGCACGCGCGGGAGATCATGGCGAAGGCGCAGGCCAAGAAGCCCCCGCGCGCGGTCGCGGACGCCGGCGCGCCCGAGGACGGCGGCGAGGCCACCCCGCGCGCGGCGGCGGACGCCTTCCGCGTGACGCTCCCCCCCGCGCGCGAGGGGGAGCCGCCCTTCGAGGGGCCGCTCGACCTGCTCCTGCACCTCGTGAAGGAGCACCAGCTCGACCTCTTCGACATCCCCATCGCCAGGATCACCGAGAGCTACCTCGCCACGCTCGAGACGATGCGGGCACTCGACATCGACGTCGCGGGCGAGTTCCTGCACATGGCGGCGCAGCTCCTCCTCATGAAGTCGAAGCTGCTCTTGCCCCGCACCGAGGTGGCGGAGGACGCCGGCCCGGAGGAGACGGCCGGCGTCGACCCGCGCGCCGAGCTGGTGCGGCGGCTCCTCGAGTACCAGAAGTACAAGGCGGCGGCGGAGGAGCTCGCCGGCCACGACCTGCTCGACCGAGAGGTGTTCGCGCGGCGCGCACGGCTGCCGGCCCCGACGGCGCCGGAGGGGCCGGAGGGTCTCGCCGACGTCTCCGTCTTCAAGCTCATCGAGGCGCTCGACCGGGCGCTGGCCCACGCCCGGCCCGAGCTCGAGCACGAGATCATGGCCGATCGCCTCTCCATCACCGACGCCATCTCCCGGGTGGCGGAGGCGCTCCGGGCGCGCGGCCGCATCTCGTTCGAGGAGCTGCTCTCCGGGCCCGAGGGCGCGCGGCACGGCCGCTCGGCCGTGATCGCCACCTTCCTGGCGCTGCTGGAGATGGCGAAGCTGAAGCTCGTCCGGCTGTGGCAGCCGTCGGCGGACGAGGCGGGGCCCGGGGCCGAGATCCTGGTGGAGGCGAAGGAGACGCTCGGGGACGGGACGGTCGCCGTCACGGAGGACTACCGGTGAGCGAGGACGCGAAGGCGAACGGGGTCTCCACTGCCGAGCTCGAGGCGCTGCAGGCCGCCGAGGAGGCGAAGGGCGACCCCGCCCTCGACGAGGTCGAGGCGGCCGACATCGCGGTGCAGGAGGGGGAGAGGGAGGAGCCCTTCGAGAAGCTGGAGAAGAGGGCGAAGCGGCTCTCCGACGCGCGGGTGCGCGCGGTGGTCGAGGCGCTGCTCTTCCTGGCCGAGAAGCCGCTCGCTGCGGAGGAGGTGCGCGCCGCCACCGGCCTGGAGGTGGCCCGGGTGGCGCGGGCGTTCGACGAGCTGTCCGGCCACTACCGCGACGGCGTGTGCGGGATCGTGCTGCACGAGGTGGCCGGTGGCTGGCAGCTGCGCAGCGCCCCCGACGTCTCCGAGTACGCGCGCCGCTTCCTGCGCGTGAAGCCGCAGCGCCTCACCCGCGCCGCGCTGGAGACGCTCGCCATCGTCGCCTACCGCCAGCCGGTGACGCGGCCCGAGATCGAGGAGATCCGCGGCGTGGACTGCGGCGCGGTCCTGAAGGCCCTCCTCGAGCGCAAGCTCGTCAAGATCCTGGGGAAGAAGGAGGAGCCCGGTCGCCCCATGCTCTACGGGACGACCCGCGAGTTCCTGGAGTTCTTCGCGCTGAAGGACCTCGCCTCGCTCCCCACGCTGCGCGAGTTCCACGAGCTGTCCGAGGAGCACCGCGAGATCGTGGAGAAGGAGGCGCCGCCGGAGGAGGCGGGCCCGAGGCTCGAGGGCCTGGTCGCCGAGCTGGCGGATCCGAACCTGCGGGCGGCGCTGCAGGCGAGGCAGGCGGAGGGCGACGCCGCGCTCGAGGAGCTGGAGCGGGCCATGGCCACCGCCGACGAGAAGACGCGGGCCGCCGCCGAGGCTCTACAGGCGCCGGCTCCGCCGGCGCCCGACGTGGGTTCCGCGGACGCTCCTGCGGCGGCCCCGTCGCCCGAGCCCACCGGCAAGCCCTGACGCATGCCCCCCGAACGCCTCCAGAAGTTCCTCGCCTCCGCGGGCGTCGCCTCGCGCCGCAAGGCCGAGGAGCTCATCGCGCAGGGGCGCGTCACCGTGAACGCGCGCAAGGTGACCGAGCTCGGCACCAAGGTCGACCCCGCGGCCGACCTCGTGGCGGTCGACGGCAAGCTCGTGAGCGCGCGCGAGAAGCAGCGGACCTACCTCCTCTACAAGCCGGCGGGCTGCGTCACGACGCTCTCCGATCCGCAGGGGCGCCCCACCGCCGCCTCCTACGTCGACGTGAAGGAGCGCGTCTTCCCGGTGGGGCGGCTCGACTACGACGCCGAGGGCGCCGTGCTCTTCACCACCGACGGCGAGTTGGCGAACCGCCTCGCCCACCCGCGCTACGGACACCGGCGCGTCTACCTCGCGAAGGTGAAGGGAAAGCCCGCGCCGGAGCAGCTCGAGCGGATGGTAACGGGCCTGCGGCTCGAGGACGGACCGGCGAAGGCGCTCGAGGCGGCCCCGCACGAGGAGGCGGAGCGGAACACCTGGATCCGCATCGCCGTGGGGGAGGGCCGCCACCACCTCGTGAAGCGGCTGTGCGAGGCGGTGGGGCTCCAGGTCCTGCGGCTCTTCCGCCCGGAGTTCGGCGGCGTCTCGGTCGAGGGGCTCCGGCCCGGGCAGTTCCGGCCGGTCACCCCCGACGAGCTCCGCGGGATGCGCCGGCTCGTCGGCCTCGAGGCGGCGAAGGGACGGGCGGGGGACGCCGCCGTCCCGCGGCCGGGCGCGGCGCGCCCGCTGCCCCGGGCGGCGCGGCGCCACGGCCACGGTCCCCCGCCGCCCCCGACGCGCAAGTGACGGGCGCGACGCTCAGCGCTTCGCGGGGCAGGTGCTCACGCCCACGAGCCGATAGAGCGGGCAGAACCCCATGACCCCCGTGACGAGCGGGACGACGCCGACGAGCCCGAGCAGCGTGTGGGGGCCGGCGAAGGTGAGGGAGAGGAGCCCGGCGCCGAGCGCGATGCGGAGAGTGCGGTCGAGGGTGCCTGCGTTGATCATGTCGATGATCTCCTTTCGGCCGGTGAGAGTCCGGGCTCGCGGCGCTGGATTCGCGGCCCTGGCGACGGCGCTCGCCGCCGCCGC
>DASTGH010000104.1:0-17701 GCA_035719345.1 Anaeromyxobacteraceae bacterium
GAGGGCGGCGACGGCGAGGCGACGGCGGCGGCCGGGACGTCCGGGCTCGGGTGCCTCCGCGGGCGCGGGGGTCGGCGCCGGACCGGCGGTCTGCGCGGTCGTCGCGGTCATCCCGGCCATCGCGGTGTTCCCGCCCCCGACCACCCCGCCGCGCGCCTGGCGTTAAGCGCCGGACCCAGGCGGGGCGACGAAGCGGGCTCCCCGCGGTCGCTGGCACGGATCGTGAAGTTCTACTGGTGAAAAAAGTGCACCGGTTTGGGGTCTGCGAGAGCCAGCGTCACGACGCCGCGCTGCGCGCCGGCTCGGTGAGCGCCGCGCTCATGATCGACTCCGGCGTCGCGTCCGCCCGCTCCATGAGCGCCTTCACCCGGCCCTCGTGCATGACGAGCACGCGGTCGGAGAGCGCCAGGATCTCGTGCAGCTCGGAGGAGATGAGCAGGATCGACACCCCGTCGTCCGCCAGGCGCGAGACGATGCGGTGCACCTCGGCCTTGGCGGCCACGTCGATCCCGCGCGTCGGCTCGTCGAGGATGAGGATGCGGGGTCTCGTCGCCAGCCCCTTGGCGATCACCACCTTCTGCTGGTTCCCGCCGGAGAGGTCCTCGATGCGCTGCTCGCGCGAGGCGATCTTCACCCGCAGCGCTGCGACGAAGGAGTCGGTCACCTCCTCCTCCCGCCGCCGGCTGAGGAAGGCGCGGAAGCGGACCAGCGCGCGGTGGATGCTGAGCGTGAGGTTCTCCCGCACCGACATGGGCAGGACGAGCGCCTGCACCTTCCGGTCCTCGGGCACGTAGGCGATGCCGAGGCGAACCGCGTCGCTCGGCCCGGCGATGTGCACCTCGGCGCCGTCGAGGAACACCCGGCCGGCGGTCCGGCGATCCGCGCCGATGAGCATCCGCGCCGTCTCGGTGCGGCCCGAGCCGATGAGGCCGGCCACGCCCAGGATCTCCCCGCGCCGCAGCGTGAAGCTCACGTCGCGCACGTGCGGAGCCCCGCACAGCCCCTCCACCCGCAGGATGTCGGGGCGGGGCTCGGCGCTCGGGGCTCGCGCGGCGAACGACCCGAGCTCGCGCCCGACCATGCGCGCGATGAGCTCGTCCATGGTGCCGCGGCGCGGGTCGACCTCGCCCGCGTTCTCGCCGTCGCGCAGCACGGCGATCCGGTCGGTGATCTCGAACACCTCGTGCAGCTTGTGGGAGATGAAGACGACGGAGATGCCCCGCGCCTTGAGCTCGCGGATGACGCGGAAGAGGCGCGCCGTCTCCTGGTCGGTGAGCGAGGAGGTCGGCTCGTCCATGACGAGCAGCTTCACGTCCGTGAGCAGCGCCTTGGCGATCTCGATCATCTGCTGCACGGCGGTGGAGAGGCGGCTCACCTCCACGTCGAGGTCGACCCGGAGCCCGAGGTAGTCGAAGAGCTCGAGCGCGCGGCGCTCCATGGCGGCGCCGTCGAGGAAGGGCGAGCGGCCGCGGAAGATCTCGCGGCCGAGGAACAGGTTGTCGAGCGCCCTGAGGTTCGGGCAGTTGTTGAGCTCCTGGAAGATGAGGGTGATCCCGGCGCGCTGCGCCTCCTGGATCGACCCGAACTGGAGCGGGCGTCCCTCCCAGGCGATCTCGCCGGCGTCGGCGCGGTAGACGCCGGCGAGGATCTTCATGAGCGTGGACTTGCCGGCCCCGTTCTCCCCGAGGAGCCCGACCACCTCGCCGCGCCGGACCGAGAAGTCGACGCCGCGCAGCGCCTTCACGCCGGGGAAGGACTTGGAGACGCCGCGCATCTCCAGCAGCGCCGGCTCCATGTCACGCGCCCCGCCGCGACTTCAGCCGGTCGAGCACCGCCGCCAGCACGATGATGATCCCGATGATGGCCGTCTGCCAGTACGAGGAGACGCGCATGAGCACGAGGCCGTTCTTGATGACGCCCATGATGCAGGCGCCGATCGCCACCCCGAGCACGCTCCCCGAGCCGCCGGCCAGCGACGTCCCGCCGATGACCGCGGCGGCGATGGCGTCGAGCTCCCAGCCCTTGCCGGTGTCGGCCTGCGCCGAGTTGAAGCGCGCCACCAGGATGATGCCGGCGAGCGACGCCGTCGCCGCCGAGATCATGTAGAGCGCGAACTTGATGCGGCTCACGTCGATGCCGGAGAGGAACGTGGCCTGCTCGTTGCCGCCGATGGCGTAGGTGCGGCGCCCGAACGCGGTCGAGGTGAGCGCCACGTGCGCGACGATCGCGATGGCGAGCGCGATCCACACCGGAACGGGGAGGCCGAGGAACGACCCCTGGGCGATGGGAAGGAACGACGCCGGGATCTCGGTGATGGGCCAGCCCTTGGTCAGCCCGAGCACCAGGCCCGAGGCGAGCGAGAGCATGCCCAGCGTCACGATGAAGGGCGCGATGCGGACGTAGGAGATGAGCGCGCCGTTGACCGCGCCCATGGCCAGCCCCACGGCGAGGCCGGCCGCCACCGCCAGCGGTGGCGCGACCCCGGCCTTCATGGCCCAGGCGGCCGCCATGCCGGCGAGCGCCATGAGCGAGCCGACCGAGAGGTCGATGCCGCCGGTCAGGATGACGAACAGCTCCCCGAACGCGACGATGGCGACGAACGAGATCTGCCGCGAGACGAGGTAGAGATTGCCGGCGCTGAGGAAGTTGGGCGCGGTCGCGCCGATGACCGCCATGATGATGACGAGCGCGAGCAGGTTCGCCGACTCGCGCCGCCGGATCAGCGCCGCCACCAGGCTGCGCCCCGGCCGGCGTGCCGCCTGCGCCGCCCCCCCCGCGTGCGTCACCTCCATCGCGCGCTCCTCGTCGGGGTGGCCGCGGCCCGCGGCTGGCGGCCGCGGCCTACCCACGGTGCTCGTGCCTAGTTGCGCCCTGCGAACTCCTTCTTCATCTCGTCCATGTAGTTGCCGACGTTCGCCTTGGTGACGAAGAGCACGCCGGTGTCGGTGACCTTGGGCAGCGTCTTGCCCTTGGTCGCGTCGAGGAGCGCCTCCACCGAGAGCCAGCCCATCTTGAACGTCTTCTGCACGAGGCAGAACGCGACCGTGCCGTCCTTGATGCCCTCGAGCGTGTCCTTCAGGTCGTCGAAGCCGCCCAGGACGATCTTGCCCGCCTTCTTCTGCTGCTTGAGGACGCCGGCGGCCGCGGGCGCGCCCTCGGCGGAGACCGCGAAGATGGCGGTCAGGTCGGGGTAGGTCTGCAGCACCGCCTCGGTCTTGTTGGTCGCGACCGAGAAGTCACCCTGCACGTCGACCACCTCGACGATGTTCACGCCCGGTGCGAACTTGGCCATCGCCTCCTTGAACCCCTGCGTGCGGAGGTTGAGGTTGGCCGCGCCCAGCCCGCCCTGGAGGATGACGAGCTTGCCCTTGCCCTTGGTCAGCTCCGCCATCTTCTTGCCCGCCTCGAACCCGGCCGTCTTGTTGTCCGTGCCGATGTACTCGAGCGCGGCGGACGAGGGCGCCGGTGCGTCGAAGGTGATGACCTTGATGCCGGCCTTGGTCGCCTCGGCGATGACCGGGACGAGGCCGGCATCGTCGAGCGCGGAGATGGCGATGCCGTCCACGCGCTGCGCGATGAGCTCCTCGATCGCCTTCACCTGGAGCGGCAGCTCGAACTTCTGGGGGTCGACCTTGTCGACGGTGACGCCGTACTTCTGCCCCGCGGCCTTGAAGCCCTCGTAGCAGGGCTCGTAATACGGGTGCACGCCCTTCGGGACCATGACGAACGTCTTCTTGGCGGCCGCCGCTGCCCCGAGCGGCCACAGGAGCGCGACGAGCATCGCCTTCGCGACGAGACCCTTCCTCTGCATGAGGCTCCTCCCTGGATTCCGGCGGCCGCGGGCGCGCCGGATGGACCTGTGAAGTTGCGGCGAAACGGGATACGATGGCGAGTGTGAGCGCTCACATTTTCGAAGTCAAGCGCGATGGAGCCTCGCGCACGTGCCGGCGCCTCGGAGTCCGACCCGGATGAAACTCCCCGGCGCGCGAGGCGGTCGCAGGCCCGGCGCCGACGAGCGCATCCGGCCGGTCATGACGGACGTGGCCCGCCTCGCGGGCGTCTCGTACCAGACGGTCTCGCGGGTGCTCCACGACAGCCCGCACGTGCGCCGCGATACGCGCGAGCGCGTGCTCGAGGCCATCCGGCAGCTCGACTACCGGCCCAACTCGGTGGCGCAGGCGCTCGTGACCGGGCGCTCCCGGACCCTGGGCGTGGTGAGCTTCGACACGACGCTCTACGGGCCGGCCTCCACGCTCCTCGGCATCGAGCGGGCCGCCCACGCCGCTGGCTACGCCATCAGCATCGTGAGCCTCACCTCGCTGAGCCGCGCGCTCGTCCTGGAGGGCGTCGAGCGGCTGCGGCGGCAGGGAGTCGACGGCATCGTCGTCATCGCCCCGCAGCGCTCGGCGGTGGACGCGCTCCTGCACGTGCCACCGGCCGTGCCCATCGTCGCGGTCGAGGCCGGCCCGGAGGACTCGGCCCAGGTGGTGGCGGTGGATCAGTACCGCGGCGCGGCCGCCGCCACCCGGCACCTGCTCGACCTCGGGCACCGGACGGTGTGGCACGTCGCCGGCCCATCCGACTGGCTCGAGGCGGAGCAGCGCGAGGAGGGCTGGCGCGCGACGCTCCGGGAGGCGGGCGCCCCGGTGCCGCAGGTCCTGCGCGGCGACTGGAGCGCGCGCTCCGGCTACGAGGCCGGGCAGCAGCTCGTCGCGCTGCCGGGTGTCACCGCCGTCTTCGTCGCCAACGACCAGATGGCGCTCGGGCTCCTGCGCCTGCTGCACGAGGTGGGACGGGAGCCTCCGGCCGGCATCAGCGTGGTGGGCTTCGACGACATCCCGGAGGCCGCCTACTTCACGCCGCCGCTCACCACGGTGCGCCAGGACTTCGCCGAGGTGGGGCGGCGCTGCCTGCACCTGCTCGTGAGCCAGATCGAGGGCGGGCCGCCGTCCTGGGCGCGGGTCGTCATCCCCACCGAGCTGGTCGTCCGCCAGAGCACCCGCGGCGCCTCCGGCCGCTGATGGCGCTGCCCGATTGCGATGATGCTCGCGATGGGGGTCCGGGGGCGGGGTGGAGAGTTTCTCCCCGGGCTGAGGCGCCGCCAGGCGCCGGATCTCGATCATGGCGGCGGAAGTGACGGCGGGGCTCACTTGAAACCTGGCGCCGCCATGAGGAGCGCCCCGCGCGGAGCGGCCCCGGCGTGGCTTGACGCGTGAATTGTGAACGCTCACAATCCCCCGAAACCCAAGGCGGGCGGAGCCGGCGGAGCAGGGACCGGCCCGCGCTCGCGCTCGAGATCGAGGAGCGCACATGGTCGGCCAGGACAAGCCGGAAGTCTGGTTGCTCACCGGGAGCCAGCACCTCTACGGCGAGGACGTGCTGCGGCGCGTCGCCGAGGACTCGCGGAAGATCGCCGAGTCCCTCGACGCCTCGGGCCGCTTCCGGGTGCGCGTCGTGTGGAAGCCGACCCTGACCGGGCCCGACGCCATCCTGGAGGCCTGCCTCGAGGCGAACCGGACGCCGGCCTGCGTCGGCGTCATCACCTGGATGCACACCTTCTCGCCCGCGAAGATGTGGATCGCAGGCCTGACCCAGCTCTCGAAGCCGCTCGCCCACCTCCACACGCAGTTCAACCGCGAGCTGCCGTGGGGCGAGATCGACATGGAGTTCATGAACCTGAACCAGTCGGCGCACGGCGACCGCGAGTTCGGGTTCATCGCCTCCCGCCTCCGCCTCGAGCGCAAGATCGTGGTCGGCCACTGGCAGGACGACGACGTGCAGGCGGCGCTCGACGGCTGGTCGCGCGCCGCCTGCGCGCTCTCCGAGTCGCGCCGCCTCAAGATCGCCCGCTTCGGCGGCACCAACATGCGCGAGGTGGCCGTCACCGGCGGCGACCGCGTCGAGGCCCAGATCCAGCTCGGCTGGGCGGTGAACGGTCACCCCGTCGGCGACCTCGTCGGTCGCATCGCCGACGTGGGCGAGGCGGCGGTCGATCGCCTCGTCGAGGAGTACGAGGCCTCCTACGCGCTGGCGCCGGCGCTGCGCCGGGACGGCGCCCGCCGCAAGGAGCTGCGCGACGCCGCCCGGCAGGAGCTGGGCATCCGCAGCTTCCTGGTGGACGGGGGCTTCGGCGCCTTCACCACCACCTTCGAGGACCTCCACGGGCTGCGCCAGCTCCCCGGGCTCGCCTGCCAGCGACTCATGGCGGACGGCTACGGCTTCGGCGCGGAGGGCGACTGGAAGACCGCCGCGCTGGTGCGCCTCATGAAGGTGATCTCGGCGGGCCGCCCCGGCGGCGTCTCCTTCATGGAGGACTACACCTACCACCTGGTGAAGGGCGAGGAGCGCGTGCTCGGCGCGCACATGCTCGAGGTCTGCCCGTCGATCGCGGCCGGCAAGCCGTCGCTCGAGGTCCACCCGCTCGGCATCGGGGGCAAGTCCGACCCCTGCCGGCTCGTCTTCGAGGCCGGGCCCGGGCCGGCGGTGGCCGCCACGCTCGTGGACATGGGCGGGCGCATGCGGATGATCGTGAACGAGGTGGACGTGGTGAAGGGCGAGCACGCCATGCCCAAGCTGCCGGTGGCGCGCGCGCTCTGGGTGCCGCGCCCCGACCTCAAGAAGGCGGCCGAGGCCTGGATCCTGGCGGGCGGGGCGCACCACACGAGCTTCGGGCGCGCCGTGCAGACCACGGAGCTGGAGGACTTCGCCGCCATGGCGGGGCTCGAGCTCGTGCGCATCGGGCACGGCACGGAGCTGCGCACGCTCCGGAACGAGCTGCGCTGGAACGACGCCGCCTACCGCTCGCGCTGACCTCGCGGCGAGACGGACGAGGAGCCTGCATGGCCAGCCGCTTCGGCGAGCTCAGGGAACGGGCCTGGGCCGCCAACATGGAGATCCCCAGGCGCGCGCTCGCCATCTACACCTTCGGGAACGCCTCCGCGCTCGACCCCGCCGCCGGCGTCGTCGCCATCAAGCCGAGCGGCGTCCCCTACGAGGAGCTCGCGCCCGAGCACATGGTGGTGGTCGACCTGGAGGGGAGGGTGGTGGAGGGGACGCTGCGCCCGTCCTCCGACACGCGCACGCACCTCGTGCTCTACCGCGCGTTCCGCGGCATCGGCGGGATCGCCCACACGCACTCGACCTACGCCAGCGGCTGGGCGCAGGCCCGCGTGCCCATCCCGGTCTACGGCACCACGCACGCCGATCACCTCGCGCAGGAGGTGCCCTGCACCGACGTCATGAGCGAGGCGGCGGCCGCGCGCGACTACGAGACGGAGACCGGGAACCAGATCCTCGAGTGCTTCCGCGGGCGCGACCCGCTGCACACGCAGATGGTCCTCGTGGCGGGGCACGGGCCGTTCACCTGGGGCGCGACGGCGCAGGCGGCCGTCTACAACGCGGCGGTGCTGGAGGAGCTGGCCAGGATGGCCTTCGTCACCCGCGTGGTCGCCCCGAACGCGTCGCCGCTCCCCGAGCACCTCGTCCGCAAGCACTTCGAGCGGAAGCACGGGAAGGATGCGTACTACGGGCAGGTGGCTCCGGGCAGCGCGAAAGCGGGCGGAGGCCGCGATACCTGAGCGGCCTCGCCCGAACGATCACCGCTCCACGCCGAACCGGTACACGGTCCGCGTGCGGTAGGTCTCTCCCGGCCGGAGCGCCGTCGAGGGGAACTTCGGGTGATGCGGTGAGTCGGGGAAGTGCTGCGTCTCCAGGCAGAAGCCCGTCCGGCGCCCGTAGACGCGACCTCCCTTCCCGGTGATGCTGCCGTCGAGGAAGTTGCCCGCGTAGAGCTGCATGCCGGGCTCCGTCGTCAACACCTCGAGGACGCGCCCGCGCCGCGGGCCGACGACGCGCGCCGCGAGCGCGAGCCCAGGGCCCCCGCCGTCGAGCACGTAGTTGTGATCGTAGCCGCCGGGCCCGAGCCGGAGCTGATCGTACGGTGCGTCGATGCGCGCCCCGAGCGGCGTCGGCCGGGTGAAGTCCATGGGCGTGCCCGCCACCGGCCGCAGCTCGCCGGTGGGGATGAAACCGCGGTCGACGGGTGTGAAGCGCTGCGCGTTCACCGTGAAGAGGTGCCCGAGCACGTCGCCCGCCGCGCCGGCCTCGAGGTCGAAGTAGCCGTGGTGGGCCACGTTGCACACCGTGGTGCGATCGGTCCTCGCCTCGCAGTCGATGGCGAGCTCGTTCGCCTCGCCCAGCGAGAACGTGAGGGCGACGGTGAGGTTCCCCGGGTAACCCTCCTCGCCGTCCGGGCTCGTCCGCGACAGCTCCACGGCCGCCAGCCCCGGCGCGGAGCGCGCGCTGGCCGACCACACCCGCGCGTGGAAGCCGCCCGGGCCGCCGTGCAGGTGGTTCGCGCCGTCGTTGCGTGGGAGCGCGTAGCTCACGCCGTCGAGCACCAGCTCGCCGGACGCGATCCGGTTCGCGTACCGACCGACCATGGCCCCGAAGAACGGACTGTTGTTCACGAGGTAGCCGTCGAGCGACGGGTAGCCGAGCACCACGTCCTCGATGTTGCCGTCGCGATCCGGGACGCGCAGCGCCACCACGATGGCGCCGTAGGTCGCGATCTCGACCTCCATGCCCGCCGCGTTCCGCAGCAGGTAGAGATCGACGGCGGTCCCGTCGCGCGCCGCGCCGAACGGCGTCCTCCGCACCTCGCAGCCGCCCATGGTCCACACTCCCGGCGCCGCGCCGCGGCGCCTACCCGCGCGAGCGCCGCCGCTCGAACGCCCGCTGCAGGAGGCAGAAGGCGAGGAGCAGGAGCCCCATCACGATCTTGGTCCACCAGGAGCTGAGCGTCCCCTGGAACATGATGAGCGTCTGGATGGTGCCGTAGATGAGCACGCCCATGATCGTGCCCACCACCGAGCCGAAGCCGCCGGTGAGGAGCGTGCCGCCGATGACGGCCGCGGAGATGGCGTCCATCTCCATGCCCTGCGCGTGCAGGCCGTAGCCGGAGAGCATGTAGAACGTGAAGACGACGCCGGCCAGCGCCGAGCAGGAGCCGGAGAGCGTGTAGACGAGCACCTTGGTGCGCGGCACCGCCAGGCCCATGAGCGTGGCCGACTGCTCCGAGCCGCCGATGGCGTAGACGGTGCGGCCGAAGCGCGTGTAGTGCGCCAGCCACACCGAGAGCGCCAGCACGACGAGCGCGATGAGCACGTTCACCGAGACGGACGTCTCGAACAGGAACGGCAGGCGGATGGCCGAGATCCACGTGTAGAACGGGTGGTCGATGGTGATGGAGTTGATGCTGATGAGGTAGCAGAGCCCGCGCGCCAGGAACATGCCGGCCAGCGTCACGATGAACGGCTGGATCGCGAAGTACTGGATGACGAGGCCCATGACCAGGCCGAAGGCCGCGCCCATCAGCAGCACCAGCGGGATGACGACGGCCGGGCTCCACCCGTGCACCTGCACCAGCGTCGCCGAGACCATGGTGGTGAGCGCGATGACCGAGCCCACCGACAGGTCGATGCCGCCGGAGACGATGACGAACGTCATGCCGATGGCGGCGATGGCCACGAAGGCGTTGTCGATGAAGAGGTTGAGGAAGACCTGCAGCGAGAAGAACCCGTCGAAGAGGAACGAGCCGGCACCGAACATGGCCACCAGCAGGCCCACGGTTACGGCCAGCGGCAGGTGGCGCGCCTGCAGGCGGCGCAGCGGCCGCGCCGGCGCCGGGCGGGCGGGGAGCGAGGGCGCGGTGAGGTCCCTCATCGCGCCAGCTCCGCGTGGCCCGCCAGCCCGCCGACCCGGGCGCGGACGCGATCCGACTGCAGGATGCTCACCAGGAAGACGACGAGCGCCTTCACCACCAGCGTGACCTCGGGCGGCACGCCGATGGCGTAGATGGTGGTGGTGAGCGTCTGGATGACGAGCGCGCCGACGACGCTGCCCACCACGTCGAAGCGCCCGCCGGCGAGCGAGGTGCCGCCCAGCACCACCGCCAGGATGGCGTCCAGCTCGAAGTCCAGCCCGGCGTGGTTGCCGTCGGCGCTCTTCACGTTGGAGCTGACGATGAGCCCGGCGAGGCCTGCGCAGAAGCCGCACAGCGCGTAGACCCAGAAGGTGAGCGAGCGGGCGCGCACGCCGGCGAAGCGCGAGGCGACCGGGTTCACGCCGATGGCCTCGATGAAGAGGCCGAGCGCCGTCCCGCGCACCAGCAGCAGCACCACCGCCAGCACCGCGGCCACCAGGAACAGCGAGAACGGCAGGCCGAGCAGCCAGCCGTTCCCGACGAAGAAGTACGGCGTGTAGTAGATGGTGATGATCTGCCCGCTGGTGATGAGCTGCGCCACGCCGCGTCCGGTGACCATCAGGATGAGCGTGGCGATGATGGGCTGCATGCCGACGTACGACACCAGCATGCCGTTCCACATCCCGCACAGGGTGGCGACGCCGAGCGCGGCCGCGATGACGAGCGGCAGCGGGTAGCGGGTCACGTCCTGCACGCCGCCGCTGATGACGAGCTGCCCGCCGATGAGCGCGGCCGCCACCGCCGCCGAGATGGCCACGACCGCGCCCACCGAGATGTCGATCCCGTGGGTGGCGATGACGAGCGTGAGCCCGGCGGCGATGATCATGAGAGGCGCGGCGCGGTTCAGGATGTCGATCAGGCTGCCGTAGAGGTGGCCGTCGCGGACGGTCACGGAGAAGAAGTGCGGGTTCCAGGCGAGGTTGAAGAGCAGGAGCAGCGCCAGGGTGGCGACGGGCCAGAACGTCCGGCGCCGCGCCATCGCCCGCAGCGCCTCGAGCCGCGAGGGGCGGCCCGCGCCCGGGCCGGCGGCCGCGGCAGGGGCGCTCACGCCTGACCTCCCGCGATGATCTGATAGACGGTGCGCTCGTCCGCGTCGCCGGCGGCGAGCTCCCCCACCTTGCGGCGGTCGCGCATGACCGCGACGCGGTCGGAGTAGCGCAGGACCTCCTCCATCTCCGAGGAGATGAAGAGCACGGCCATCCCCCGGTCGCACAGCTCCATGACCTGCTGCATGATCTCGGCCTTGGCGGCCACGTCGATGCCTCGCGTCGGCTCGTCCAGGATGAGCATGCGCGGGTCGGTCGCCATCCAGCGGGCGAGCAGCGCCTTCTGCTGGTTGCCGCCGGAGAGCTTGGCCACCGGCGTGTCGGCGTCGGCGGCCTTGATGCCGAGCCGGGTGATGAAGCCGTCGGCGATCTCCTCCTGCCGCTTGCGCGACAGGCTGCGGAAGGTGCCGCGCTTCGCCTGCAGCGCCAGGACGATGTTCTCGCGCACCGATAGCTCGCCCACGATGCCCTCGAGCTTGCGGTCCTCGGGGCAGAAGCCGATGCCGAGCTGGATGGCGTCGAGCGGCCTGGCGATGCCGGCCGGCGCCCCCTCCACCTCGAGCGTGCCGTGGTCGGGGTGGTCGATGCCGAAGAGGAGCCGCGCCGTCTCCGTCCGGCCCGAGCCGAGCAGGCCCGCCATCCCCAGGGCCTCGCCAGCCCGGACCTCGAGGTCGACGCCCGAGACCGCGCCCTTCTTGCCGAGGTCCCTGGCGCGCAGGAACGGGGCCGTGGCCCTGGCCGGCTGGGCGCGGCCGGCCGGAGCGCGGCGCGCGCCACCCTCGGCGATCTCGCGGCCGACCATCCTGGTCACGAGCGCCATGCGCGAGAGCGCGGCGGTGGGGAACTCGCCCACGCGCTCGCCGTTGCGCAGCACGGTGATGCGATCCGAGATCTCGAACGTCTGGTCGATGAAGTGGGTGATGAAGAGGATCGCCATCCCGTGGCTCTTCAGCCGGCGGATGACGCCGAAGAGGAGCTGCACCTCCTCCTCGGCCAGGCTGGAGGTCGGCTCGTCGAGGATGAGGATCTTGGCCTGCGCGCTGAGCGCCCGCGCGATGGCCACCATCTGCTGGACGGCGATGGAGCAGGAGGAGAGCGGCGCGGTCACGTCCACGTGGACGTTCAGGTCGGCGAGCACCGCCGCAGCCCTGCGGCGCATCTCCTTCCAGCGGATGGCGAGGGCGCTCGAGCGGTCGCGGCCGAGGAAGATGTTCTCCGCCACCGAGAGGTTCGGGCAGAGGTTCACCTCCTGGTAGACGGTGCTGATGCCGAGCCGCTGCGCGTCGAGCGGGCTCGAGGGCCGGATCTCGGCGCCCTCGAGAAGGATGCGTCCGGCGTCGGCCGGGTGCACGCCGGTGAGCACCTTGATGAGCGTCGACTTGCCCGCGCCGTTCTGCCCCATGACGGCGTGGACCTCGCCCGGGAACAGGCGGAAGTCGACGTGCGCGAGCGCCTGGACGCCGGGGAACCGCTTCGAGATGCCCTGCATCTCGAGGATGGGGACCGCTTCCTCGGCCATGGCGCCTCGCGCGCTGCTCGGCGCGGCCCGGGCCTCCGATCGTCCGCCGATCGACGGCCCGGGCGCGCCGGGGGTCCCTCACCCTAGTACTTGCGCTTCGGGTACTCGGCGGCGGCCACCTCGGCCGGGAACACGCCCTCCTGCGTCACGATGCGCTTCGGCAGCGTCTTGCCCGCCTTGAGGTCCTTCACCGCCGCCATGAGCTGCGGGCCGAGCAGCGGGCTGCACTCGATGGTGGCGTTGAGCTTGCCGGCCATCATCGCCTCGAAGGCGCCCTTCACCGCGTCGATGGAGACGATGACGATGTCCTTGCCCGGCTTCAGGCCCGCCTCCTCGATCGCCTGGATGGCGCCGATGGCCATGTCGTCGTTGTGCGCGTAGAGCACGTTGATGTTCTTGCCCTCGGCCTTGAGGAACGCCTCCATGACCTCCTTGCCCTTGGCGCGGGTGAAGTCGCCGGTCTGCGAGCGGATGACCTTGTAGTTCGGGTGCGCCTTGAGGACGTCCTCGAACCCCTTCTTGCGGTCGATGGCGGGCGCCGAACCGACCGTGCCCTGCAGCTCGACGATGTTGACGGTGCCCTTGGCGGCGAGGTCCTTCACCGGCGCGTAGCCGAGGAGCCAGTTCGCGGCGCGCCGGCCCTCCTCGACGAAGTCCGAGCCCATGAAGCTGACCCAGAGCGAGTCGTCCTTCGTGTCGACGGCGCGGTCGGAGAGGATGACCGGGATCTTGGCGGCCTTCGCCTCGCGCAGCACCGGCTCCCAGCCCGTCTCCACCACCGGCGAGAAGGCGATGACGTCGACCTTCTGCGCGATGAACGAGCGGATGGCCTTGATCTGGTTCTCCTGCTTCTGCTGGGCGTCGGAGAACTTGAGGTTGATGCCGGCGGCCGCCGCCGCGTCCTTGATCGACTGGGTGTTGGCGGTGCGCCACTCGCTCTCGGCGCCGATCTGCGAGAAGCCGAGCGTGATCTTCTTCTCGGCGGCGCGGGCCGTGCCGCTGACGCCGAGCGCGATGGCGAAGAGGACAGCGGAGCTTGCTCCGAGCAGTCGCTTCATGTGCGTCTCCTCACGTAGCTTTCCTGTGGTGGGATTGCCCCGAAGCTGCGAAGCCGCGGGAATTGTGAGCGCTCACATCCGCGCGGTCAAGCGGCCCTTTGCGCCGGCGCGCCCCGCTCGCCGCTCGCGCCCCAGGAGGGGCTCGGGCGCGCCGCCGCGCGTCACGCCGGTGCGGCGAGCAGGCTGGCGCCCTCCGCCGCCGCGCTCACCCACAGCCGCGGCGCGATGCCGGTCCGGCGCTGGTACTCCGCGAGCGCCTCGCGCCGGAACGGGTCGACCGCCGCGCGCGAGAGGAGGTTCACGGTGCAGCCGCCGAAGCCGCCGCCGGTGATCCGGGCGCCGAGCACGCCCGCGACGGCGCGGGCCAGGTCCACCAGCAGGTCCACCTCGCGGCAGCTCACCTCGTAGTCGTCGCGCAGGCTGTCGTGGGAGGCGTTCATGAGCGCGCCGAAGCGCGGGAGATCGCCGCGCCGGAGCGCCTCGACGCTGGCGAGCACCCGCCCGTCCTCGGTCACCACGTGC
Organism: Anaeromyxobacteraceae bacterium; assembly: GCA_035719345.1. GTDB lineage: Bacteria > Myxococcota > Myxococcia > Myxococcales > Anaeromyxobacteraceae > Anaeromyxobacter_A. The sequence goes on from DASTGH010000104.1 coordinate 13,909, forward strand.
CGGCAACGGCGCGCCACCTCGGGGCTCATGGCGCCGGCGCAGGCGGCGAGCTGCTCCGGCGTGGCGTCGCGCAGCGCCCGTACCTCCGGGAAGCGCGCGCGCAGCGCCTCCACCCCCGCCCCGCACTCCGCGCGGCGGCGGTTGTACTCGGAGGCGACGAGCGCGTGCTTCACGCCGCTGTGGCAGATGGCGACGACGTGCTCCCCGAGCGCGAGCGGCACGTGCTCGAAGGCGAGCGAGCGGCAGTCGAGGAAGAGCGCGTGGCCGGCGCGGCCCATCCCGCAGACGAACTGGTCCATGATGCCGCACTTCATCCCCACGAACTCGTTCTCGGCCCGCTGGCAGAGGAGCGCCAGGCGCGGGCGCTCCATCTCGAACCCGAGCAGCGCCTGGGCGGCGAGCGCCGTGGCCGTCTCCAGCGCCGCCGAGGAGGAGAGGCCGGCGCCCTGCGGCAGGTCGCCGCCGAACGCCAGCTCCATCCCGGCGAGCTCGACCCCGGCGCCCTGCAGCGCCCAGAGGACGCCCCGCGGGTAGCTGGCCCAGCCGTGCTCGCGCGAGGGGGCGAGCGGCGCGTCGAGGGAGAAGGCATCGGTCTGCCCGAGGTCGGCGGCGTGGAGCCGCACCTCGCGGTCCGGGCGCAGCCGGGCCGCCACCTCGATGCCGAGCCCGATGGCCATCGGCAGCACGAACCCGTCGTTGTAGTCGGTGTGCTCGCCGACGAGGTTCACGCGCCCGGGCGCGCGTGCCACGACCGCGCGCCCGCCCGGGCCGAACACCCGGTCCAGCACCTCCCGCATGGGCGCCGCCCGCTCCGTCACCGGATGCCCTTCTGGATGAGCGGCACGAGCTGGTTGATCGTCTTGCTGGTGACGACGCCGGCTCCGGTGTTGGTGCTCATGCCCGCGAAGCCGTAGCGCTTCGAGAGCACGCACTGGACGACCGGCAGGAAGCCTTGCAGATAGAGCTGCTGGTCGAGCACCACGCTCACGTAGCCCGACTTGAGCCCGTCGATCGTCGCCGGCGCGAGGTCGATCCCGCCCACGATCACCTCCCCCGGCTTCTTGCCCGCCTGCTGCACGGCCTTGCCGGCGAAGGCGGTGACGTTGCCGTGCTGGGTGCCGATCGCCTTCAGGTCGGGGTGCTTCTGGAGGTACGCGGTGAGGATGGGCACCGCCAGCGAGCTGTCGTGGTCCACCTCGGGGCTGATCTCGATGTAGTCCACCTGCAGGCCGGCGGCCTTGAGCGTGTCGAACAGGCCCTGGTCGCTCTTGCCGCGCTCGGCCTGGGAGCGCAACCCGTACTCGAGCGCCTTGTCGCCCTTCTTCAGGCCGCCGAACTCGATCATCTTCTGCGCGGTGAGCTTGCCGCCCTCGTACAGATCCACCCCGGCGTAGCCGAACCCGCTCGCCACGTACTGCTTCTCGAGCTGGGTGAGCGGCGAGTTCCCGGAGGTGACGACGACGCCGCGCTTCTCCGCGTCCGCCACCAGGCTCTGGAAGGCGTTGCTGCCGGGGTGGCCCATGATCTCGATGCAGGCGGGGGAGGCGGCGAGCGCCTCGCGGAAGTGGTTCAGCATGACCTCCGGCTGCCAGCCGGAGTATTGCTCGACGAGCTTCACGCCGAACGCCGCCGCGGCGGCGCGCGCCCCGGTGGTGCGCGGCAGGGTCGAGCCGTCGCCGGGATTGCCGCCCATCTGGAAGTACATGGTGAGCCCCGCGCCGAGCGCCTCCTGCGCCCGGGCCGGGAGGGTGGTGCCGAGCGCCACCAGGCCGATGATCGTCGCTGCGCTTCGCCTCATGGTGTGCCTCCGCCTCTCCGGGACATCGGTTGGACCGCATCGCCGCCCCGCGGCGGCGAGGACCTCCGCCAGGCGTGCTGCAGCCCCGCCCGCACGGCGCGGGCGAGCGCCGGCCCGCGCTCCGGCTCGTCGATGAGCAGGTGGCCGATGACGGCCGCCAGGAAGACCGCGCCGACCACCGCTCGCACCCAGAAGCCCTGCAGCCCGGTCGCCACCAGGCCCGCCTCGACCATGCCGATGATGAACGCGCCGGCGACCGTGCCGACCATCGACGCCTGCCCGCCGAAGACGGAGGTCCCGCCGATGAAGACGGCCGCCATGACCGAGAGCAGGTAGCCGCCGCCCTGCGTGTTGAAGAAGCTCCGGTTCTCGAGCGTGAGGAGCACCGAGGCGAAGGCCGCCATGACGCCCATGAGCACGAACATGCGGATCTTCTCGCGCGCCACGTTCACGCCCACCACCGTCGCCACGCTGGCGTTGTCGCCGATGAAGAGCAGGTGCTCCCCGAAGCGGTGGCGGTTCAGGAGGAGCCACAGCACCGCCGCCACCGCGAGCGCCCAGGCCGCCTGCACCGGCACCGGCCCCACCCTGCCCACCAGCGCCTGCCAGAGCAGGAGCTGGTCCACGTCGCCGAGCGCGTAGGAGAGCCCCTGCGAGAGGACGGTGGTGAGCCCGCCCCACAGGAACTGCGTCGCCAGCGTGGCGATGATGGAAGGGATGCCCACGCGCGCGACGAGCAGGCCGTTCACCCACCCCACCACCGCGCCGGCGAGGAGCGCGAGGGCGAACCCGAGCCAGGGCGAGCCGCGCTCGTGGGTGAAGAAGGCGAGCACCCAGCCCGAGAGCGCCACCACGGAGGGGAAGGAGAGGTCGATCTCGCCTGCGGCGATGACCAGCGTCAGCGCCGCCGCCATGACCAGGAGCGGCGGCACCGAGGCGAGGAAGGCCATGTAGATGCGGTAGCCGAGGAACACCTGGGGCGCGGCCACCATGAACGCCGCCACCAGCGCCGCCAGGACCGCCAGGATGGGCGCGCCCTCCACCCGCAGCAGGCGGCTAGCGGCGGGCATCGGGGCTCCCCTCGTGCAGCGCGATCATGAGGCGGGTGAGCTCGGCCAGGCTGACGTCGCCGGCGGCGAGCTGCGCCACGACCCGGCCGCGGTCGAGGACCACCAGCCGGTCGGCCACCTCGTGCACGTGCGCCAGGTTGTGCTCGATGTAGAGGCAGGCGCGGCCGCCCTCCTTCACGCTGCGCACGAAGGCGAGCACCTTGCGCACCTCGCTCACCGCCAGCGCCGCCGTGGGCTCGTCGAGGACGATGAGGTCGGCCTCGAAGTGCATGGCGCGGGCGATGGCGATGCCCTGCCGCTCGCCGCCGGAGAGGTCGCGCACCCGCGACTCGGCGGTGATGCCGGCGCCGCGGAAGCCGATGGCCTGGCGCAGGATGCGGTCGGCGATCTCCTTCTCCTTCTTCACGTCGATGAAGCCGAGCCGGTTCGTGATCTGCCGGCCGACGAACAGGTTCCGCCACAGCGGCTGCTTCTCCCCGAGCGACTGGCCCTGGTGCACCGTCTCGATGCGCAGCTCGTGCGCCATCCGCACCGAGTAGTCGTCGAGGTCGATGGGCCGGTCGCGGACGCTGATGCGGCCGGCCGTCGGCCGCAGCACGCCGCTCACGATCTTGATGAGCGTCGACTTGCCCGCCCCGTTGTCGCCGAGGAGGCCGACGATCTCGTTGCGGCCGACCTCGAAGTCGATCTGCGAGAGCGCCCGGACCTTGCCGAAGGTCATGTCGACCTTCTCCAGCCGGACGACGTGCCGCCACGCCGGCGCCCCCGCGGCGCCGTCCGCGCCGGGCGCCATCCGCGCCGGCCTGGGGGTGGAGGTCATGTGGGGCGCCGTGGGCGGCATCTTGCGCGGCGCCGCCCGCCGCCGGCCACGGCCAAAGTGGGGAGCCGGGGGAGGGCGGGCGACCCGCTGGCGGGCGGCGCGCCC